>JBEVHG010000182.1:0-11660 GCA_040511335.1 Mycobacterium sp. | reverse complement strand
AGCTCAAGCTCGACCGCAAGATCTCCGAGCGCCGGGTGTTCCCGGCCGTCGATGTCAACCCGTCCGGCACCCGCAAGGACGAGCTGCTGCTCTCGCCCGACGAGTTCGCCGTCGTGCACAAGCTGCGCCGTGTCCTGTCGGGTCTGGACTCGCATCAGGCCATCGACCTACTGATGAGCCAGCTGCGCAAGACGAAGACCAACTACGAGTTCCTGATGCAGGTCTCCAAGACCACCCCGGGAGGCGGTGGAATGGACGTCGACTAGATTCTGGCGGCCGCCTAGCCCGCCGGGTCGGCCCGCAGGCCGGGCATGACGTAGCGCCGCACATAGCTCAGGACCTGCGCCGGATCGCGCGGATCCAGGGTGTCACCCGGAACAGTTGTGAGCGAAAGCAGCACCCGCGCCACCCATTCCGAGGCCTGGGGGATGTCGGTGTCCGGATGAATCTCGCCGCGCTCAACCGCCGCGACGAGATATCGCTTCCAGAAGTCGGCGAGATCTGGCACCAATCCGGCCACGCCCGCGCCGGCGCACGCCGCGAACTCCTCCGGCTCGTCTGTCCGCAGCTTCATGAGCAGGGCGCCGGGATCGTCGTAGGCGCTGCGTCCGTGGCGCACCCCCGCGGCGATCTGCTGATCGAGCCCCTCGACGCGTTCGAGCATCGCGTGCGATTCCGACCAGTACACCTCGTTGAGGCGCACGATCGCGGCACCCAACAGTGCCACCTTGTCCGGGAAGTTCCGGTACAGCCAGCCACGTGACACGCCGGCTACCTCGGCGACTTCGGACACTGTCGTGGCCCGAATCCCCTTGGCGCGCAGGCACACTTCCGCGGCGTCGATCAGGCGATCGCGGACCTTCTTGGTGGCCGTGCTGCCCGTCACCGATCACCTCCCGTTGGTCTCGTTGCTCATAGAGCACGCCGAGTGCATTCTGCCAATTGGCAGGCGGATACCATCTGCCAGGATATTGATGGTAGACAGATCTGAAAATCTGTTCACCGCAGCGCGGCAGCCGACCACAGCGCGGCAGCCAACGGAGGTGAGCTGGCCATGGCGGACACGCTTCAGCAATTGCTTCGCGAACGCGCCGAGCAGGACACGGTCGCGGTGCGCTACGGCGATCGCAGCTGGACGTGGCGCGAGCACATCGCCGAGGCCAGTGCCCAGGCTGCGGCGCTCGTGGCTATTGCCGATCCCGGCCGGCCGTTGCATGTCGGCGTGCTGCTGGGGAACACCCCCGACATGTTGACGGCGCTGGCCGCCGCGGCATTGGGCGGCTACGTGCTGTGCGGTATCAACGACACCCGCCGAGGTGCCGGGCTGGCCCGAGACATCGCCCTGGTGGACTGCCAGATCTTGCTGATCAATTCCGACAACCGGCATCTGCTTGACGGTGTCGAGCTGCCGGGTGTGAAGGTGCTCGACACGTCTCGCCCTGAATGGGCTGCGCTGATTGCCGGCGTCGGCGAGATGACGCCGCACCGCGAGGTCACCGCGGACGACACGTTCATGCTGATCTTCACCTCGGGCACCAGCGGCGACCCGAAGGCCGTCCAGGTTCCGCACATGATGCCGCTCTTCTCGGGTGGCGCGCTCGCGAACAGGTACGCGGTGACCGCGTCCGACGTCTGCTACCTGTCCATGCCGCTGTTTCATTCGAATGCGTCTACGCGGGCTGGGGCGTGGCACTCGTTACCGGCGCTGCGATGGTGCCCGCGACCTTCTCGGCTTCGCGGTTCCTCGGTGACCTTCGCCGCTACGGAGTGACCTTCATGAACTATGTCGGCAAGCCCCTTGCCTACATCCTGGCGACGCCCGAATGGCCCGACGATCATGACAATCCGCTGCGCGTCGCGTTCGGCAACGAAGCCAGTGACCGGGACATCGCGGAGTTCGCACGCCGCTTCGACTGCATCGTCTGGGACGGTTTCGGGTCGACGGAGAACGCCGTCATCATCACCCGCGAGGACGGCTGTCCGCCGGGTTCGATCGGCAGGGGATACCCCGGTGTGGCGATTTATGACCCAGACACCCTGCGGGAATGTGACGTCGCGGTGCTCGACGAGAACGGCGCCCTACTCAACCGGGACGCGGCCGTGGGGGAACTGGTCAATACCGCCGGAGGCGGTCTCTTCCACGGCTACTACAAAGACCGCGATTCCACCGCTCAGCGGTTGAGACACGGGATGTACTGGTCGGGAGATCTGGCGTATCGCGACGCGGACGGGTGGATCTACTTCGCGGGCCGCACCGCCGACTGGATGCGCGTTGACGGTGAGAACATGACGGCCGCCCCGATCGAGCGGATACTGCTGCGGTTGCCGGTGATCAACCGCGTGGCGGTATACCCGGTTCCCGACGAGCGCGTCGGCGATCAGGTGATGGCCGCGATCGTGGTGCAGGACGGCGACCTGACGCCAGAGCAGTTCGAGGAATTCCTAGCCGCGCAGCGCGACCTCTCGCCGAAGGCGTGGCCGCGCTACGTCTGGCTCGCCGACGACCTGCCAACCACCGCGACCAACAAGATCCTCAAGCGCGAGTTGATGGCCCGCGGCGTCGATCCGGACGGCCGGGTGCTCTGGAAGCGTGACGGCACCAGCTTCGAGCCGTATGGCGCGCAAGCGCAGGTGATGTAGCGGTGACGAACACCCGCCGCGGAGCGTGTGCCAACGGCGGGGGTCCGTGGTGCCGATCAACCCGCTACGCGCATCTCTCTTTTTTCGTATCCATCGCGACTGGTCTTCGGGTGAGAAAACAACGTCGCTGCATATCACGTACCCGCCGTCCGCCCAGGCGACACCTTCGATTGCCTAAGTTTCTACGAAACCTGCGGTTCCGCCGAAACCGGAGCGGGAATAGCGGCAATGGCCCACGCGTTTAGGCTGCTGGCGGTTGACCTGGCATAATGGACCGTCAGTCACCTCGGTTCCGGTTCACGCCCGATACCTCCAGGTCATGTACGGGCGACCCGGCGGCCAATGAATGTAGAGGACACCAATGAAATCGGGTATTCACCCTGACTACGTCGAGACCACTGTGCACTGTGGCTGCGGCAACACGTTCACCACGCGCAGCACCAAGAAGGGCGGACAGATCCACGTCGAGGTCTGCTCCCAATGCCACCCCTTCTACACCGGTAAGCAGAAGATTCTTGACAGCGGCGGCCGCGTCGCGCGCTTCGAGAAGCGCTACGGCAAGCGCAAGGCTGCCGGCCAAGACACCTCAGCCGACAAATAGCTCCCATCCCGACGCCCGATCTGTCGCGCTTAGCGCAGGCCGGGCGTCGGTTTGCGTTGAGAGAAGGAGGCGGTTATGACGCAGCGTGCTTCGGCGGGCAGGAGCGAAGCGACTCGGGATTCAGGCAGAGCGATTGACGCGTTGCTGGCCGAGCATGCCGACCTCGAGCGCCAGCTCGCCGACCCCGCACTACACAGCGACGCGGCAAAGGCCCGCAAGGTCGGTCGTCGCTTCGCCGCGCTCGCGCCCATCGTGGCGACCTATCGCAAGCTGGAAACAACCCGCGGCGACCTGGACGCTGCCCGCGAACTCGCAGCCGACGACGAATCGTTCGCCGCCGAGGTGGACGAGCTTGCTGCCAAGGCGGAGGAACTCGACAACCAGCTGACCGACATGCTCGCTCCCCGCGATCCCCACGACGCCGACGACATCCTCCTGGAGGTGAAGTCGGGCGAGGGCGGCGAGGAATCGGCGCTGTTCGCCGCCGACCTGGCGCGGATGTACATCCGCTACGCCGAGCAGCACGGTTGGGCCGTCACGATGCTCGACGAGACCACCTCAGACCTTGGCGGCTACAAGGACGCCACGCTGTCCATCGCCGGCAAGGGCGACTCCGCCGACGGCGTCTGGTCGCGGCTGAAGTTCGAAGGCGGCGTGCACCGGGTGCAGCGGGTCCCGGTGACCGAATCGCAGGGCCGTGTGCATACGTCGGCGGCCGGCGTGCTCGTCTACCCCGAACCCGAGGAAGTCGAGCAGGTGCAGATCGACGAGTCGGATCTGCGTATCGACGTGTACCGGTCCTCCGGCAAGGGCGGCCAGGGCGTCAACACCACGGACTCGGCGGTGCGGATCACGCACCTGCCCACCGGCATCGTCGTCACTTGCCAGAACGAACGCTCGCAGCTGCAGAACAAAGCGCGCGCACTGCAGGTGCTGGCGGCGCGGCTGCAGTCGCTGGCCGAGGAGCAGGCGCTGGCCGACGCGTCGGCCGACCGGGCCAGCCAGATCCGCACGGTCGATCGCAGCGAGCGCATCCGCACCTACAACTTTCCGGAGAACCGGATCACCGATCACCGGATAGGCTTCAAGTCGCACAACCTAGATCAGGTCCTCCAGGGCGATCTCGACCCGCTTTTCGACGCGCTGGCCGCCGCCGACAAGCAGTCCAGGTTGCAACAGGCATGATGCGCCTGCGCCGGGCGATCGACACCGCCGCGGCGGTGCTGGCCGACGCCGGAATCGACTCTGCGCGGGTGGATGCGGAGCAACTCGCGGCGCACGCCGCAGGCACCACCCGAACCAGGCTGGCAACACTCGACGACCCCGGCGACGAATTCTTCAGTCGCTACGACGATCTCATCGCCGCGCGCTGCAAGCGCATCCCGCTGCAGCACCTCACCGAAACCGCCGCGTTCGGTCCCGTCACGGTTCACGTCGGCCCGGGTGTCTTCATTCCGCGGCCGGAGACCGAAGCTCTGATGGAATGGGCCACCGCCCAGGCGCTTCCGACGCGGCCGCTGATCGTCGACCTGTGCACGGGGTCCGCCGCACTCGCGCTTGCCCTGTCCCGGCGCTGGCCCGACGCGCGCATCATCGCGGTCGACGACTCGCGCGACGCGCTGGCCTATGCGCGGCGCAACGTGGCCGGCACACCCATCGAGCTGCTGCGCGCCGACGTGACACAGCCCGGACTGCTTCGGCAACTGGACGGCCGCGTCGATCTCGTCGTCGCCAACCCGCCATACATCCCCGACGGTGCGGCGCTGGAACCCGAAGTGGCCGAACATGATCCGCCACACGCGCTGTTCGGCGGGCCGGACGGGATGACGGTCCTCAACGCCGTCGTCGCACTGGCCGGGCGCTGGCTGAGCAGCGGTGGCCGGTGCGCCGTCGAGCACGACGACACCACATCGGCGACGACCGTCGACGCGTTCACCGGCTCGGGACGATTCGACGACATCACCCCTCGGTGGGACCTGACGGGCCGGCCCCGCTTTGTCACCGCAACCCGGAATGGGTGAGGCTAGGCCGGAACGGAGGGGTCATGACCGAGGTGTTCGACTGCGCCGACGAAAGCCAGCGGGCGATCGGCATCGCGTCGGCGATCAGCGCGGTGCGCGGCGGAGGACTGGTCGTGCTGCCCACCGACACGGTCTACGGCATCGGCGCCGACGCGTTCGACAGCGCCGCCGTCGCCGCGCTGCTGTCGGCGAAGGGACGCGGTCGCGACATGCCGGTCCCGGTCCTGGTCGGGTCCTGGCACACCATCGACGGTCTGGTTTACACCGTGCCGCACGCCGCCCGCGAACTGATCCGGGCGTTCTGGCCCGGTGCGCTCAGTCTGGTGGTGCGCCAAGCGCCGTCGCTGCAATGGGATCTCGGCGACGCCCACGGCACCGTGATGCTGCGCATGCCGCTGCACCCGGTGGCCATCGAAGTGCTCCGCGAGGTGGGTCCGATGGCGGTGTCGAGCGCCAACATCTCCGGCCGGCCGGCCGCCGTCACCGTCGAGGACGCGCGCCATCAACTCGGTGATCTCGTCGAGGTCTACCTCGACGCCGGACCCTCGGCGCAGCAGGCGGCGTCGACCATCGTGGACCTCACCGGCGCGCATCCCCGCCTGCTGCGCCAGGGCCCGGTGAGCGTCGATGCGGTCGCAGAGGTTCTCGGCGTGGACCCGGTGACGTTGACGGATTGAGCACAGGTTGGTGCAGTACGGTTCACCGGTGGTAACCGGCTTGCTGGCGCTCTCCGACCGCGGCGCCGGCGTGCCGCTTCGCGAGCTCGCACTGGTGGGTTTGACCGCGGCGATCATCACCTACTTCGCGACCGGGTGGGTGCGGGTGCTGGCCGCCCGGCTCGGTGCGGTGGCCTATCCGCGGGAACGCGACGTGCACCTGCAGCCGACGCCGCGGATGGGCGGGCTGGCGATGTATATCGGTGTGGTGGCGGCCGTCCTGCTGGCCTCCCAGCTGCCGGCGCTCACGCGCGGCTTCGTGTACTCGTCCGGCATGCCCGCGGTCGTCGTCGCGGGCGGGCTGATCATGGGCATTGGACTGATCGACGACCGCTGGGGTCTGGACGCCCTGACGAAATTCGCCGGCCAGATCACCGCCGCCAGCGTGCTGGTGACCATGGGCGTCGCGTGGAGCGTGCTGTACATCCCGTTCGGCGGCGTCGGCACCATCGTGCTTGACCAGGTGTCGTCGATCCTGCTGACGCTGGCGCTGACGGTGTCGATCGTCAACGCGATGAACTTCGTCGACGGGCTCGACGGGCTTGCCGCCGGCCTCGGGCTCATCACCGCGCTGGCCATCTGCATCTTCTCGGTCGGACTGCTGCGCGATCACGGCGGCGATGTGCTGTTCTACCCACCCGCGGTGATCTCGGTGGTGCTGGCCGGCGCATGCCTGGGATTCCTGCCGCACAACTTCCATCCCGCCAGGATCTTCATGGGCGACTCGGGCTCGATGCTCATTGGGCTGATGCTGGCCGCCGCGTCGACCACGGCGGCCGGGCCGATCTCCCAGACCGCCTACGGCGCACGCGACGTCTTCGCGTTGCTTTCACCGTTCCTATTGGTAGTAGCGGTCCTGTTCGTGCCCGCGCTCGACATGCTGCTGGCCATCGTCCGTCGCACCCGCGCGGGTCGCAGCCCCTTCAGTCCGGACAAGATGCACCTGCACCACCGGCTGCTGCAGATCGGCCATTCGCATCGGCGGGTGGTGTTGCTGATCTATCTCTGGGTGGGCATCGTCGCGCTGGGCGCGGCGAGCACAATTTTCTTCGACCCGCGATACACCGGCGCGGTCATGTTGGCGGCGATTGTGGTCGCGATTGTCGTCACGCTGATCCCGCTGCTACGCAGTGACGAAGAGTTGTACGACGAAAAGTAGTAGTCCCGGTTTAGGGCTGTTTACCATGTGGTACGGTGCGGGCAGAACCCGAAAAGCCTCGCGGGTTGCCGGCCCCCCGGGCCGTCGGCTGACGACCGATCGGCGCGGATTAACGACCGACAAAGGGAGCTGCCCCTAAGGTGATTCCAGCGGCCCGTCGTCCTCCGATACGCTCGGCAGGCCACGCACAGAATCGTTCGGACAGCTTTCGTGACCGCGGGATTGAGGTGAAGCAGTGACGACGCCAGCCCAAGACGCGCCGTTGGTGTTTCCGTCCGTAGCCTTCAGGCCATTGCGCCTGCTCGCAATCAGCGTTGTGCTCGCCGGGTTGGTCACTCTGGCCTCCGCGCTGCTGGGTCACCCGATGGTCGGTGTCTTCTTTGGTGTGGGCCTCGCGCTGGGTTTGGTCAACGCCATCCTGGTGCAGCGGTCGGTGGAGTCGATCACGGCCGAGGACCACCCGCTCAAACGCAAGATGGCGTTCAACTCCGCCACGCGGTTGTTGGTGATGACCGTGATCGGATTGACGATCGCTTTCATCTTCCGGCCGCAGGGACTTGGAGTGGTGTTCGGAATGGCCCTGTTCCAGGTAGTGCTGGTGCTCGCGACGGCGCTGCCTGTTGTGAAGAAACTGCGGGCGGGCGCCGCTGACGGACCCGAAGGGGAGGTGACACCGCAATGACTGAAACCATCCTCGCCGAAGCGGCGATCGAGGTCGGCCATCACGAGACGGCGGAGTGGTTCGGGCTCACCGTCAACACGGACACGGTGCTTGCTACCGCGATCGCCGCGGTCATCGTGATCGCGCTGGCATTCTTCCTGCGCGCCAAGGTCACGTCTACCGGAGTACCCAACGGGGTGCAACTCTTCTTCGAAGCCATCACCATCCAGATGCGCAATCAGATCGAGGGCACGATCGGCATGCGGATCGCGCCGTTCGTGCTCCCGCTGGCGGTGACGCTGTTCGTCTTCATCCTCACCGCGAACTGGCTCTCGGTGCTTCCCGTGCAGTACACGGACGCCACCGGTGCCGCCCACGAGCTGCTCAAACCGCCGGCCTCCGACATCAACTTCGTGCTGGCGCTTGCCCTGTTCGTGTTCATCGCCTACCACGCCGCCGGCATCTGGCGGCGCGGCTTGTTCGGCCATCCCAAGAAGGTGCTGAAGGGCCACGTCGCCTTCCTGGCGCCCATTAACCTCGTCGAAGAAATCGCCAAGCCGATCTCGTTGTCGCTCCGACTTTTCGGCAATATCTTTGCCGGCGGCATCCTGGTCACGCTGATCGCCCTGTTCCCGCCGTGGATCATGTGGGCGCCCAACGCGATCTGGAAGGCTTTCGACCTGTTCGTCGGCGCCATTCAGGCGTTCATCTTCGCCCTGTTGACGATCCTGTACTTCAGCCAATCGATGGAACTCGATGAGCACCACGACTAGTAACCGCAACGAGCTCGACCCCCGTCCTGGTAGGGGTACTACCAGTTATCAAGGAGGATAAGGAATGGATCCCACTATCGCGGCCGGCGCTCTCATCGGCGGTGGACTCATCATGGCCGGCGGCGCGATCGGTGCCGGTATTGGTGACGGTATCGCCGGTAACGCGCTGATCGCCGGTATCGCGCGGCAGCCCGAGGCTCAGGGCCGGCTGTTCACTCCGTTCTTCATCACGGTCGGTCTGGTCGAGGCCGCGTACTTCATCAACCTGGCGTTCATGGCGCTGTTCGTCTTCGCCACCCCGGTTGCCTAGTCGACATCATGGGTGACCTGACGGCAACCATCCTGGCCGCTGAGGAAGGCGGGGGGACCAGCAATTTTCTCCTTCCCAACGGCACCTTCTTCGTCGTGCTGATCATCTTCCTGATCGTGCTCGGTGTCATCGGCGCCTTCGTGGTGCCGCCGATCATCAAGGTGCTGCACGAACGCGACGAAATGGTCACCAAGACGGTCGAGGACAACCGGCGGATAGTCGACCGGATCGCCGCCACCGACGCCGACTACGACAAGGCGATGGCCCAGGCACGCAAGGACGCCTCGGCCATCCGGGACCAGGCCCGCGCAGAAGGACGCAAGATCGTCGAGGAAACCCGGGCCCGGGCCAGCGCCGAGGCGTCCCAAACGCTGGAGAACGCCGCGCAGGAGTTGTCCCGACAGGGCCAGCAGACCGCCGCCGAACTGCAGGCTTCGGTGGAGTCGCTCTCCGCGACGCTGGCCAGCCGGGTACTGGGCGTAGGCGTCTCGGGGTCACCGGCCGCATCGGGTGCGAGGCGGTAGCACTATGTCGACGTTCATCGGTCAGCTGGTCGGATTCGCGTTAATCGTCTTCCTGCTCTGGAAATACGTTGTGCCACCTCTTCGCAACATGATGAAGACCCGTCAGCAGACCGTTCGCACCCAGCTTGTGGACAGCGCGGAGGCGACCAAGAAGCTGGCCCAAGCGGAGGCCGAGCACAAGAAGGCCCTGGAAGAAGCGAAGGCCGAGACGGCCAAGGTGCTCGAGGAAGCCCGCTTCGATGCCGAGAAGATCGCCGAACAGCTGCGGGCCCACGCCGACAGCGAAGTCGAACGCATCAAGGTGCAGGGCGGCCAGCAGGTGGAGCTGCTGCGACAGCAGCTGATCCGCGAGCTCCGGGGAAACCTCGGTACCGAATCGGTGAGCCGCGCAAGCGAACTGGTGCGCGGCCATGTGTCCGATCCGGCCAGGCAGTCGGCCACCGTTGACCGGTTCCTCGACGAGCTCGACGCGATGGCGCCGTCGAACGCGGTCATCGAGGACGCCGCCACTGCCAAACTGCGGTCGGCCAGTCGCGAGTCGCTGGCCAAGGTAGTCGACCGGTTCGACGAGGTGACGGCGGACCTCAACGCCGACGGATTGTCCAAGCTGGCCGATGATCTGGCGTCGGTGGCCAAGCTGCTCACCAGCGAGACGGTGCTCAACAAGCATCTGGTCGAGCCCGCAGACGACGCCGGCCCGAAGGTCAGCATGCTGGAGGCGCTGCTGACGGGCGAGGTCGGCGACGATGCGCTCGAGATACTCAAAGCCGCTGTGTCGCAGCGCTGGTCGTCCGAGTCGGATCTGGCCGAGGCCATGCAGCACGCTGCGCGGCTGGCATTGGTAGTGCGGGCCGAGCGTGACGACGAGGTCGCGGAAGTCGAAGACCAACTGTTCCGCTTCAGCCGCATCCTGGAGTCCGAACCGAAGCTGAATACTCTGCTCAGCGACTACACCAAGCCGGCGTCCGACCGGATCGGGTTGCTGGACAATGTGCTGGGTGGTCAGGTGAACGCGACCGCGGCGGTACTGTTGGCGCAGACCGTAGAACTGCTGCACGGTCAGCGCGCAGATGAGGCCGTCCTGGAGTTGGCCGAACTCGCGGTGGCGCGCCGCGGTGAGATCGTCGCCCACGTCACCGCCGCCGCCGAGCTCAGCGACGCACAGCGCGACCGGCTCACCGAGGTGCTCACCCGCATCTACGGCCACCCGGTCTCGGTTCAGCTGCATATGAACCCGAAACTCTTGGGCGGCTTGATGATCGCCGTCGGCGAGGAGGTCATCGACGGCTCGCTCTCGTCGCGGCTGGCATCGGCTGAGACTCGGCTGCCCGACTGACCAGAACGACAAAGACCCAAACCCGAAGGCAGGAAGACGAAAAGCCATGGCAGAGTTGACTATCTCGGCTGCTGATATCCAAGGGGCGATCGAGGACTACGTCGCCAGCTTCTCCGCTGACACCGAACGCGAGGAAATCGGCACCGTCGTCGACGCCGGCGACGGTATCGCACATGTCGAGGGCCTGCCCTCGGTGATGACGCAGGAACTGCTGGAGTTCCCGGGTGGCGTGCTGGGTGTCGCGCTGAACCTCGACGAGCACAACATCGGCGCGGTGATCCTGGGCGATTTCGAGAAGATCGAAGAGGGCCAACAGGTCAAGCGCACCGGCGAGGTGCTGTCGGTCCCGGTCGGCGACGCCTTCCTCGGTCGCGTGATCAATCCGCTCGGCCACCCGATCGATGGTCGCGGCGACATCGACACCGATGAGCGCCGTGCCCTGGAACTGCAGGCGCCGTCGGTGGTTCAGCGCCAAGGCGTCAAGGAACCGCTGCAGACCGGCATCAAGGCCATTGATTCGCAGACCCCGATCGGTCGTGGCCAGCGTCAGCTGATCATCGGGGACCGCAAGACCGGCAAGACCGCGGTGTGCGTGGACACCATCCTCAACCAGCGACAGAACTGGGAGAGCGGCGATCCCGACCTGCAGGTGCGCTGTGTCTATGTCGCGATCGGCCAGAAGGGCACCACGATCGCCAGTGTGCGTCGCACGCTGGAAGAGGGTGGCGCGATGGACTACACGACGATCGTGGCCGCCCCCGCGTCCGATTCGGCCGGATTCAAATGGCTTGCCCCGTACACCGGTTCGGCGATCGCCCAGCACTGGATGTACGACGGCAAGCACGTCCTGATCATCTTCGACGACCTGACCAAGCAGGCCGAGGCCTACCGCGCCGTGTCGCTGCTGCTGCGCCGCCCG
>JBEVHG010000181.1:0-9575 GCA_040511335.1 Mycobacterium sp. | reverse complement strand
CTTGACGCTACTCGCTAAGGTGATGCCCCATGAGTAAGTGGTTGCTGCGCGGACTGGTGTTCGCCGCCCTGATGGTCTTTATCCGATTGGTGCAGGGCGCTGCCATCAACGCGTGGGAGACCAAGGCGGGGTTGATCAGCATCACCCTCGTCGTGCTCTTCGCGATCGCCGTGTTCGTCTGGGGGTTCGTCGACGGCCGTGCGGACGCCCGGGCCAACCCCGATCCCGACCGCCGCGAGGACCTGGCGATGACGTGGCTGCTGGCCGGCCTGTTCACCGGAATCGTCAGCGGCGCGGTCGCATGGTTGATCTCGCTGGTCTACAAGGACCTGTATGTCGGTGGGCTGGTCAATGAGCTCACCACGTTCGCGGCATTCACCGCGCTGCTTACCTTCCTTATGGCCATCGCCGGCGTAGCGGTCGGGCACTTTGTCATCGACCGGCACGCCGACAAGGTACCGCGGCAGCACCACGGCCTTGCCGCCACCGACGAGGAGCGCGCGGACACCGACGTGTTCGCCGCCGTGCGCCACTCCGACGCGCCCGCGGACGAGGAGACGCCGACCGAGCGGCGAGGTCAAGAGCAGCTCTAGCCCTGCATGGCGAGGTAGCGCAGCGCCAGCAGATAGCCCTGCACGCCGAGCCCGACGATGACGCCGGTGGCCACCGCGCTCAGGAAGGAATGGTGCCGAAACTCCTCGCGGGCATGCACATTCGAGATGTGCACTTCGATCATCGGGGCGCGTAGTTCGGCACAGGCATCCCGCAGCGCAATCGAGGTGTGGGTCAGCGCACCCGCATTGAGCACCACCGGTTCGCCGGCGTCGACGGCGCGATGGATCCAGTCCAGCAGTTCCGCTTCGCTGTCCGTTTGCCGCACAACGGCTTTCAGCCCCAACTCGGTGGCTTCCTGCTCGATCATCGCGACCAGATCGTCGTGGGTTGTGCTGCCGTATACCTGGGCCTCGCGGCGGCCGAGGCGGCCAAGGTTGGGGCCGTTGATAACGTTCACCGTCGTCATGGCTGTGCCACCTCCGCGTACGCCGCCGCCAGCAATGACGGATCCGGGCCTTCCAGCCGTCCCGGTTTGGCCAGCCCGTCGAGGACGACGAAGCGCAGCACTCCCGAACGGGTCTTCTTGTCACCGGCCATGTATTCGAGCAGCTGCGGCAGCGCGTCGGAGTCGTAGCTGACCGGAAGGCCGAGTGCGCTGAGGATTGAGCAGTGCCGGTCGGCGGTTCCGTCGTCGAGCCGCCCGGACAACCGGCCCAATTCGGCGGCGAACACCAGGCCAACCGACACCGCGGCGCCGTGCCGCCACTGGTAGCGCTCCCGGCGCTCGATGGCGTGCGCCAAAGTGTGGCCGTAGTTGAGGATTTCGCGCAGCTGCGATTCCTTCTCGTCGGCCGCCACCACCTCGGCCTTTACGGTCACGGCGCGGCGGATCAATTCCGGCAGAACTTGGCCGGTTGGGTCCAGCGCGGCATCGGGATTGGCCTCGATGAGGTCAAGGATCGCAGGGTCGGCAATGAACCCGGCCTTCACGATTTCGGCCATGCCTGCGACGATTTCGTTGCGCGGCAACGTTTCCAGGGTGGCAAGGTCGACGAGCACCGCGGCCGGCTGGTGGAATGCGCCGACCAGGTTCTTGCCCGCCTCGGTGTTGATGCCAGTCTTCCCGCCGACGGCGGCGTCCACCATGCCGAGCAACGTGGTGGGTACGTGAACGATGTCGACTCCACGCAACCAGGTGGCGGCGGCGAAGCCCGCGACGTCGGTCGCGGCTCCCCCGCCGAGGCTGACGACGGCGTCCTTGCGGCCGACGCCGATGCGGCCCAGCACCTCCCAGATGAACCCGACGACGGGCAGCTCTTTACCGGCTTCGGCATCGGGGATCTCGATGCGATGTGCGTCGGTTCCTTTGTCGGACAGGTGGTTACGGATAGCCTCAGCGGTCTGCGCCAGCACCGGCTGGTGCAGGATCGCGACCTTGTGCCTGCCGTCGAGGAAGCGGCCCAGTTCCCCCATCAGGCCGGTGCCGATGACCACCGGATAGGGCGGGTCGGTCTTCACCTCGACGGTGACCGGTGCGCTGAGATCAGTCATGTCGGGCCTCGGCGCGGCGAGCCAACTCAGCGGGGCTGGCCGGCGTGGAAGGCTCGGACGGCTCTGGCGTCAGTGAAACGGGCGTGCGGCGCCACGACGGGCGGCGCCGTCGTCGCGGTCGCCTAGGCGGGGCGTCATCGGCCCGCGGATTCTCCAGCCGCGACAAGATGTAGCGCACCACCGCACCGGGATTTCGGCGGTTGGTGTTGACCCGGATCGTGGCCGCCCGCCGGTACAGCGGGCCCCGCTGGGACCTCAACGTCCGGAACTTCTCGGCGGGATCGGCGCCGGCCAGCAGCGGGCGCACGGTGCCGCCGGTGGTGGTGCGTCGGATGCCCTCGGCGGCGCTGATCTCGAGATAGACGACGGTGTGCCCGGAAAGTGCTTCGCGCACACCGGGGCTGGTGATCGCGCCACCGCCGAGCGACAGCACACCGTCGTGCGATTCGAGTGCCTCGCGCACGACTTCTTCCTCGATACGACGGAACTCCTTCTCGCCGTCGTCGGCGAAGATGTCGGCAATGGTGCGACCGGTTGTCTCGACGATCTTGGTGTCTGTGTCGAGCAACGTCAGGCCCATCGTCCTGGCCAGCCGGCGTCCGATCGTGGACTTACCGGATCCCGGCATGCCCATCAGTACTGCCTTTGGCGCCATCAGCCGGATGCCCGTGCGACGTCCGGGCTCGATGGCTCACGGGCGGCTTCCTGCTGTCTTGCTCCTCGCGTGCGCACCGCGCGCAGGTAGGTGTCGATGTTGGCCCGCGTCTCGGTCAGCGAGTCGCCGCCGAACTTCTCCAGCGCGGCGCGCGCCACCACCAGAGCGACCATCGTCTCGACGACCACGCCGGCGGCCGGGACAGCGCACACGTCGGAACGCTGGTGGATAGCGACCGCCTCCTCGCCGGTGGCCATGTCGATGGTGGCCAGCGCCCGCGGCACCGTCGAGATCGGTTTCATCGCGGCGCGCACCCGTAGCGGCTGACCGTTGGTCATGCCGCCTTCCAACCCGCCCGCCCGGTTCGTCGAGCGCATCACGCCGCCGGGTCCGGGGTACATCTCGTCGTGGGCGACGCTTCCGCGGCGGCGCGCGGTTTCGAAGCCGTCACCGATCTCGACACCCTTGATCGCCTGGATGCCCATCACCGCACCGGCCAGTTGGCTGTCGAGACGGTTGTCACCGCTGGTGAACGAGCCGAGCCCGATCGGCAGTCCGTTCGCGACCACCTCGACGATGCCGCCGAGCGTGTCGCCGTCGGACTTGGCGGCCTCGATTTCGGCGATCATCCTGGCCTCGGCGTCCTTGTCGAAGGCGCGCACCGGGCTGGCATCGATGGCGGCCAGATCGGAGGCCTGCGGCGGCGGGCCGTCGTACGGCTTGGACGCACCGATGGAGATCACATGCGAGAGCACCTCGACGCTGAGCGCCTGCCGCAGGAATGCCCGTGCGATGGTGCCTGCTGCGACGCGGGCCGCGGTTTCGCGTGCGCTGGCCCGCTCCAGCACGGGGCGGGCGTCGTCGAAGCCGTACTTGAGCATGCCGGCGTAGTCGGCGTGGCCGGGCCGCGGCCGAGTCAGCGGCGCGTTGCGGGCACTGTCCTCGAGCTCTGCGGGGTCGACGGGGTCAGGGGCCATCACGGTTTCCCACTTGGGCCATTCGGTGTTGCCGACCTCTATCGCGATCGGGCCGCCGAGCGTGACGCCATGCCGGACACCGGCCAGCATGGTGACCTGGTCCTGCTCGAACTTCATCCGCGCGCCGCGGCCGTAGCCCAGCCGGCGACGGGCCAGCTGACCACCGATCTCCTCGGACGTGACCTGGACGCCGGCGACCATGCCCTCGACCACGGCCACCAACGCGCGGCCGTGGGATTCACCAGCTGTGGTCCATCGCAACACGCGTCCCATCTTCCCATGTCGGGCCTGCAGGTCCGATTTGTGGAGTGTCAGCCGCGCTGAGCGCGGTTCAAACTCCACAAATCGCCAGAGCGACGGCCGCGGCGCTGGCCAGGCACATGGACGGGCCGTGCGGCACGGCCGACCCGGTGCGGCGGATGACGGCGACGACCGCCCACACGCCGGTCAGCAGCGGGGCCGCAAGGGCGGCCAGCACCCACACGTCAAAACCGAACCCACCGGTCAGCGCGCCCACACCGATCGCGAGCTTGACGTCACCGGCACCCATCGCCGCGGGCGCCGACAGATGCACCACCAGATACAGGACGGTGAGGGCGGCCGCGCCGGCCAGCGCAGGCACGCCGCGTCCCACCAGTGCGGCAAGCGCGAGGATCACCGCGGCGCCGGGCAACGTCAGATGGTTCGGCAGCCGCCGCTCCCGGACGTCATAGGCGCTCAGCGCCGCCAGCCACGCCAGCACACCGACACACACCACCCCCGCCCCCATGGACCGAGGCTAGCGTCAGAAAAGCGCCGCCCTCATCGCTTCTTTGGGCGCCGGCAGCCCCGTGAACTGTTCGACCTGTGCGAACGCCTGATGCAGCAGCATCTGCAGGCCACTGATCACCCGGCCGCCGGCCGCTTCGACGGCCGACGCCAGCGGTGTCGGCCACGGATCGTAGATCGCGTCCAGCAGCAGCGGCGTCGCGGCCAGCACGGGCGCATACGGTGCCACCGCATCGGCCGGGATCGTGCTGACCACCACGTCCACACCTGCGATAACCCGCGGCAGTTCGGCGCTGTCGATGTCCTGCCAGCCGGCTGCGACACCGCGCCCGGTGGCGAGATCCACAAGTGGCACCGCCTTGCCATGATTGCGAGCCAGGATCGTGATCCGTTGCACGCCAAGCTCGGCCAGCCCGGCCACCACCGCGGGAGCGGTGCCGCCAGATCCCACCACCATCGCATGACCCGACGCCGTGCCCAGGGCGCCCATCACGCCGTCGATATCGGTGTTGTCGGCCCGCCAGCCCCGCGGCGAGCGCACCAACGTGTTGGCCGACCCCATCAGTTCGGCCCGGGGTGTGCGTTGATCGGCGAACCGCAGCGCCGCGAACTTGCCGGGCATCGTCACCGACACACCCACCCATTCCGGTCCGAAACCGCTTACCAGAGCCGGCAATTCGTCGGCGGTGCACTCGATCCGCTCATAGGTCCAGCCGTCCAAACCGAGCGCGTGGTAGGCGGCCAGATGCAGTTGCGGTGAGCGGGAATGTGCGATCGGCGATCCCAGCACCGCAGCCTTACGTGGACCCGAAACGTTATCGCGCGCTGTCGAGGACACCGTTGCGCTTGGCCAGTTCGATATTCGCGAGGTGCTGCTGGTAATCCCGGGTGAACAGCGTGGTGCCCTGCATGTCGATGGTGACGAAGTACAGCCAGTCCCCCGCTGCGGGGTGTTCGGCAGCGGTCAGCGCAGGCTGTCCGGGCGAGCAGATCGGCGTGGCCGGAAGTCCTTCGTGCACATAGGTATTCCACGGCGTTTTCTGCGCCCGATCAGCATCGGTGGTCGCCACCTCCTGGCGATCCAGTGGGTAGTTCACCGTCGAGTCGAACTCCAGGGTGCGGCGCTCGGCCAGCCGGTTGTAGATGACGCGCGCGACCTTCGCGAAGTCCTGCGGCTTGGCCTCGCGCTGCACCAAAGACGCCACGGTCAGGATCTGATACGGCGACATGTTCAGCGAGTTGGTGGTGTCCAACAGCCCGCCCTGCGCGTACAGCGTGGCGCTGGCACCGATCAGAGTGGATAGGATCTGTTGTGGCGATCCCGCCGGGTCGATGTTCCAGGTGCCGGGCGAAATCAGCCCTTCCAACCGGCGGTGGTCGTTGCCCAGCACCTTGACTGCGTTCGCGGCCCAATCGGGCACCGACAGCGTCGAGGGCACCGCGGTGCCCGCCACCTGCCGTAGGTCTGCCACCGATACGCAGTGCCGATGGTCGTCGAGATTCACACAGGTGGCCTTCGAGATCAGCGTGAAAATGCCGTCGGTGACGGCGTTGGTCCTGAGGTCCTGTATGTCGTCGAGCTGGCGTCCCTCGGGGATCACCAGCTTGCCTACCCGGCTCTGTGGATCGGCAAGGCGCGCAACGGCGTTGGACGCCGGAATCTCGGTCCGGACCTTGTAGAAACCGGGCTGGATGGCGGAGATGGCGGAATTGCCCTCCGCGGCGTCCACAAAAGCCTTCACCGTCGCCACAACTTTGTGGTCCTGCAACGTCTGGCCGATGGCGGTCGTGGAGTCGCCGTCGTGTACCTCGATGACCACATCGGAAACCCCGTCGCCGGCATAGTCGGTGGTGCCCGCCCCGAATACCGTGTGCCACAGCTTCGAGCCGAGGAACACCGCCCCGACGACCACCGCTACCAGCACGGCCAGGGAGAAACCGGTCGCGATGCGACGCTTGCGACGGCCGTGCGCCGCGCGGATCCGCTCGGCGCGGGTAGCGCGGCGCCGCGGCGGTCCCACCGCAACCGGCTTCGCGCGTTCCCTGTTCCAGTCGTCGTCAGGCATCGCCGGCCTCTCCGTGCGCTGCCAGGACGGCGCGCCGCTGATCCAGCCAGCCTTGCAGGATGCCGACGGCTGCGACCTGGTCGATCACGGCCCGCTGACCCTTGGCGCGAACGCCGGCCTCCCGAAGCGACCGCTGCGCGGTAACGGTGGTCAGTCGCTCGTCGACCAGCCGCACCGGCGTCGGCGCGATGCGCCCGGCCAGCAGTTCGGCGAAGTCGATCGCATCCTGCGCGGACTGCCCCGTCCGATCGGCGAGGGTGCGCGGTAGGCCCACCACCACTTCAACCGCCTCCAGTTCGTCGACAAGCTGTGCGAGCCGCCGCAGATCGCGCTGCGATCGATCCCGGCGCACGGTCTCCAGAGGTGTGGCCAGAATTCCGTCCGGGTCACTGGTGGCCACCCCGATGCGAACGCTACCCACATCGATACCGAGCCGTCGTCCGCGTCCAGGGTCGTCGCCCCCGGGCCGATCCGGCAGACGATGTTCGGTATTGGCCACGTGGCTAGCTCCGGCCTATCTCCGCGCGTACTGCGGCCAGTGCCGCGTCGATCCCCGCCGATCCCTTACCGGAACCCTGCGCGAGATCGGCCTTGCCACCCCCGCGCCCGTTGACCGCCGCGCCGAGGTTCTTCACCAGGTCATTGGCGCGCAGACCGAGATCCTGGGCCGCCGGGTTGACCGCGACCACATATGGCACGGTGTCGTTCTCACCCTCGGCGATCAGCGCCACCACAGCCGGATCGGTGCCGAGCTTTGCCCGGATGTCGCCGACCAGGCTGCGCAGATCCACCGCCGACATCCCGCCGGCCATCCGCTGCGCCACGACACGGACCTTACCGATTGCCTCCGCGCCCGCGGCGGCATTCGCCGCGGCAGCCCGCGCATTGGCCAGCCGCATGCGGTCGAGTTCCTTCTCGGCGGCCTTGAGTCGCTCCACCAGATTGGCTACCCGGGCCGGCACCTCCTCGGAGGGCACCTTCAGTGACGACGCCAGCCCCGCCATCAGCGCGCGTTCCTTCGCCAGGTGGCGGAACGAGTCCAGGCCGACGTAGGCCTCGACACGCCGCACGCCGGAGCCCACCGAGGCTTCACCGAGGATGGTGACCGGGCCGATCTGTGCCGAATTGTGCACATGCGTGCCGCCGCACAGCTCCAACGAGAACGGGCCGCCGATCTCGACGACGCGAACCTCGTCGGGGTAGTTCTCGCCGAAGAGCGCCATCGCGCCCATCGCCTTGGCCTTCTCGAGCTCGGTGGTGAAGCTGTGCACCTCGTAATCGGCTTCCACGGCTTCGTTGGTGACCTCTTCAATCTGGGTTCGCCGCTCCTCGGTGAGCGGCCCCTGCCAGTTGAAGTCGAACCGTAGATACCCCGGCCGATTCAGCGAGCCGGCCTGAACCGCATTGGGGCCCAGCACTTGTCGCAGTGCGGCATGCACCATGTGGGTGCCGGAATGGCCCTGCGTCGCGCCGTGCCGCCACCGCGGGTCGACTGCCGCGATCACGGTGTCGCCCTCGACGAACTCGCCCGACTCCACGTTGACGCGATGCGCCCACAGCGTTTTGGCGATCTTCTGCACATCGGTGACGGCAGCCTTCGCGGCACCAGAGGCGCCGCTGATGGAGCCCTCGTCGGCGATCTGCCCGCCGGACTCGGCGTAGAACGGGGTGCGATCCAGTATCAACTCGACACGGTCAGGTGGTTGGTCGCCACCGGCGGCGGAGCCGCCGAAACTGCCGTTGCCGCCGTGAGTCACCACCGGCACCCGTCTGCCGTCCACGAAGATGCCGAGAATCGTTGCCTCGGAGACCAATTCATCGAAGCCAGTGAACTCGGTGGGACCAGCGTCGACGAGCTCGCGATAGGCGGACAGGTCGCTGTGGGCCTGCTTGCGGGCGGCTGCGTCGGCCTTGGCGCGCTGGCGCTGCTCGGCCATCAGCCCAAGGAAGCCTGCCTCGTCGACCGAGAGGCCGGCCTCGGCGGCCATCTCGAGGGTGAGCTCGAGCGGGAAGCCATAGGTGTCGTGCAGCGTGAAAGCGTCGGTTCCGGACAGAACGGTGGTGCCCGAAGCCTTCGTCGCGCTCGCGGCCTCCTCGAAGAGTCGCGAGCCCGACGCCAGGGTGCGGTTGAACGCGGTCTCCTCGGCCACCGCGATGCGGTGGATCCGGTCGAAATCGTTGACCAGTTCCGGATACGACGGGCCCATCGCGTCGCGCACCGTCGTCATCAGATCTCCGACGATCGGGGTGTCGATACCCAACAGCTTCGCCGACCGGATCACCCGGCGCAGCAGTCGCCGCAACACATACCCGCGGCCGTCGTTGCCGGGGCTGACTCCGTCGCCGATCAGGATCGCCGCGGTGCGGCTGTGGTCGGCGATGACCCGGTAGCGCACATCGTCCTCATGGCTGCCGACGCTATAGCCGCGCGGCGCCACGGCGGCGACCTTGTCGATGACCGGACGCAGCAGGTCGGTCTCGTACACGTTGTCCACACCCTGCAGCAGGAACGCTACGCGCTCGACACCCATGCCGGTGTCGATGTTCTTGCGCGGCAACGGCCCGAGGATCTCGAAGTCCTCCTTGGACGTGCCCTCACCGCGTTCGTTCTGCATGAACACGAGATTCCAGATCTCGAGGTAGCGGTCCTCGTTGGCCACCGGTCCGCCGCCGACCCCGTAATCCGGGCCCCGGTCGTAATAGATCTCCGAGCACGGCCCGCACGGTCCGGGGATGCCCATCGACCAGTAGTTGTCGGCCATACCGCGGCGCTGGATCCGCTCTGCCGGCAGCCCCGCCACCTCCTGCCAGAGCTCAACTGCTTCGTCGTCATCCAGATAGACGGTCGCCCACAGTCTTTCGGGATCCATCCCGTAGCCGCCCTGCTCAACGGGGTTGGTCAGCAGCATCCACGCCAGTTCGATGGCGCGGCGTTTGAAGTAGTCGCCGAACGAGAAATTCCCGGCCATCTGGAAAAAGGTGTTGTGCCGCTGCGATACTCCG
>JBEVHG010000180.1:0-8696 GCA_040511335.1 Mycobacterium sp. | reverse complement strand
GCACCGACTGGTACCAGTCGAACGGCGCTTCGGTCGCTCCGAAATAGCGGAAGTAGTTGGCGGTGTAGCCGGCCTCGCCCGACACCCGCGCAATGGTCAGGTTGTAGCCGTCGTCAGAGGAGACGGCACCGATCACATGCCACAGCAGCAGCGTGCCGATGACGCCGTTATCGGCGATCCAGGTCGCCACGCCGACCCGCCAGAACCGTCGCCACGCGCCAGGGAGCCGCCGACCAGAGCGCCGGTCCAGCACGGCCAACGCCGCGATCGAGGCCACCACGCAGGCGACACCGAGCACCATGGCCGCCAGCTTGAGTGCCGTCGGCGACGTGATGAAGCGGGTGTCGACGTCAATGCGCGCGGACAGTCCCGGCTGCGCGGCCACCTCGAGGTCGGTGAACACGCCCGCGATCTGGGGTTTCTTCTCGGCCGCCAGGGTGCCGGTCGCGCCGGGGATGCCGACGAAGTCGGCGCCGGCCCCGCCCACGTCGGCCCAGATGTGCAGCGTGCTGCAGGCTCCCGCGGCCACCGTGTCCCGGGGTGCGACCGCGGCCACCGAGTCACGGAACGCGACCACCACGACATCGGCATTGGCGCGGACGAAAAGGCCGTTGCGGCTGGCGTCGATACCGCCGGACGGAACGGTGGAAAACACCAGGCCACCGGCGGCCGGGAGGGTGGCGATCGCCCGGCACGGGATCGAGACGTCGAGCGCCTGCGGCGCCCCGGACACCAGCGGGGCGATGATCTGGCTGACCAGCCCGTCCGGGCCGGGAGCCTGTGGCCAGACGATGGTGGCGGTGGTCTGCTTGACCGGCAGCAGCGGTGCCAGTGCGCACAGCAGCACCCCGGCAATGCCCGCGACGACGGCAATCAGGCGCGCGAACCGATAGGTTCGCTCATCAGTGCCCGATGTTCTTCGCGCAAGTCGCTCATCAGTGCCCGATGTTCTTCGCGCAAGTCGCTCATCACCGGGCACGAGGGACGATGGTATGCGACCCATCTAATGCCGCAGCGGCGCCGGGCTCCACAGCCCGCTCCGTGTTGCCGAACCGAGATCCAGCCGCGCCGGCTCAGCGTCCGGGTAGTAAGGCGTGAGCTGCTGCAGCGCGCCCCAGTCGCGGAACCAGTCGTCACGCAGATAGGTCGGAACCGTGGTTGCGCGCAGCAGTAGTTCGGTGATGCCGAGCGGGCCGCCGCCAATGTTGTCCATCACGGGTGAGTTGGCTTCGGCGCCGAACCGGTCCGGCAGGATCCGCCACTTCGGCACCTCGGTGACGCCGTTCTCGTGGTCGTACGGGCGCTGACACGGGAACGCCATCCCCACCAGCCAGTCCAATAGCACCGGGTCCTGCGAGCCGACCACATCCTGCAGGGTGTCCAGCTGCGGGACCCGCGGCGGGGTGAGCGCGATCCAGTGTTGCGGTGACAGGTCGTCGTCGGTGGTCACCAGTCTCACCTGTGTCGCGTCCCGGGGTATCGCGGCCAGCGGAGCCCGCAGGTTGCGCCATGCCGGGGCCGCCCCGACATCGGCGAACCCGATGCCGCCGGCCGGGTCTGCATCGTCTCCGTCCTCGGTGGCCCACTGCACGACCACCTCACCCGGATCGAAACGCCCGGCGGCCGTCACCACGAGCAGCGGCCCGGCCTGATCCCGGGGCGGCAGCCGATACCACGCCGAGCGCAGCGCCGCCGGCTGCTGGGTGCCGCTGCGCCAGCTGCCCATCACCGGGGTACGGGCGGGGTCGAGGCCGTAGGGCAGCCGGGCCCGCGATCCGTTGACGCCCGCCGCGGCCGTGGTGCCGCCCTCGGTGCCGGCTTCGCTACTGGTCACCAGTTCGTCGTCGCTCTCGACGAAGCTACCGCCCCCGGGCGGTTCCATCACCGGGTCGGCCGAGACGTCCGAGGGGATGCCATTGGGGCTGAAGCCCTGGGCGGTGACGGAGCCCAGCCCGTCGCCGATGGGCACGCCGTCGGGAGTGAGCATGTCGGCGTTGGGGTCCCGCTCGACCATCACGTCGTTGGCCATGCCGCAGGTCTTACCGGTCATCGCCTCCAGGTTGGAGCGGCCCACCGACCATGCCGGGTATTGGTCGATCATGGCCAGTGTCAGTGACAGCACCTCGAAGACGACCAGCACCCAGGCAGCAATCGCCAACGGCAACTGCACGATTCGCAACCAGCGCCGGGCAGCACCGTCGGGCGGCGAGGAGTCTCGGCCGGAGAAGTGGAACCAGGCGGCCACCAGCAGGGCGACGACCGAGAGTCCGAGCAGGATGGTGGTGAAGCCGAACCTCCACTCCGGGAACGCGTTTGACCACGGCACCCCGAAGTTGGAGACGTACCACCAGCCGTTGACGCTGGCGAAGGACAGCGCCATCACGAACAGCACCGCAGCGGCGAAAATCGCGCGGTTGCGTCGCGACCGCATCGCGGCGGCCGTCACCGCGACGGCTGCCAGCGCACCCAGCGATCCGGCCAGGCCCGCGAAGACCCCGAAGTGGTGCGTCCACTTGGTCGGGGTGAACATCATCGCCAGGAACGAGATGATGGTGATGCCGATGACCCGTCGGCTCGGGCCGGCGGCGGTGCCCGGAATCCTGCCCTTGCGCAAGGACATCGCCACCGAGACGGCCAGCGCAAGCAGTATGGCCAGCACCGCGAAGCGGCGGGCCACCGAGCCGTCGGGGGTGGCCATGAACAATCGCTCGTAGCGGGTGGGTTCGTCGAACCAGCTCAGGCTCGGGCCGACCGCGGCCTTGAAGGAGCTGGCCTGTAGCTCGGAGGCCAGCGTCTGATCTCTGAAGATCAAAATGATGGGAACGGTGCAGGCGGCCAGGACCGGTGCCAGCAACGCCAGGTAGCCGAACCGCGAGGTGTGCCGCGCCACAATGGTTTTCAGCGGTCCGATGGCCACCAGTAGGGCGCCGACCGACGCGATGCCGGTTGGTCCGGAGAACAGGGTGAGCGCACCGATGATGATCGCGATGGCCACCGGTAGCAGCCGGGACGTGGCCACGCCGCGCTCCACCGAGCACCACGTCAGCAGAATGCCAAGCGCGATAATGGGTTCGGGCCGCAGCCCGTTGTTGAGTGGTAGCCAGAATGCCAGGAACATGCCGGCGGCCGTCCACGCGGCGCCCCGGCTCGTCTTCACGGCGTTGCCGAGCCGTGGGATGACCTCGCGGCTGATCACCCACCAGCACGCCAGCGCCATCACCAGCGTCGGCAGCCGAACCCATGCGCTGTTGGTGCTGACGTGGGTCCACAGGGCCAGCAGGTCGTAGTACCAGCCGAACGGCGCCTCCGGGGTGCCGAACCATCGGTAGTAGTTGGCCATGTAGCCGGCGTGCTCGGACACCCGGGCCATGGTCAGGATGTAGCCATCGTCGGCGGTGTTGGCGCCGACGAAATGCCACCACACCAGAACCGCCGTCACCAGACCGTCCAGCGGGGTCAACGACCACCACCGCGGCGGCAGGAAGCGCCGGTGCCGCATGCCGTCCGAAGTGTCCAGCACGTGCAGGGCGGCGAGCGCGATGACCGTCATCGCCACGCCGATGATCATCGCCAGCAGCTTCAACAGCGTCGGCGAGCTGCTGTAGCGGGTGTCGATCATCGCGGAGAATTCCAGGCCCGGCGGCGCGGGCCCGGACAGATCGGTGAACACCCCGACGATCTGCGGACGGAAGTCGTATCCGCTGCGCTCGCCGCGCAGTGGGTCGCCGGGGTCGTCGGCGTCGGGTCCCTGCACCAGCCCCACGAATTCGCCGGTGACCTTGTCGGCATGTGCGGTGAACGTCAGCCGTTCACACTCCGGGCTCAGCACCTGGCTCATCGGCGCGCTGACCACCGGGGTGTTGCGGACGATGACGAGCAGGTCGTTGTTGACCCGCTCGATCAGCAGCCCGCGGTCGACCGCCTTGCGTGCTTGCTTGGGCACCGTGGACAGCAGCACGGTCTTGCCGTGGTTTTGCGGCCCGGCCAGTCCGGCCGCCACCTGGCACGGCACGGTGATGGTCAGGTCGGTGGCCACGTATCCGATTAGCGGCGCGTTGACGCTTTGCAGCACGCCGTTCTGCGGCCAGTTCAGTTGTGCGGTGGTTTGCTCGACCGGCAGCAGGGGAGTGGCCAGTGCCAACGCGGCGCCGAGCAACCCGGCGACGATCGCGATGATCCGCGCGGTCCGATGGTTGGTACCCATCGCAATCTTTCGGACCACGGGGCTTGATGGTAATTGCCCCGCCTGTGCCGGCGCCTCGCTAGCCATCGGCGGCTGGCTCCCGGATGGCCAGCACGAACGGCCCAACGCTGGAGACATCGAAGCGTGGGTCGTCGAACAACGCGGAGTCCAGTTCCACGTGGTAGCGCCGGACGTTGGGTTGGTTGGGGTAGACGTCGGACGCGAGCCGCAGCGTGTAGGTGTCGTTCGCGCCGCGGCGCATCAGGAACACCGTCGGCGGTTCCCACGGCAGCGCGTCGAGCGCGGCGATGAACTCCTCGGCGCTGGTCAGCGTCGCCCAGCTTTCGATGGCATCGGCCCGCTTGTCGAACTGCGCCAGCGGATTGGCGTAGTGCGATGTGAGGCCCTGGAACCCGTAGTAGGGGTAGTACGACAGCAAGCTGTAGTCGGCGGTGAGCACCACGGTCTGGTTGCGCGGCCGGCCCGTCGCCTCGTGGATCTTAGCGTCGATCTCGCGGTAGTAGCGCTCCGCGCCGGGCGGGCGACGATCGGCCCGCTGCCCGTATCCGTCGGTGTCGGTGTAGGCGACGATGATGTCGGGCCGCAGTACGTCGGGAATGTCCTGGCTGAACGTCATCGCGCCGATCGCGCCGAGCGCCCCGGCCGCGGTGACGATGCGACGCCCCGTTTCCGGGTGGTAGCGCCGGGCGATCGCCAGCGTGGCCTCGATGAACCCGAACGCACCGGCGGCGGTCAGCAGCACGGTCAGCGTCGACTGCAGCCGGAACGACAGCAGCGTGGTGCCCGCCAGCGTGGTGAGCATGGACAGCAGCGACCACGCGTAGACGGCAAGCACCGCGATGGCCAGCGCACCGGCACGGGTGGAGGTGCGGGCGCGGACCACCAGCCACAGCGTGCCGAGCATGCACAGCGCGCCGAGCAGCGTGAACTGAAGCATCGGGAAGGACAGTTGCGCGCCGTCGGACGGCAGGTAGTGCTGGGCGGTGCCGGTATCGGCCGGCGATCCGCCGATTGCGGCCAACAGGTACGGCAGCCAGCCGATCAGCGCGATCGCTCCGGCGATCACTGTGATGACCGCAAGGCGCAACAGCGGATCCAGACGCTTGCGGGTGACTGCGAGCAGCACCGCCATGATCGTCAGCGTGAATGCGCTGTAGGCCAGCAGCAGCGTGTAGAACAGCGCGGCGAAACCGAGGAAGATGCCGACGCCGATCACCGCGGCCCAACCACCGCTTCGGGTGCCACCCCGCAATCCGGACCAGGCCAGCACGAAGATCGGCGGCAGCAGCACCGTGATGATCGCGGAATAGGGCTCGGCCGGCGAATACGCCAATGTCGCCGCGGCGGTGGCCGTCGACACGATCAACGCGTACTCGAAGCGAATCATGCTCGCCCACAACACCAATGCCACAGCGATGGCCGCGGTGATCGAGACGATGGCCCACGGCTTGAACATCTCCCACGCGGGAGTGCCGGTCATCGCCGCCAGACGGCCGCCGATCCAGAACCACCCCGGCGGGTAGAAGGGCGGCAGACCGATGTAGGTCATGTCGTGCAGTGCGGCGCTGTCGGCAAGCCGGGTCACGTACTCGGTGCGGAATTGCTGGTCGACGGAGATGCCGAACAGGTACAGCTTGGTGGCGCCCAACGGCATCCCCAGCGTGACGACCGAGAACGCGGACAGGAACACCACCGCCGCGCCCTGCGCCAGTCGGTGCCGTCCACGTCGCCACATCCAGCCCGCTGCGAGCAGACCTGCCAGGCAACCGAATTGGCCGACGGTGGTCAGCGCGTGCAATTGGTTCGAGGAGTTGTAGGCCGGCCACTCCACTCGGGCTATGGCGACCAGGGAGACCACCGCGACAACCACCGCCACGACGACCGCCACCGTCATCTGGCCGATGACGGCCAGCGCGCCGCGCATCAGATGGGGAGCTTGCGGAAGATGGGCCGCGGTATGTGCCGCAACACCATCATCACGTACCTGAACGCCCCCGGCGCCCATACCAGTTCCTTGCCTTTGGCCGATGCCGTGACCGCCAGGTCGGCGACGTACTCCTTGTCGACGGTGAGTGGTGGTTCCTTGACGTGCGCGCTCAGCCGGGTTCGCACCTGCCCCGGCCGGATGACCAGCACCCGAACGCCGTACTCGCGCAGGGCTTCTCCAAGACCGAGGTAGAAGCCGTCCAGGCCGGCCTTGGTGGAGCCGTAGACGAAGTTGGACCGCCGAACCCGCTCGCCGGCCGCGGAGCTCATCGCGATGATCTGCCCGAACCCCTGTGCGCGCATCTTCTCGCCGAGCAGCACGCCGACCGAAACCGCTGCGGTGTAGTTGATCTCGGCGATCTGCACCGCCTTGCGCTGGTTCTGCCACAGTTCTTCGGCGTCACCGAGCAGGCCGAACGCCACGATTGCGACGTCTATATCTCTGGGGCCGCCGCCGTCATTGAAAGCCTTTCCGATCACCTTGGGATGGCTCTCGGTGTCGACGGCGTCGAAGTCGATCACCTCGACGGAGCGGGCGCCGGCGTTGGTCATCTGCGCGACGGCGTCGTCACGGCCTGGGTCGTCGGGCAGCGCCGCCAGCACGATGCGTGCCGGCGCGGTGCGCAGGTAGCGCTCACAGATCGCCAGACCGATCTCGGAGGTACCGCCGAGCAGCAGGATGGTCTGCGGATTGCCTACGGAGTCAAGCATTTACAGCAGCTCCAAGCGTCGGGCCATGTCGGAGGCGAACACGCCGTTGGGATCGACCTTGCGGCGCACGGCGATCCACTCGTCGATACGCGAATACATGGCATGGAAGGTCTCGGCGGTGGTGCTCGAGTCCTTGGCGGTGTAGAGGCGGCCACCGAACTCCAGCACGCGCCCGTCGAGTTCGGCGACCAGTTCGGCCAGCCCGGCCTTGATCGGGAAGTCCACGCACACGTTCCAGCCCGGGATGGGGAAGCTCAGCGGTGCCTGGTTGCCCTTGCCGAACAGCTTGAACACGTTGAGGAACGAGTAGTGGCCAGATCGCTGGATGTCGACGAGGATGCTCTTGAATTCCTCGACGGCCGCGGTCGGGACGACGAACTGGTACTGCAGGAAGCCGGCCGGCCCGTAGGCGCGGTTCCATTCGCCGAACATGTCCAGCGGGTGGTAGAACTGCGTCAGGTTCTGGACCTTGCCGCGGTAGGTGCCCGACTTGCGGTACCACAGCTCGCCGATCGGTCCGAACGTGTACTTGTTGGCCAGCCCGTTCGGGAAGATGTCGGGCAGCGTAAGTAGTTGCGGCGCTTCGAATTTCAGCGGGTTGCGCTGGAGTTTCTCGGGCAGCTGGTCGAGGCGCGCCAGTGACCCGCGGGAGATCGCGGCCCGGCCCAGCTTCGGCGGTGCGCTGATCGCGTCGAACCACGCGCTGGAGTAGGTGTAGCTGTCCTCGCTGCCGTCGCTGTGAAACGCGATGGTCTCGTCGAGACTGGCGGTGACGTCGCCGTCGGCGATGAAGTACGCCGTCTCGGTCGGCGTCATCTCGATGGTGGCGCGCAGGATGATGCCGGTGAGCCCGTTGCCACCGACGGTGGCCCAGAACAGTTCGCTCTCGGGACCATCCGGTGTCAGTAGGCGGATTTGGCCGTCGGCGGTAAGCAGGTCGATCGACCGCACGTGGTTGCCGAAGCTGCCGGCGCTGTGGTGGTTCTTTCCGTGGATGTCGCAGCCGATGGCACCACCGATGGTGACCTGGCGGGTGCCCGGCAGTACCGGGACCCACAGCCCGAACGGCAGCGCCGCCTTCATCAGCGTGTCGAGGCTGACGCCGGCGTCCAGGTCGACGATGCGGGTGTCACCGCTGATCGAGTGGATGCTGTTCAGCTGCGTCATGTCGATGACCAAACCGCCGCCGTTCTGGGCGTTGTCGCCGTACGAGCGGCCCAGCCCGCGGGCGATCACACCACGGGTGCCGCCGTCGGCGACCTGGGCCACCGCCTTGGCGATCACCTCGGGGTCGCGCGTCGAGAGCACCTGGGCGACCGTCGGGGCGGTGCGGCCCCAGCCGGTCAGCCGCCTGGCGGTCGTCGGGACATCGGTGGTCAGCATCGTCAAAGAGGTTACCGTGCGGTTTCGCGTGTCTAGCGCAGCCGGAAAATCACCATGCGCTGTATGACGAAGTTGATGACGGTCGCGGTGCCCTGGGCGATGACGAACGCGACCGGCACCCGCCACGGCTGGTTCTCGAACTGCATGTACAAGAGGTAGTTGATGCCGACCTGCACGGCGTAGGTGAGGCCGTAGAGCGCGCAGACCGCGACGAATCTGGCCTTGCTCGGCGGTGCCTGGAACGTCCAGCGCCGGTTGATCAGGTATGCGGTCGTGGTTCCCGCGATGAAGCTGATGGTCTTGGCGACGTTGACGTGCAGACCGGCCGCCAGCAGCGCGACGTAGAGGCCGAAGTCCACGATCGCCGCAAACCCGCCGGTGACGATGAACCGCCACACCTGAGTCTTCAGCG
>JBEVHG010000179.1:0-4362 GCA_040511335.1 Mycobacterium sp. | reverse complement strand
GCCTACGGCAGCCTGGTCGTCGTCTTCCAATGGGGCTGGCTGGAGGCGCTGGGCATCCAGCCGATCTCATCGCTGGACAGCACGATCCCGCCGCTGGTGCTGGCGATGACGTTCGGGTTGTCGATGGACTATGAGATCTTCCTGCTGACGCGCATCAGAGAGCGGTTCCTGCAGACCCGCAACACCCGCGACGCGGTGGCCTACGGCGTCAGCACCAGCGCCCGCACGATCACCAGCGCGGCCCTGATCATGATCGCGGTGTTCACCGGCTTCGCGTTCGCGGGCATGCCGCTGGTCGCCCAGATCGGTGTGGCCTGCGCGGTGGCCATCGCCGTCGACGCCACCGTGGTGCGACTGGTGCTGGTACCGGCGCTGATGGCCATGTTCGACGAATGGAACTGGTGGCTGCCGGGCTGGCTGGCCCGCATTCTGCCGTCGGTCGACTTCGAGAAGCCGCTGCCCAAGGTCGATATCGGGGACCTGGTCATCATCCCCGACGACATCTCCACGCTCGGCCCACCCGGATCCGATGTCCGGATGGTCGTCAAGTCCGCGGCGAAATTGAAACACCTTGCCCCCGATACGATTACGGTGGCCGACCCGCTGGCGTTCAGCGGCTGCCTGCCCGCCGGCGAGCCGCTCGGGCACCGCATCAAGGGCGGCGACGAACCGCTGCCGCGGCGGACGGCGGCGGGGGTCAACGGCCACCACCCCAACGGGCGCACCCACCGCAACGGCACCGCCAACGGGAATGGCAAGTCCAGCCCGCGGCCGGTGCATCCGGTCACCATGTGGCGGGGCCGGCTGTCGGTTGCGCTGGACGCCCTGACAACCGACGCCGACACCGACCGCGCACCGATGAAGCGCAGCAGCCCGATGGAAACCACCAACGTCCAACTCCCCACCGGCGACCGGCTGCAGATACCGACCGGTGCGGAGACACTGCGATTGAAGGGCTACCTGATCATGTGCCGAAACAGCGCCCGGGATTACGCTGAGTTTGCCCAATTGGTCGACTCCATGGAGACTCAAACCGCTGCGGCGGTGCTGGCCGGAATGGACCGGTACTACTGTGGTCAACATTCGAGAACACAGTGGGTGGCCACCCAGTTGGTGCGTCGCCTGGCCGACCCGCAGCCGGCCGACGAGCACGACACCCGGATGTCGTGCCCCGAGGCGGAGGCCGATTGGGCCAAGGTCAGGCAGCGCTGCCTGTCGGTGGCGGTAGCGATGCTGGAGGAGGCGAGGTGACGTTGACCGCGGACGCACGGCGCGACGGTGTCTCCGCACGTACACCGACAACATCGGCGACGGCGCGGCAAAAGGCGGTCGACGACCGGCCGGTGGAGTTCTGGCCGACCGCCGCGATCCGTGCGGCGTTGGAAACCGACGACCTGCCGGTATGGCAGAACATCGTCGTCGCCATCCGGCGCGACCCCTTTGGCCGCACCGCGCGCCAGGTCGAGGAAGTGCTGGAAACCGCACGGCCGTACGGCGTCTCGAAGGCGCTGTCCGAAGTGCTGAGCCGCGCCCGCGAGAACCTGGAAGCCAATGAAGTTGCCGAGGTGGCGCGCCAGGTGCGGGCACTGCTCGACCGGTCCGGTCTTGGCCAGCACGAGTTCGCCTCCCGCATCGGCGTACCCAAGGCGCAGTTCGCGGCGTATCTCGGCGGCCATGTCAGCCCGCCGGCGTCGCTGATGGTCCGGATGCGCCGGCTATCCGACCGTTTCACCAAGATGCGGGCCCAACGCCCGGGCAGTTGACCACCTATGCGCTGATCCCGGGCGCCGGCGGCAGCGCCTGGTACTGGCATCGTGTCACGCCCCTGCTTGTCGAGCACGGGACCCAAGCCATCGCGGTCGATCTGCCGGCCGATGACGACTCCGCCGATCTGACGACCTACACCGAAATCGTGTGCCGGGCAACCGAAGGTGCGCCCGCACCGGTCGTCCTCGTCGGCCAGTCGATGGGTGCGTTCACCGCACCGATGGTCGCGGAACGCATCGATACGGCACTCATGGTGTTGGTCAACCCGATGGTGCCGACGCCCGGCGAGACACCCGGGCAGTGGTGGGAGGCCACCGGTCAGCCCGCCGCGCGGGCCGACTACTTCAAGCGGATCGGGTTGACGCGCACCGAGTTCGATCCGATCGAGGATTTCTTCCACGATGTGCCCGAGGACGTCCGGCAGGTCGCGATGAGCCAGCCCGAGCCGCGCCAGTCCGACGCACCGTTCGAACAACCGTGGCCGCTCGACCGCTGGCCCGACGTGCCCACCCGCGTGCTGCAGGGCAGCGACGACCGACTGTTTCCGCTGGAGTTTCAGCGGCGGGTGGTACGCGACCGGCTCGGCCTGGACGTCGACGTGATACCCGGTGGTCACCTGTTGGCGCTGAGCCGGCCACGCGAGGTGGCCGAGTACCTGCTCTCGTCGAAACTGCACACGGGGCTGTGAAATCCGCGCGATCACAACCGTGGGCGCAATCTCAACGAGTGCCTAGGCTGGGCAACCGTGACTGAAGCACCCCGTTGGGCGGCCCCCGATGCGCTCACCCTGCAACGCATCCTGCGTGAGACCCGAGCGGTGGCGATCGTCGGCGCGTCGGCGAAGCCGTCGCGGCCCAGCCATTCGGTGTGGACCTATCTGAAGTCGAACAGCGAATACGCGCTGTATCTGGTCAATCCGACGATCAGTGAGGTCGAGGGCACCCAGGTGTACCCCAGCCTGGCCGACCTGCCGTTGGTGCCCGATCTCGTCGACGTGTTCCGCCGCTACGACGAGTTGCCGTCGGTGCTCGACGACACCATCAAGGTCGGGGCCAAGACGCTCTGGCTGCAACAGGGTCTGTGGCACGAGCAGGTGGCCCGAGATGGCGTCGCGGCGGGACTGCAGGTGGTGATGGACCGCTGCCTGAAGATCGACCACGCCCGCTTATCAGCGTGAGTTGATCGGTGTCACGTCGTCGACCAGCCAGCGCCCGCTGTCCTTGGAAAGCGTCACCCGCAGCGCCAGCACCGCGTTATCGGGCGGTTTGCCCGGGACGTTCTGCGTTCCGCGCATGATCACCGCGACACTGGCCACCCGCGGCCCGATCGCCTCGACCCCCGCCGAGATGGTGCTGGCCTGAGCGGAGACGTTCTTGCTCGCCAGTTCCTTTGCGATACCGGCGAATTCGCCCTTGAACGCCTCCGCACGCTCGGGTGCCATCAGCGCGGCGGCGCGATCGATCGACACCGTCGGGCTTTGCGGGGTGAACGTCGCGGACGCCTCGGAGACGCTGCTGGCAATCCCCACCACCTCGGCGCTGTCGCTGTGCAGGTTCCGGTCGGGCACCGTCCACCGGGTGAAACCCACCAGCGCCGCCGCGGCCAACGCCGCCGTCGCCAGCCCGACGACCGCCAGCCGCAGCCCGGGACCGTCGTCGTCGGTTCCGACGGTCACCCCGTCGCGCCGAAGCAGGACGAAGTTGACGATCATGCCCTGCACGATCAGCAGGCACAGCACCGAGCAGACCGAGACCCACCACAGCGGCCACGCCAGCGCGGCGCCGATGTACACCAGCGCGGCGATCGCCGCGACCGGTGCGGCGACATCGAAGGCCAGCACCCGCCAGCGGTTCCTCATCGGATCAGCTCCAGCCGCGAGATCAGCAGCGTGCCGTCGACGTCGGAGACGTCGAGCCGAAGCGTCCAGCGCACCGTCTGCGGCTTGCCGCCGACGTTCTCGCTGACCGATGTCGCAACGACCATCACGGTGTCCGTGCGCGAGGCGAACGCCGACAGCTCGGGCTGCGGCTTGGGCTGCGGCACCGGGCCGCCGTTGGTCGGCGGGTTGTGGTGGATCGACTCGATTGCCACCGAGTCGATCTGGCCGGTGGTGCGCGACTGCAGCGTCTGAACCAGCTGACGGTACGGTTCGACGGCCGAATCGAAGTCGGCGTTGAGCTGGCCGACGGTGCCCTCGTGCAGCTTCTGCATGCTGGCCTCGACCGTGTCCTTGTTCATGTTGATCAACTCGCCGGTCCAGTCGGCGGCGGCCTGCAGGACCCGGCTCTTGTACGCCCGTTCGTCGACCTCGCTGCGGTGCGCAGTCCAGATGAGGGCGGCCACGACCAGCGCTGCCACGGCGATGACACCCAGCACCGCCGAGGCGATCCCGTAGCCGGAGAAGCCGCCGCCGGCGTCGGTATCTTCGGCCTCCGCAGCGCGCTCCTCGGTGAGCTCGTCGGGCATGGCCGTGAGGCTACCGCGCCGCCCGGTAGCGCAGTTGCACCGCTCCCGACGCCGCGAACGTCCAGGCCATCAGCTCGTCGACTCGGCCGCGCACGCGGGAACTGAGCGGGCCGCACCCGTCTGGACGGA
>JBEVHG010000178.1:0-8500 GCA_040511335.1 Mycobacterium sp. | reverse complement strand
GCGACGCCGAGGAGACACGCGCCCTGTTGGCCAAGCGGGGAATACCGGTGGCCCGCGGGGGTCTGCTCGGTTGGATCCATCATGACGACGCGGCAGCGGCGACCGTAGCTGCACTAAAACATGGTCGCGCCGGCAACGCCTACAACATTGTCGATGACGAACCTGCCACGTGGAAGGACGTTTCACGACCATGGCCGAAGCATTCGGCACGCCTCGGCCACGACGCCTGCCGCGGTGGGCACTGCGACTGGTGGCGCCTTATGTCTCGTCCTTCGCGATCGACACCTCGATGCGGGTCAGCAACGCCAAGGCCAAGAACGAGCTGGGCTGGTCGCCGAAGTATCCGAGCTACCGAGAAGGTATTGCGGCGGCCGCAGAGTAAACGATTCTTGCTTCATGTCCCGAAGCCGCCGGCGTCTTCGATAGTTTCGGCATCGTGCCCGACCTGACAAACCGCCAGATCCTGCTGCGTCGGCGCCCGACCGGGCTGGTCCAGCCCGGTGACACCGAACTGGTCTCCACGCGAGCGCCCGAACCTGCCGACGGCGAGGCGCTGGTCCGCGCCACCTACGTGGGGATCGACGCAGCCGTGCGGACCTGGCTGAACGACAAGCCGGGCTACCTCCCGCCGGTGCAGCTGGGCGAGGTCATTCGGGCTGCCGGCATCGGCGAAGTCGTGACATCGCGCTGCGACGCCTATGCAATTGGCGACGTGGTGACCACGCTGACGGGCTTCCAGGACTACGTAATCGTCCGTGACGACATTTTCACCACGCCCGTCCCCGGCATGCTGGACCAGCCGGCGGTGATGTCGGTGTACGGGCCGACCGGCGCCACGGCCTACTTCGGGATGACCAACATCGGCCGGCCCCAGCCCGGAGAGACCGTGGTGATCTCGGCCGCGGCGGGCGCCACGGGGTCGGTGGCCGGGCAGATCGCGAAGATCGCCGGCGCGCGGGTGGTGGGCATCGCGGGCGGACCGGAGAAATGCCGGGTCGTGGTCGAGGAGTTCGGGTTCGACGCGTGCATCGACTACCGGAATGGCGACGTGGCAGCGGCACTCAAACAGCACTGTCCCCGCGGTGTCGACGTCTACTTCGACAACGTGGGCGGGCCGATCCTCGACGCGGTGCTGGGCCGCCTGGCCCCCAAGGCCCGGGTCGTGCTCTGCGGCGTCATCTCCAGCTACCTCACCGGCGAGCACCCGGGTCCGGCCAACTACGTGAACCTGCTAGCCAAGACTGCGCTCATGCAGGGATTCAATGCGCTCGACCAGTGGGGCCACTTCGACGAGGCCTTCGCCGCGCTCCGCAGATGGGAGCAGGAGGGCCGCCTCGTGCACCGCGAGCACATCGTCGAGGGCATCGAGTCGTGCGTCGACGCCCTCAACGGGCTGTTCACTGGGGCCAACATCGGCAAAATGCTGGTCAAGGTCAGCGAACCCACGCCGGCCGGCCCCAGGTGATGTACGTCTACTTCCTCGCCGGCGCGGACGACTTCATCAATGCCGATGCGGATGTCGCCGGCACCCAGACGTCGCCGATCTTCGAGCATCTGCGCGGCGCGTCACCGCTGTGACACATCCTTCCGGTGCGCTGTAACGAATAGAGGAAGTGATGACACACCACTCATCAGCGTTCACATCGGAAAGGTAAAGCCATGAAGTTCTTCACGATCTCCGCGATCGCCGCAGGGTCAATCGCCGCCGCGTTGGGACTGGCCGGCGCGGCCAATGCGGCTCCGTCGGGTCCGTCTGCGGCGCAGGCGATCAGCCAGCTGCAGGCCCGGGGTTACCACGTCATCCTCAACAAGATCGGCAACGGTCCACTGGATCAGTGCCAGGTCAATTCGGTTCGACCGGGGCAGACCCACTCCCGAATGGATTCGGGCGCTCCGGGCGCGATGGACGACATCGTCACCACGGTGACGGCCAGAACGGTCTACGTCGACGTCATGTGCTGACCGGCGGTGCCGCCACTCCTCGTCGTCTCCGGGAAGCAGGTAGTTCTGGGGGTGGTGGTAGTCGTTGACTCGGGTTTGGCCGTCCCCCGCAAGCGGGAGGTGCCCCCAGTCGAGGTGGGGTGAGGGGATCCATTCGGTGCGGCCGTCTTTGCGTTTTCTGGTGCGCCAGCCGCCCTCGTCGACGAGGCGGTTGTGCGGTCGGCAGGCCAGGGTTTCCTCATCGATGTTGGACTGCCCGCCGTTGGCCCAGTCGGCTTGGGCGTGGTGGACCTGGCAGCCGTAGCCGGGCACGGTGCAGCCGGGAAACGTGCAGCCGCACTTCTCCCGGGGAGAGAGGGGGCGGTGAACATCGCCGCACATGGTGCGCCGTGCCTACCAGACGCGTATCCAGTCGACGAGCATCTGCGCCGGATAGGTACCGGGCCCGGGATCGCCGCCACCGGAACCGGCAACCGCAAGATTCAAGATCGGAAACACCCGGTAGCCGGGGTCGTTGAACGGCCAATCCGCGATGGAATGCGCCGGAACATTGAAGTATGGTTGTGCCCCGTCGACGTAGTCCTTCCAGAAGCGCATGCCCGCGTCATCCCATTGCAACCGCCACGTGTGCCACCCGCTGTCGAACGTGAGCTTGTGAGTCGCCCATTCGGCGCCGTTCGCTTTTGAGTGGACGGTGGTTCCCGAAGCCCAGGTGCCGTTGCCGTACCACTCGAGGACGTCGATTTCGCCCTGAGCATCACTGGACAACCACCAGGCGGGCCAGCAACCGGCAGTGAGGCAGTCGAGTTTGATCCGGGCTTCCCAGGTGGTGCCGATGCTCCCTTCCCACGGGCTGAAAACCTTGCCGCTGTAGTAGGTGCTGCCGTCTTTTGCGGCACGGATGACGAGATTGGACTTGCCGTCGACGAACACGTTTCGGCGATCGTCGCGATACTGCCCGACGTTTTCGGGTAACTCCCAAAACGTCGGGTCCTGCATCGACTCCCGGGCTCGCGACACCGTCCACTTCGACGGATCGGGGGCCGAGCCCGCCGGGCCATCGAACTCGTCGTGGAAAAGGTAGGTCCCCTGAGCCGCGCCACCGGGCGGCGCGGTGGGCGGTGGCACCTGATCCGCCGGTGTATCCCGTCGCGACGGGTAAGCCCCGGCCTCAGGGACGGGGATCGCGGCTGCGAGCGCGCCGATCCCCGTCATCAACATCATGCGGCGACGATTCATGTCAGGCACAGCTACACATGAAAGCCGGAACGTTAGCCCGGGCGCAAATCGCGGGAGGCAACTTTCGCAAAACCGTACTCGAACGAGACCATGTGACGGAGGAAGCCCGCACCGCCAAGGGCAGGCGTACAACACGATCCGTTGTCCCGCTGAGGCGATGCGCTTGCTGCGCCCGAGATACAGCGGCTGTTGGGTGTGGCGGTCGAAGATCACCAGGTAGTGATGCGCGTCGCTGGCGAGCCGGATCACATCGGCCATCGGCAGCAGGGTGCCGCCGCCGGTGACGGCCTGACCGTGTCCGGACTCCAATTCCTGCAGGAGCTGCGGCTGAGAGCGCAGGTCGGCGCGCTTGGCGTGCGCATCGGGGTCGCCGTCGACGGTCGGCGATGGGTCGTCGGGATCACACATCTCCGGTGCGGCCCATTTCGCGAGCACCGCATCCAGGGTGGCCCGGGCTTCGGGATCGAGCAGGCCGGTGATGTGGCTCATGCCGTCGGCGCCCTGCGCGCCGATCCTGAGGTAGCGCCGCCGGGCCCGTTCGGCGTCGGTGGGCGCATCGCCGTCCTGGTTGAGCGGCAGGGCCAGCCGATCGGCGGCCTGCGCAACTGCACGGGCCCCGATCCGGTCGCGATGTCGGCCCGATCGGCCTCGACTTGGTCTCGGGTGTGCGCGTCGAGGTGGGCGGACAGGTCCTCGAAGAACCTCGCGATCACCCGCAGATGCTCGGACCCGATCTGCCCGCGCGCCTGCGCGGCGGCGACATGAGCCAGCCGCGGCGCCAACGGCTCGCCGGTGAGCGCGGTGCGCGCCCCGAACACCTCGGCATATTTGATGCGCCGCGCTGCACCCTTGCTGATCTGCAGCCGGGTGGCCAGCACGTCGGCCCACCAGGTGGCGCCCAACGCGCCCGGGCACGTCTCGGCGGCCAGCCGGTTGATTCACCGCATGCTCCAGCGCGGCCTGCCGCCGCGAGAGCACCTCGCGCCGACTCATCAGCGCCAGCAGTCCCGGATGGGTCAGCGCGTCCAGCGGCAGCGCGGGCCACCTTCTCGAAGGCGGCCTCGAACTCGTCGTAGGCGGCCATGATGGCCTCCCGATCCGCCGAACCGTCGTAACCCCAACATCGCCGTAGTAGAGAACCACCGACCGGTCCCTCCGAACCACTGAAACCAGAGTGACACAAGTGATTACAGACGGAATGGTTCTCCGACGCGAGCGTGCGCAAATGCCGCAGATCTGCGGCGTGTCGCTCTACAGACACGCACTCTCGCGGGGAGGGAGGGCAGCAGTAGGCTGCCATCCATGCGAGTCGGGGTGCTGGGCGCCAAGGGCAAGGTCGGCGCGACCATGGTCCAGGCGGTACAGGACGCGGACGACCTGACGCTGTCCGCCGAGGTCGACGCCGGCGATCCGCTGAGCCTGCTGACCGACAACGACACCGACGTCGTCATCGACTTCACCCACCCCGACGTGGTGATGGGCAACCTGAAGTTCTTGATCGACAACGGCATTCACGCGGTCGTGGGTACCACGGGCTTCACCGACGAGCGCATCAATCAAGTCCAAGCGTGGCTGGCCGACAAGCCCGACGTTGCAGTGCTCATTGCGCCGAACTTCGCCATCGGCGCCGTGCTCTCCATGCATTTCGCGCAGCAGGCAGCGCGGTTCTTCGAATCTGTCGAAGTCATCGAGCTGCATCACCCGCACAAGGCCGACGCGCCGTCGGGCACCGCGGCACGCACCGCGCGGCTGATCGCCGAGGCGCGAAAAGACCTGCCGCCCAGCCCCGATGCGACCACCACCGGTCTCGAGGGTGCCCGCGGCGCCGACGTCGACGGCATCCCCGTGCACTCCGTGCGCCTGGCCGGGCTCGTCGCGCATCAGGAGGTGTTGTTCGGCACCCGGGGGGAGACCCTGACCATCCGGCACGACAGCATCGACCGCACGTCGTTCGTGCCCGGTGTGCTGCTGGCGGTGCGACACGTCGGCGAACGGCGCGGCCTGACGGTGGGTATCGAACCGCTGTTAGGGCTGTGACTCAGCGCGCGCAGGTGTTGCGCATCCAGCTGCTGATCGGCTTCATGTGCGTGGCGCTGGTCTTCTACTTCTTGATGCTCGGCCGTATCGCGATGGAGTTCATCACGTCGGGCAGCCTGGCGGCCATCGGCCTGGGACTGGCGCTGCTGATTCTTCCGCTGATCGGGGTCTGGGCGATGGTGAGCACGGTGCGGGCCGGGCTGACCCACCAGCGGCTGGCCCGCATCATGCACGACGAAGGCATGGAACTGGACGTCAGCGCGTTGCCACGGATGCCTTCCGGGCGCATCGACCGCGACGCGGCCGACTCGCTGTTCGACACGGTGCGCGACGAACTCGAGCATGACCCGGACAACTGGCGGCGCTGGTACCGGCTGGCCCGCGCCTACGACTACGCCGGTGACCGCGGCCGCGCCCGGGAAGCCATGAAGAAGGCCGTCGAGCTGCAGGAGCGGGAATGAGCAAGACCCTGCTCGTCGTCCACCACACGCCCTCGCCGGGAACCCGGGAGCTGCTCGAGGCGGTGCTCGCCGGCACCCACGACCCCGACATCGAGGGCGTCGAGGTAACTGTGCGGCCCGCCCTTGCGGCGACGGTTCCGGACATGCTCGACGCGGACGGCTATCTGTTCGGCACCACGGCCAACCTTGGTTACATGTCGGGTGCGCTGAAGCACTTCTTCGATACTGTCTACTACCCAAGCCTCGACCACGTGGCCGGCCGGCCGTACGGGCTCTGGGTGCACGGCAATAACGACACCGTCGGCGCCGCGAAAGCCGTCGACAAGGTGGCCACTGGGCTGGCGTTGACCAAGGCCGCCGACGTGCTGGAGGTCGTTGGCCCCGTCGATGCCGGGGTGCGTGAGCGAGCCTACGAACTTGGTGGCACGCTGGCCGCGACGCTGATGGAGTGACAGAGGAGACGACGACATGCCCGGAATAGCCGAAATCGCACTTGGCGCGGCTCCGATCGCTGGTGGCGCGCTGCTCGGCGTCGCTGCCGGGAGTCTGAAGCCTTCGGATATTCGCGGTCAGATCAAGCAGGACCTCGACCTGCTGGACCGGCTACCGCCGGAAGACACCGAGCGTCGGGCCAATTTGCAGCGCAGCATAAACCGGCGCATCGACGAGCTCGTCACCGCCGGTGACCGCACCCGTGAGCTTCGGGAGGCGGCGCTCTCCTACAAGGGCAACTGGCGCGACATCGTGCTTTTCGTCTGCACGATGTTGTTCACCTTCATCTGGTGGCACGTCAGCCATGCCAGAACCAACTGGCTGGTGATTTTCATCTTCATGATTGTGTTGTCGGTCATCTCGGGCGTCTACGCGCTACGCGGCGCGTTTCGGGCGCTGCGTCATCTCATCCGCGAGCGCGGCCACCGCAGTGGGCACAACTCAGCGAGCTAGCGCGGAGCCAAAGAGCTCCTGCAGGGCGATCCAGTGCCGCTCCGCGGCCTCGGCGTCATACGGCGGGTTGTCCGGAACCGCGAAACCGTGCCCCGCGGGATAGATCTCGATCTTGTGCTTGACATCCGCGGCGGTCAGCGCCTTCTCCAGCGTCTCCGCATGCTCGGGGGTGAACGAACCGTCGTTCTCGGCGCCCGCCACGTAAACCGTGGCCTTGATCCGGTCGGCCAGCAGGTGCGGACTGGTCGGGTCGTCGGTGACCAAGCCGCCGCCGTGGAACGACCCCACCACGGCCACGCGGTCGGGCACCCGCCCGGCGACAACCATCGACGTCCGGCCGCCCATGCAATAGCCGCAGACCCCGAAGGTCGTGCCCTTGACCTCCGGGCGCTGCGCGAGGAAGTCGAAGAAGGCGCCGGCATCGCTGGCCATCGCGTCGAAGGTCACGCTGCCGATCATCGACATCAACCGCTTGCGCTGTTCAGGGTCGCCGAACACGGTTGCCATCGAGAACGGCTCCCAGTCGCCTTGCCGGTAGTACACGTCGGGCAGCAGCACCGCATACCCGAACCCGGCCAGCCTGGCAGCCATGTCATGAAAGGTGTCGCGTACGCCGCCGGCGTCGGGATACATGATCACGCCCGACCAGGGACCGGTCCCGTTGGGGGTGTGCAGGGTGACGGGGCAGGTGCCGTCGGGGGTGTTGACGGTGGCTGAGATGCTCGGCATGCCTACCGTTCTACTCGTCGGGCCCGGACGTAAGCTTGGCGGCGTGCCGATCGCCACGCCCTACGAGGATCTGCTGCGTCTGGTGTCCGAGCGTGGCACACCCAAATCCGACCGCACCGGCACCGGCACCCGCAGCCTGTTCGGCCATCAGATGCGCTATGAACTCACGGCCGGTTTCCCGCTGATCACCACCAAGAAGGTGCACACCAAATCGGTGATCTACGAGCTGCTGTGGTTTCTGCGCGGCGACTCGAATGTCGGCTGGCTGCACGAACACGGCGTCACCATCTGGGACGAATGGGCCAGCGACACAGGCGATCTCGGGCCGGTGTACGGGGTGCAATGGCGGTCCTGGCCGACACCGTCGGGCGAACATATCGATCAGATCAGTGCCGCGCTGCAGCTGCTGCGCACGGATCCCGACTCGCGGCGCAACATCGTCTCGGCGTGGAACGTCGGCGAGATACCGCAGATGGCCCTGCCGCCATGCCACGCGTTCTTCCAGTTCTATGTCGCCGATTGGAAGCTGAGCTGCCAGCTCTATCAGCGCAGCGCCGACCTGTTTCTCGGAGTGCCGTTCAACATCGCCAGCTACGCGCTGCTCACTCACATGATGGCCGCCCAGGCCGGGCTCGGCGTCGGCGAATTCATCTGGACCGGCGGCGACTGCCACATCTACGACAATCACGTCGAACAGGTCACCGAGCAGCTGCGCCGCGAACCGCGTCCATACCCGGAACTTGTTCTCGCGCCGCGTGATTCGATCTTCGACTACACCTACGACGACATCGTCATCCGCAACTACGACCCGCACCCGGCCATCAAAGCCCCTGTCGCGGTATGACCGTCGGCCTGATCTGGGCCCAGTCGACGTCCGGAGTCATCGGCCGCGACGGCGGCATCCCGTGGCGGCTGCCAGAAGACCAGGCGCGCTTCAAAGAGCTGACCCTGGGTCACACGGTGGTGATGGGCCGGCTGACGTGGGAATCGCTGCCGAAGAAGGTTCGTCCGCTGCCGGGGCGCAGAAATGTCGTACTGACGCGCCAAGCTGACTACATGGCCGACGGAGCGGAAGTAATGACGACACTCGAGGATGCCCTGACCGACGACGAGACCTGGGTGATCGGCGGCGAGCAGATCTACGCGGT
>JBEVHG010000177.1:0-12025 GCA_040511335.1 Mycobacterium sp. | reverse complement strand
CGCGGCGAGCCGTAGGTGGCGGCGAACTCGTGCTCACCGCGGATCTCGTCGATCAGCGCGAGCAACTCGGCGTCCTGGCGCGCCCGCTGCGACGGAGCCGCCCGTCGGGTGCGCCAGTCGTAGTAAGTCGAGGCCGGGATGCCCAGGACCCGCAGTACGAGATCGACCGAGAAGTCATGCGCGTCCACGAAACTCATGACCGCCTCCGGGTCGGGTCGATCTCCCCGGCGAAATACGCGCTCGCCGCCCGCAGCACCTCCAACGTTATCTTGGGCCGGTTCGGGCGTTTGGCCGCGTGAGCTGGGGTGTTGCGTCGTTGACAGTGTCTGCGACGTGGATGTTGCCGATGCGAGCGGCGCGCAATTGGCCGTGCAGTCGGGCGACCTGGTCGCGCAACTGGCGGTTCTCGGTGTCGAGTTCGCGGATGCGCTGGTGGGCGAGGGTGAGTCGCTGCCGCAGCGAGGCCTCGGTTCCGCGTTCGATCCGGTCGGCGGCTGGTGCCGGCGCGGTCGCTGCGGTGGTGAGTCGTCGGATGTCGTCGCGTAGCTCGGCCTGGGCGTAGAGCCAGCCGCGGGAGACCCCGGCGCGGGCGGCGATCGCGGTGACGGTGTGTCGCTGTCCGGTCTCGCCGAGTTCCTGCAGGGTCTTGCGGGCGCGGTCGAGGGTGTCGGTTCGGCGGCGCTGGGCGGCGGCGACGAGGTGGCGGGTGTTGTCAGCTGGTGCCATCGGATGCTCCTTCGCCGCAGCATGTTTCGCCGTTGCCGCAGCTGCAGCGGTGTCCGCGTTGGAGGGTGGTGATGATGGTGAGCAGGTTGGTTTCGACGATGCGGTTCATCTCGGCGAGGCGGGTGTGACCGTCGGCCTCGGCGCGGGCGATCAGCGCGCGGGTGTCGTCGAGCTGGCGGCGGTGTTGCGGCAGGAACTCGGCGGTCGTGACGAACAGCGGGCACGTCAGACACGCGTTGGCATGCGGACAGGATTTCTGTAAGGGCAGGCCGCAATAGCCGTTGGGGAGAGCCGTTTTGGCGCGGGCGAGGTTGTGTTTCATCCATTCGGCGTCGGCGAGCGGCCCGTCGACCCTGGTATCGATGGGCTCGCCGTTGATGTTGATCTTCTGGGCGCGTTCCCAGTGTTCGCGGATGGTGGTGTCGGCCAGGCGGGCGTAGACGGCCGTCATGGTGTGGCTGGTGTGGTTGAGGAGGCGCCGAACCACTTCCTGCGGCACGTCATGGTTGATCCACCGAGTGGCTGCCGTGTGCCGGAATTGGTGGGCGGTGACGTGCACTGGCCGCCCGAGTTCGTCTGTGACACAGCAGGCTTCGAGCCATAGGCGAAGATGGCGGTGGAAGGTCGCCGTCGGGATGGCCAGGCGGCCGTCGGGGTTGGCGGTGCTGCGCGGCAGCAGCACACCGGTGCTCGGGAACCGCTTCCGGGCGCGGGCTTGCTGCGTGGCGATCATCGCGGCGAGCTCGTCGTTGATCGGCACGACCGCGTCGCGACGCATCTTGTGGTTGCGGTAGCGCAGGTAGACCGCGCCCTGCCGGTCGCGGATCAGGCAGTCCAGGCCCAGCCGGGTGGCGTCGCCGACGCGCAGCCCGGTGCGGATGAGGATCTCAATCAGCAGCCGGATGCGCGGGTCGGTGAGCCGATCGAGGTTGGCGGGGTCTTCGAGCTGGCCCATGACGAACTCTGGAATCGCCCGTGGTGCAGGGGATTCGGCGCGACGCGGGTGATCGCTGGGATACAGCTGCGCCTCGGCGGGCAGCGATGCCCACCGGTGCTGGCGCACGGCGTGCAGGAACCCGGTGACGGCGCTGACGTTGCTGCTGCGGGTTTTCGGGTGCGGGATCTCGACCGCCAGCCGGGCCAGGTAGGCCTCCAGCGCCGCCCGGTCCAGCGCCCCCGGGCCGGCCGAGCTCGCCAGACCCGGCGTGAACTGGGACAACCGGACCAGCGCGATGCGGTCCTTGCGCACCTGCTGCAACCCGACACCGCACGACATGCGCCAGCGGCACCATCGTTTGGTCAGCTCTCGCAGCCAGGGTGGTTGCACCGCGGTGAAATCGAGGCGGGCACTGTCATGACCGGCGATACCGAGGCGGCGCGGCCGCCACACGTCCCGCTCGTATTCGCTGTCCCACCCGGTGCCGTCGCGCAGGTCGAGAAGGCGCTCGATCGCGTAGCCCAGGAACGCACGCGGTGCGCGGGTCGATGCCGCGGTCGGGAGCTCGGCCACCCAATCGGCGAGCGGGCGGTCCAGCAGCGACCCGGCGCCGGTGGCGACGAGATGGTCCAGCAGCGGTTTGATCGATCGCGGCGTGGTACGAGTCCGATTCGCATCCACTCGGCACTGCAGCGCGTACTGGATCTCGAGCCGCAGACTCGGCGCAAGCCCCCGCAGCTCGAAGCGGTCCTCGCCGTAGCTGGCGCAGTAGGCGATGTACTCCGCCGCCGGCGGGCAGCCACACTTCCGCCACCGGGTGTGGTGGGAATGGCACCAGCCCGCGTCCAGCTCCGCCCACAACGCGCATCCCGGGATCGCGCACACCGCTCTCGGCGCTGCCGCCACCGGCAGCTTCCACTCATCCACCGCCGGGCGGCCGGCCTTGTCCCACACTCGGGAATGCTTGTAGCACAATCCATACCGGTGCTGACCGAACGCGCACTCGGACACCAGGCACGATCGCAGCGGCCGATGACCGACCATCGCAGGATCCGCCGTCGCCGCCCACGCCTGCCGATCCGGACGACCAGCCTTTCGCCACCGGCCCAGATGCGCCAGGCACAGCCCGCCGGAACGACTGGAGTGCACGCAGCCGGGTACCGCGCATGCCGGCGAGCCTAGGATCGGATCGCCGACGGTGGGCACCAGCACATCGACCCGGAACTCCACACGCACCACCGCGACGAGGCGCTCGGCCAGGCCCCCCGCCCGCGCCGCCGCGAGCGGCTCGACGCTCACTGTGGCCCGTCCCCGTCGGTCAGGCACCCCGCCGCCACCAGGGCCCGGCGCGCGTCCTCCACCTTCAGATGCGCATACGCGTCGCTGGTCGTGGCGATCGACGCGTGGCCCAACAGGTGCTGCACCACCTCGACCGGCACCCCGCGGCGCAACAAGTCCGTCGCATAGGAATGACGAAAAGTATGCGGCCCGAACATGATTCCGGTCCGATCGCGCAACCGGCAGACCAGGTCGTAGACACTCGGATAGGTCAACGGCTGTCCCACCGAGCCAGACCACAGATTGACGAACACGTAATCACTGTCCAGCTCGCCGTATTCGCAGTGCAGGTAATCGGCGTAGAGCCGGATCACTTTCGCCGGCACCGGCACCTGCCGGCCTCCGCCCTTGGCCCGCGCCCGGTTCGCGTTCGTCCGCGGGACCACCGACACCAGCCGCGCTGCGGGGTCGATGTCGCTGTGCCGCAACCCCAACACCTCACCCACCCGCAGGCCGGACAAAGCAAGCAGCACGAAAAGGAACCGATCCCGCAGCCGATCACAGGCCGCCACGATCGTCGCGACCTGTTCCCCGTCGAGCGTGTCCGGGATGCACCGCTCGGCCCGCAACCGGATCCGCCTCGTGCGCTCCGGGCGGGATCCCAAGTGCGCCAGCAACGGCCGCCACGACCCACCATGCGTCCCGCGACGATGCCAGGCCGTCAACAGATCACCGAGATCCACCCCGTGGCGTTGATGGAACTCGTAGAACGCCGAGATCGCCGACAGCTTCCGGTTTACCGTCGCCTCCGAGCACACGCTCTCCGCGCCCGGCAACGCCGAGACGTTGTCGGACCGCGCCGGTGCCGGCAGCCGCAGCCACCCCACGAACCGGCCCACATCCTCGAGCCGCACCCGCGACCATGGAAGCCCGCGTTGGTCGAGAAACTCGAACCAGTCCCGCAGATCGTGCGCATACGCCCTCACCGTGTTCGGTGAACGCTCGACCGCGTGCAGATGCGACAAGAACCCCTCCACTGGTTCCACCACCGCCGCATCCCGGTCGACTAGCGTCCACGACCGCGGATCGCCGAACGGCATCACCACCGGCTGCACCCGTAGGCCAAGACTCGTCACAGACACCGAAGATAACCAGTCCACAACGCAATTCCGCGTAGCTGGATCGGTGTGTCGTCTACGTCGTGAACAGCTTTCTCACGGCCTCAGATAACGTTCACCCGGCGCAGCTCGGCGTTCTCCTTCGCCAGCCGGTTCTCTTCCATCATCGCCGTCGTCGGCCGATCGTCACGCTCGCCCGCGTCAGCCTCGGCCTGGCGGATCCAGTTGCGCAATGCCTCCGGATGCACGTTGAGCTGCTCGGCCAGTCGGCGGATCACCGGCTTCGGATCCGACCGCGATACAGCCGTACCGCGCGCTCACGCAGCTCGATCGGATACTTCCTCGTTCCCACAGGACTTCCTTCCTCGGTTTGCAAGATCAAACCTGGTTCGGAAGTCTCCGGAAAAACGGGGGAAGCTCAATGTCGCATCCGGGCAGCTGCGTGCCGAGCGCGTCAATGATGGGCTTGGCGGGCTGGCTCTAGAGTTCGAGCGCCTGGTAGGTGCGGTGCACGAACTTCGGTTGCGCGGTCTGGAGTTTGGCCAGCGACGTGTTGCCCGCGACGGCGGCCCCGGCGTCCACCGTCAGGTCGGGGTGGTTCTGAATCAGGTACACCAGTACCAGATCAGCTGCAGGGTCGGCCTGCCACCAGGTTCCGTACGCGCCCGGCCAGCTGAACGTCCCCAGCCCGCCCGGGCCGAACAGCTGCCGCGACTTCGCCGGATCGGTCACCACCGACAGGTTCAGGCCGAACCCGCGGCCCACCCAATACGGCGCTCCCAGAAAGGGATACCGCTTCTGTTCGGCGGTCAGCCGGTCGGTGCGCATCAACCGCACCGACTCCTCGGACAGCACCCGCACCCCGTCGACAATCCCGTAACCGAGCAGCATCCGCGCGAACCTCAGGTAGTCGTCGGCGGTCGACCACAGGCCGGCCCCGCCCGCGCAGAACGACGGCGGGGTGATGGGGGCCGGGCCCATCACGTCGTGGCGCAACACGTTGTCGGCGTCGAGCTGATACATAGTGGCGGCGCGCTGCCGTCCGGTCGGCCCGACGCTGAACCCGGTGTCGTGCATTCCCAGCGGTTCGAAGATGCGCTCGGCCAGGACGTCGGCCAGCGGCTTGCCCTCGATCCGCGACAACGCGATGCCGAGCGCGTCGGTGGCATGGCTGTAAGTCAGGCGTTCGCCCGGGTGATGCGCCAGCGGAAGCTCGGCCAGCTCGCCAAACCAGCGGTCCTGCCCCTGGCGGTGCAGAAACTTTCCATACGCGCGGCCCAGCGGGCCGGACACCGAGAACGCATAGGCCAGGCCGCTGCGGTGCGTCATCAAATCGTCGAACGTAATCGTTCGCCGCGCCGGCTCCGTCTTGTCAAGCGGGCCTGCCAGCTCGAGCAGCACCCGCATGTTCGACAACTCCGGCAACCACGTAGCCACCGGGTCGGTCAGCGCGAATTTTCCCTCGTCGAGCAGCGCCAACGCGGCGGCGACGGTCACCGGCTTGGTCATCGACGCGATGCGGAACAGCGTGTCGCGCTGCATCGGCAGGCGGGCCTCGACATCGCGGTAGCCGATCTCATTGACCTGCAACAGCTTGCCGGACTGCCACACCAGCGTGACCGCGCCGGCGAGCAGGCCCGAGTCGACGGCTTCGCGGATGGAAGCCTGGTTGCCGTCCAGTTTCACCGGCCCGAGGGTATCAGCGCGTCGTCCGCTCACAGCCCGGGCGGCAGGGACCGCGACTTGACCAGGGCGTGGATGAACGAGGGACCGGTGGAATGCGCCTTGGCCGAGGCCAGCGCGGTTCGCAGCGTGGCGACGCTGTCGGCGCCTGACACCTGGCCGACGCCCATGGCGCGGGCGAAGCCCTCGTAATCGCACGGCGCGAGCACGGCGTAGGGCAGCGGCGCCTCGGTCTGGCTGTTGTAGTACGACCGGCCCAGCAGGTATTGCTCGTAGCCGTACAGCCCGTTGTCCACCACGATCACGATCGTGTTCTGTCGCATCCGCACCATCGTGGCCAGTGCCTGACCTGTCATCTGAAAACCGCCGTCGCCGCACACCACGACGGGCCGCTTCTCCCCCGGGATGGCCGCACCGACCGCCGCCGCAACGGAGTGGCCGATCGACGCCCAGATGGCGTCGGCCATGAACGAGTTCTGGGCCGGCATCGTCATCCGGGCCGCCGGGTAGATACCCAGATAGGTGTCGGCGATCAACGACAGTGACGTGTCCCAGAACGCCGGCTCGGCCAGGGTATCGAACAGCTCTTGATAGGTGAGTCCGGTGGCGATCGGCGTCGGACTGGCCGCGGGCTCGGCGGCGGCAAGGGCGATCTCGGCTCCTCGATCACCGTCCCACGCGCTTTCGCCGTGTTCGTCGAAATGCTCCGCGGCCGCCGGTGCCCGACCGACAAACCCGACCGGCCGTCTGACGATGCCCGCGGCGTCGAGTGCAGCGACGAACGGCGGGGTGTGCATGGGCTGTGGAGCCCCGCCCCGGTTGACGAGGGCACCGTCCCAGATCCGGATCGTCTTGTCGAACTTGGGAATCATCATGCTGGCATGCCCGGACCCGAACACGGCGCCCAGCGCGATGATGAGGTCCGACGTCTGGATCTTGCTTTTCAGCGCCGCCGGCGACCTCTCCCCGTTGAAAACCCCCAAGAACTTCGGATGCTGTTCGGGCAGCACAGATTTGGACAGCACGGTGGTCGCCCACGGCAGGTTCAGCCGGTTCAGGATGGATAACATCGTGTCGGCGAGTCGGTAGCGCGCGATCTCGACGCCGACGATCACCATCGGATTGGACGCCGCCGCGATCGCCTGCAGCACCGATTGCGCTGCGGCATCGGCGGATCCGGCCGGCAGGCTGAGATCCAGCGTGCCGGCGGGCGGCGAACAGGGCCTGCTCCACCATGCCTGCGGCACTTCCACGTAGACAGGATGCTTGCGGGTGAGGGCGGTTGTCAGTGCGCGATCGATCAGGGCGGGTACGGCGGCTTCGGTGTCGGCCCGCTCACACAGCGCCGTGAACGGGGCGAACGCCTCCATGTCGCTGTGCGGGCGGCCCATCGAGTGCGAGAACAACACGCCGGTTCGATTCTGGTCGTCGATGTTGGTCTGCGACGGTCCGCCGTTGAGGACTACGACGGGGCTGCGTTCGATGTAGGCGCCGGCGACGGCATTGACGAGACTCAACGTGCCGACGCCGTAGGACACCGATACCGCGGACAGGCCGCGAACCCGCGCGTAACCGTCTGCGGCGTAACCGGATTCGAGGTCGCTGCTATTGACGACGGTCCGGAACGGCCGGGCCGGGGTGCTCGCGCGGGCCGCGGCCGCGAACAGCGCCGCGCCGTAGACGGCGGGCACCCCGAACAGCGCCTCGACGTTCTGCTGCATCAACCGTTCGATGACGTAGTCCGCGGCGAAATAGGGCACTGTCGCCTCCTATACGGACCTGGGCAGCATCCACGGCTCCCGCTCATCGGCCGCCAGGGTGGCGCCGGCGAACGTGTTTCTGGCCAGCCGCAGAATCTTCTGGATGATTACCTCGTCGACCTTGTCGTCGTCGGGGTCGGGTTCATAGCTTCCGCCGACAACGACGTGGTCTTCGCGCGGAAATACATACGTCTCGCCCGAGCTGTAGAGGTAATCGAGGTGGGGCTGCGCCTTGACCAGCACCAGGTGGCCCTTGATGGGTACCACCGCTGGATCGCCGAAGATCTGCCCGGCGCCCAGGCCAGTGCAGTTCACCACCACCGGCTAGGAGAGCTGCGCGACGTCGGCGAACGAGCGAAACCTGCGCAGCTTGAACGGCACCTGCAGGCGTAGATCGTTGCGCAGGCGGTTCAGGAAGATCGGCGGCTCGACGAGCAACGTGTGATAACCCCAGCCGCTGGAGTCCATATGCGCGAACGGGAGTCGATTGAAATGCATCGGCGCGGGGATGAGATCGCGCGGAACCTTGCTGAACCCGGTGTCCGAACCCAACTTCGAATAGTTGATCCGCCGCGATACGCCGAAGCCCTGTCCGATCTGAGACACGAAGGTGTTGAACGAGATTCGCAGGATTTTTTCGAAGCGGGCCTTGGCGGCCGGAATCGCTTGCTCGAATTCGACGATCGACGGTTTCCACTGCCCTCCCGCAATGTCGGATGTCGTCGCCGACAGCGACGCGGCATAGACCGTGACCGTGTATCCGGCCTCCCGCAGCAGGGTCGCGGCCGTCAGTCCCATCACCCCGGCGCCCAGCACCGCCACCTCGCCCGGCGGCGCGGCGTGCTGGCGGATCAGGTCGCACACCAGGCTCGCGCAGCCCCAACTCATGGTGATTCCCGCGCCGCCGTGGCCGTAGTTGTGCACCACGAACTTCGTGCCCCGGACTTCGGAGTCCAGCCGGTAGGTCGTCGACCGGTACGGCCGGTATGCGGCAATGCGCAGGCAATCGGGTGGCGCGACACAGGTGAAGTCGGGGTCAGGCTCCAGCGTGGGGCCGGTCACGCTGCATCAGCGTACTCAGCGGCGCTGCGCCTGTACGAGCCACAACGCCGCGTCGGTGCCTTCGTGGGGGAGCTGGATTGTCTCCGACGTAAGCGAGGTGATCTCCCAGCCCGCGTCGCCGAGGGTTTCACGCAGCGTCTGCTCGGAGACCATCGGCCGGGGCCAGTCCCGGTCCTGGGCGTTGGCGTCGGAGAACGCGCCGAGCAGCAACGTGGCTCCCAGGCGGGTGGCCCGGTGCACGGCCGCGGCATAGCTGCGCTTCGCGCCGTCGTCCAGGCAGTGGTACATCCCGCTGTCGATGACGGTGTCGAACGCGTCGGCGTAACCGTCCAGCTTGGTGGCGTCGGCGACGGCGAACCGGACCTCGACTCCGGCGTCGTTGGCGCGACGCTCGGCGGTGATCAGCGCAGTCGGGGAGATGTCCAGGCCGGTCACCGAATGACCCTGCTGAGCCAGGTAGACGGCGTTATCGCCGAGGCCGCAACCGATGTCGAGCACCTCGCCGTGGATCAACCCGGCATCCTGCCAGCCGACGACATTCTCCTTGGGAGCCTTGGTATCCCACGGCGGCGTGGTGATCGCCGGCACACCCTCGGCGGGGCTCTCACCCCGGTAGAGGGCATCGAAATCGAACTCGGGAACCTCGGAGGAAGACGTCGGGCCTGTCATTTTCGCCAGCGTAGCGCGCGGTGCTAAGCTCCCCGCAGTTCGACGTCCTTTAACGATCCGTCCAGAGAGGCGGAGAAGGAGGTCAGAGTCACTTGGGCTCTTCAGGCACCGACCGGGACTTGATGTCCGCGGCCGACGTCGGCCGCACCATTTCCCGCATCGCCCATCAGATCATCGAAAAGACCGCTCTGGATGGTCCCGACGCGCCGCGCGTCGTCCTTCTGGGTATCCCCACCCGCGGAGTGACCCTGGCCGCCCGGCTGGCGGAGAAGATCAACGAGTTCGCCGGCGTCGCGCTGCCGCACGGCGCGCTCGACATCACGCTCTACCGCGACGACCTCAACATCAAGCCGCCGCGACCCCTGGAAGACACGTCGATCCCCGAGGGGGGTATCGACGACGCGCTGGTCATCCTGGTAGACGACGTGCTGTACTCCGGGCGCTCGGTGCGCTCGGCGCTGGACGCGCTGCGCGATATCGGCCGGCCGCGCACCGTGCAGCTGGCGGTGCTGGTCGACCGCGGCCACCGCGAGCTGCCGTTGCGCGCGGACTACGTCGGCAAGAACGTCCCGACCTCACGCAGTGAGAGCGTGCACGTCCTGTTCACCGAGGACGACGACCGTGACGGGGTGGTGATCTCGAAATGAGCCCGCGACATCTGCTGTCGGCGTCCGACCTGTCCCGCGACGACGCCACGGCCATCCTCGACGACGCCGACCGGTTCAGCCAGGCGCTGCTGGTCCGCGAGGTCAAGAAGCTGCCGACGCTGCGCGGGCGCACCGTGATCACGATGTTCTACGAGAACTCCACCCGCACCCGGGTGTCGTTCGAGGTGGCCGGCAAGTGGATGAGCGCCGACGTCATCAATGTCAGCGCGTCCGGCTCGTCGGTGGCCAAGGGTGAGTCGCTGCGTGACACCGCGCTGACGCTGCGCGCGGCGGGAGCCGACGCACTGATCATCCGCCACCCCGCGTCCGGCGCCGCTCAGCAGCTCGCCGAGTGGACCGCCACGGAGGGCCGGCGGGCAGGAGCGGAGCGACTCGGGGATGAACACGGCGGGCCGTCGGTGATCAACGCCGGTGACGGCACCCACGAACATCCCACGCAGGCACTGCTCGACGCGCTGACCATCCGCCAGCGGCTCGGCGGTATCGAGGGCAAACGGGTGGTGATCGTCGGCGACGTCCTGCACAGCCGGGTGGCCCGGTCCAACGTGCTGCTCCTCGACACGCTGGGCGCGGAGGTGGTGCTTGTGGCGCCGCCGACCCTGTTGCCGGTCGGAGTGGCCGGCTGGCCGGTGACGGTGTCGCATGACCTCGATGCCGAGCTGCCCGTGGCCGACGCGGTGCTGATGCTGCGGGTGCAGGCCGAGCGGATGAACGGCGGCTTCTTCCCGTCCGCCCGCGAGTACTCGGTGCTCTACGGGCTGTCCGAAAAGCGTCAGGCCATGCTGCCCGGCAACGCCGTCGTGCTGCACCCCGGCCCGATGCTGCGCGGCATGGAGATCTCGTCGTCGGTGGCCGACTCGACGCAATCGGCTGTGCTGCAACAGGTTTCCAATGGTGTGCATATCCGGATGGCGGTGCTGTTCCATCTCTTGGTGGGCGCCGAACAGGAGGCGATCAGCGCATGAGCGTTCTGATCCGCGGGGTGCGCCGCTACGGCGAGGGCGATCGCGTCGACGTGCTCGTCGAGGACAGCCAGATCGCCGATATCGGTGCGGAACTGGCGATCCCGGAGGTTGCCGACGTCATCGACGCGACCGACCAGATCCTGCTGCCGGGCTTCGTCGACCTGCACACCCATCTGCGCGAGCCCGGCCGTGAGTACGCCGAAGACATTGAAACCGGCTCTGCCGCGGCGGCTTTAGGTGGCTACACCGCGGTGTTCGCGATGGCCAACACCACCCCGGTCGCCGACAGCCCCGTCGTCACCGACCACGTCTGGCACCGCGGCCAGCAGGTGGGCCTGGTCGACGTGCACCCGGTGGGCGCGGTGACGATGGGCCTGGCCGGAAGCCAGCTCACCGAGATGGGGATGATGGCCGCCGGCGCCGGGCAGGTGCGGATGTTCTCCGACGACGGCGTGTGCGTGCACGACCCGCTGGTGATGCGCCGTGCGCTGGAGTACGCCACCGGCCTGGGCGTGCTGATCGCCCAGCACGCCGAAGAGCCGCGGCTGACCGTGGGCGCCGTTGCGCACGAGGGACCCAACGCCGCGCGGCTCGGGCTGTCCGGCTGGCCCCGCGCCGCCGAGGAGTCCATCGTCGCCCGCGACGCGCTGCTGGCCCGCGACGCCGGAGCGCGGGTACACATCTGCCACGCCTCCACGGCGGGCACCGTTGAGATTCTGAGATGGGCCAAGGAACAAGGCATTTCGATCACCGCCGAGGTGACTCCGCACCACCTGATGCTCGACGACACCCGGCTGGCCACCTACGACGGCCGCAACCGCGTCAACCCGCCGCTGCGAGAGGCCGGTGATGCCGAGGCGCTTCGGCAGGCGCTGGCCGACGGCGTGATCGACTGCGTGGCCACCGACCACGCCCCGCACGCCGAACACGAGAAGCTCTGCGAGTTCGCCGCTGCGCGGCCCGGCATGCTGGGGCTGCAGACCGCGCTGTCGGTGGTGGTCGAAACCATGGTGCGGCCGGGGCTGCTGACGTGGCGCGACGTCGCCCGGGTGATGAGCGAAAACCCCGCGCGCATTGTGGGTCTGCCCGACCATGGCCGCCCCCTCGACATCGGCGAACCGGCTAACCTGACGGTGGTCGACCCCGACGCCACGTGGAC
>JBEVHG010000176.1:0-10972 GCA_040511335.1 Mycobacterium sp. | reverse complement strand
CCCGCGATCAATACCCATACCGCGCTGGCCATCCGCACCCGGACACCCGCCCGATCCACCGATTCGGCGGACTCGACGGGACCGGGCGCGGTGACGGTCATGGCGCCGCCGGTGCGGGTACGGCCGCGTCCAGACTCGGAACCTCGCCGACGATCTCCTTGACCTTCGCCACCAACGCGTCGGGAGTGCTCGGGTCGTATTCCTCACCGTTGATGCGGACGGTGGGCGTCGACTTAATGCCGGTGGCCACGGCCATCCCCTGCACCATCTCGGTGTACTTGTCGTTGCTGATGCAGTCGGGGACGCCGCCGGCGGCTCCGGCTTGGCGAGCGAGTTCAATCAACCGGGCGTTGTCGGGATAGATGCCGCCGCCTTCCGCGGGCTGCAGTTCCTTGGTGTAGAGCGCGGTGTGGAATCGGCGGAACGCGTCGATCGATTCGTCGGCGACGCAGTACGCCGCCGCGCCGGCGCGCGACGAGTAGCCGTCTCCCTGCGCATCGAGAATGGCGACGATGTGGTAGTCCGCGGCGACCGCGCCGCTGTCGATGAGCTTGCTGATGGTGGGGCCGAACTGACGCTCGAAGTTCCCGCAGGCCGGGCACAGAAAATCCTCGTACAGCGAGAGGACGGCCTTGGGCTCGCTGCCACCGTCCTTGGTGATGAGATTGCTCGAGGTCACCCGGATCGACTTCGCCTCATCGGAGCCAACCTTGTCGCTGGACATCACGATATAGAGCACCAGCGCGACGGCGAACACCACCACGATCGCGGTCAGCCCAATCTGGATCGCCAGGTTGCGCTTGCGATCGGCTGCCTTCAGGTCATAGCGCGCGGTCTTCTTCGGTTTGGTGGCCACGGGTGTGCTGGTCCTCCTGCGGTGGTTGGGAATGTCTCAAGGGTACCGGCGGTGCAAACGGCGGCGGTCAGCCGTGGCTCAGGTGGGCCCGCAGCGCGGAAATCATCTCCGTGGTCGCCGTCGCGCTGCCGCCGCCGAGCGGAAAAAAGCTGGCGAAGGCGTGGATTAGCGAGCCGAACTCCCGCAGGTCGACCGTGACGCCGGCCGCGCGCATCGCCTCCGCGTATTGGTTTCCCTCATCGCGCAGCGGATCGAATCCCGCGGTCAGCACCAGAGCCGGCGGCAGCCCGGACAGGTCTTCGGCCAACAGCGGCGACAGGCGTGGGTCGGCCGCCTCGAGCCCCGACCCGGCCAGGTAGTGGTCGGTGAACCAGTCCATATTGTGCTTGGTGAGCCAGTACCCCTCGGCGAACAGCGTGCGCGATCGGGTGTCGCCGCACAGGTTGGTGACCGGATAAAGCAGCATCTGCAGGGTCGGCGACCGCACGCCCTCGTTTCGGGCTCGGTGGCACACCAGGGCGGCGAGGTTACCGCCGGCGCTGTCGCCGCCCACGGCCACGCGGTTCGGGTCTGCGCCTAGGTCTGCGGCATGGTCGAGCGCCCAGCGGTAGGCGGCGTAGGCGTCGTCGACCGCGGCGGGCGCCTTGTGCTCCGGGGGCCGCCGGTAATCGACCGACAGCACATTCATACCCGCGTCGCGGCAGATCAACCGGCACAGGCGGTCGTGGGTGTCGATGTCGCCGAGCACCCACCCGCCGCCGTGGTAGTACAAGAGCAGGGGCGCGCTGCTGTCGGCGGCCCGGTAGTGCCGGGCGGGTATCGGCGCGGCCGGACCGGGAATCGACAGGTCGGTGGTCGAGGCGTCGACATCGACCTTGAACTGCCCCGCCAGGATGCGCAGCTGTGACCGTGCGACGGCCACATCCTCGCTCGCGACCAGCTTCCCCAGCCCGGATACCCGCTCCGCGGTGAGCATCAGTTGCAGCGAGGTGTCCAGGGTGTTGCCATCGACGGTGACGGAGCGCCGGCCCAGCAGTAAACGCTTGAGGCCGTCGGGTATCCGGGGTATGGCGCGCAGGGTCACCCCCGTGGCCGCAGTGCCTACGGCGTCCTTGGCGCGGCTCGCAGCACTTGGCGCCGGTTGAGCCCCGCCCCCCGGTGACCCGACCGGCCGCCCCTGGCCTGGCAGATTTTGAGTCATTGCAGCTCCCTCGGTCACGCTCAACGACGGTAATTCGATACCGCACATCGGGTGAGTGCGTTCGGCAGACCCGCCGGACACTGCCGTCGCCGACGCGCTCGAAATATCCGCCGCACAGATTCAGGTGGCATATCCAACTCGGTACTATCGTCATCCCCAAGTCGGTGACCCCCGGAACGAATTGTGAGTAACTTCGACGTGTTCGATTTCGAGCTGAGCGGGCGCGACATGGCGTCCCCAAACCTTCAATTTCACAGGCAGGTGACATGACGTCGGCGGCTGCGATTCCCACCGTCACCCTCAATGACGAGAACACCATCCCGGTCATCGGGCTCGGCGTCGCAGAGCTGTCGGAATCCGAAACCGAACGGGCGGTATCGGCCGCACTGGAGGCCGGCTACCGGCTGATCGACACCGCCGCCGCGTACGGCAACGAGGCCGCTGTGGGCCGCGCCATTGCCGCGTCGGGGTTACCCCGCGCCGAGGTGTTCGTCACCACCAAATTGGCCACCCCGGATCAGGGTTTCCAGTCCTCGCAGGACGCCTGCAAGGCCAGCCTCGAGCGGCTGGGCCTGGACTACGTGGACCTCTACCTCATCCACTGGCCCGCCGAGGAGCGCGGCGCCTACGTGGACAGCTGGGGCGGCCTGATGAAGGCCAAGGAGGTCGGCGACGCCCGCTCGATCGGCGTGTGCAACTTCACCCCCGAGCACCTGTCGACCGTCATCGAGTTGTCGTTCTTCGTCCCAGCGATCAACCAGATCGAACTGCACCCGCTGCTCAATCAAGCCGAACTGCGCGCCGCCAACGCCGAGCACAACATCGTCACCGAGGCCTACAGCCCGCTGGGGATCGGCAACCTTCTGGACAACCCGGCCATCGCCACCGTCGCTGCGGCGCACGACAAGACGCCGGCGCAGGTGCTGATCCGGTGGAGCATCCAGTTGGGCAACGTCGTCATCCCCCGCTCGTCATCGCCGGAACGGATCGCGCAGAACCTCGACGTGTTCGACTTCGAGTTGACCGACGACGAAATGGCGACGCTGCTCGGTCTCGACGACGGCACCCGGTTCCGGCAGGACCCCGAGACCTACACAGGTACCTAGGCGGCGGGGCAGGTCGCCGCGGCGTCGCGTAGCGCCGTGGCCGACGGTGAGTCGATCGGCAGTCCGTAGCCGCGAAGCACCGCGACGAATTGCACCGCGTATTGGCATCGGAACGCCGTGTTGGGTGGCATCCAGTCCGCCGGTTCCTGGTCGCCCTTGTCCTGGTTGGCCTGGCCGGCCACCGCGATCAGGTTCGCCGGGTCGTTGGCGAAACGCAGCCGCATCTCGTCGGTCCAGTTACGCGCGCCCAGGTCCCACGCCAACGCCAACGGCACGATGTGGTCGATCTGCACCGACGCGCCGATCTGGTTGCCGCGCACGAACGCGATGGTGGCGTTGGTGTACGGGTCGTGCAGAGTGCCGCTGGCGACCGCAGTGGGACACCGCTTGATCGACACATAGGTCTTGTCGACGAGGTCCCGGTCCAGGACGTCATTGCGGGTGTCGCAGCCGTTGTGGCCGCCGGGGGCATTGTTGTCGTCGGTCCAGCTGTCGCCGAATGCGGCCCGACGGTAGTCGTTGCCGCGGATACGAACCGGCGCCTCCGCCACGCCGGCGAGCACGTCGATGCCGGGCGCCACGGTCGGGATGTCGGCCTGCGCCACGAACCATGCCGCCCGCTGACCCGACGCGGCGGTGACCTGGTAGGCGACGAGCACCGCGAGCGCGACCGCCGCCGCCAGCCACCCCAACCGCTTTCGGTTCATGCCTTGTCCAGGTATTCGACGCGGTCGGTATCGGTGAATTGCGCTGCCAGCATGGCCATTCCGGGATGTCCGGGGTTTTCTTGGTACACCGCCTCACACAACTCGCGCGCCGATTCGATGACCTCCTGATGCACCGCCAGCGACAGAAACCGGAGGGTGATCGGTCGACCGGACTGGCTGTGGCCCAACACATCCCCCTCGCGACGCTCCTTGAGATCCAGATCGGCCAGTTTGAAGCCGTCCAACGTGCCGGCGACGGCCTTCAACCGCTCGCCGGCTTTGGATCCCTCGGGCAACTTCGTCGCGAGCAGACACAGGCTGGCGTGTTCGCCGCGTCCGATTCGGCCGCGTAGTTGGTGCAGCTGGCTGATGCCGAACCGGTCAGCGTCCATCACGAACATCACGGTCGCGTTGGGAACGTCGACACCGACCTCGATGACTGTGGTGCACACCAGGACATCGATCTGCCCGGCCCGGAAGGCGGCCATCACCGCGTCCTTCTCCTCGGCCGGCAGCCGCCCGTGCATCAGGCCGAGCCGCAGCCCGGAAAGCGGACCCTGTCGCAGGTGGTCGAGCATCTCGAAGACGGTGGTGGCCGGCGGGCCGCCCGTATCGTCATTGCCGGCGTCGGTCTCGTCGATACGCGACGCGACGACGTAGGCCTGCCGGCCGGCCCGGACCTCCTCGATGATGCGCTGCCAGGCGCGGTTCAACCACGCCGGCTTCTGCTTGACGAAGATCGTGCTGGTGGTGATCGGCTGACGGCCGCGGGGCAGCTCGCGCAGCGTCGACGTCTCCAGATCTCCGTAAACGGTGAGCGCGACCGTTCGCGGAATCGGCGTGGCGGTCATCACCAACAGGTGCGGCGTCAGACCGGCAGGGGCCTTGGCGCGCAACCGATCTCGCTGCTCGACGCCGAACCGGTGCTGTTCGTCGACCACCACCATGCCGAGCCGCTGGAATTCGACGGCGTCCTGCAGCAGCGCGTGGGTGCCGATCACAATGCCGGCTTCCCCGGCCGCGACCTCATCGCGCACCTGTCGTTTCTGTTGCGGCGACATCGAACCCGTCAGCAGGGCCACCCGGGTCGCGCGCTCGTCACCGCCGAGTTGACCCGCCATCGCCAAAGGACCGAGCACGTCACGGACCGACCGGGCATGTTGGGCGGCAAGGACTTCCGTGGGAGCGAGCAGTGCGCACTGGTAGCCGGCATCGATCATCTGCAGCATCGCCAGCACCGAAACGATCGTCTTGCCCGAGCCGACCTCACCCTGCAGCATCCGGTTCATCGGGCGGGTCGCGGCCAGTTCGGTCGACAGCACGTCGAGCACTTCGCCCTGGCCGTTGGTCAACTCGAACGGCAGCTGACCCAACAGCGCCGTGAACAATCCGTCGTCCCGACGTGGCGCGGGTGGACCGGATTCGCCCAGCTCCCCGTAACGCCGCGCCACCAACGCCCACTCCAATCCCACAGCCTCGTCGACGGTGAGCCGCTCGCGGGCACCGTCCCGCTCTACCGCGTTCTCGGCGATGTGAATCGCCCGCAACGCCTCGTCTTCAGAGATCAAGCTCCATTGGCGCACAACCGATTCCGGCAGCGGCTCTTCGATCGGGTCAAGCAAGTCAAGCACCTGCCGCACACACGCATAGATGTCCCAGCTCTGCACCTTGGCGCTGGCGGGGTAGATCGGAAAGAACTCGCGCTCGAATGCCGACAACAGTTGCTCGCCGGTTTCCCCTGACGCGTCAGCGATCGTCTTCAGTGACTTGGTACCGGGCGTCTTGCCGCTCGGCGACTCGAGAACGAGGAAGGCCGGATGGGTCAATTGCATTGTGCCCTTGAAGTATCCGACTTCTCCGGACAGCATGATGCGGGTACCGCGGAGGAGTTGTTCGATCATCCAGTCGGCGTTGAAGAAGGTCGCAGTCACCTTGGGCCGATGGTCACCGAGGGTGACGCGCAGCCACTTGCGTTTCCTTCTTCTGCCGGTTTTCTTGTCGAAATGCGGCTTCATATCACCGGTCTTGGTGTCGGTGATGACGTCGACGAAAGTGACGTGCTCTCCCTCTTCGAGGCTCAGGTCCTCGTCCTCACCACGAACGGTCATCCCCTCGCTGTACTTGCGCGGGTAATGCCGAAGGAGGTCGTTGACGGTGTGTATCCCGAAGTTCTCCTCGAGCTTTCTCGCGTTCGATCCGCCGAGGATGAACTCGAGGCGATCCGACAGCCCGACCACGCTACTCCACCCCGATCAGCAGCGCGTCGCCGCGGTGGCCGGTGTGGTAGGTCACCAGCTCGGCGCCGAGGTGCTGGCGGTGCACATGCTCCCGCAGGGCGTCGCCGACACTGCGGTCTACGCCGTCGCCGGTCAGCACCGTGATGAGTTCGCCGCCGGCGGCCAGCAGCAGATCGATCAAACCCGCTCCCGCGGAAGCGATGTCGTCCCCAACGATCAGCACCTCGTCGCCCGCAATGCCCAACCCGTCGCCGGGCTTACAGGTGCCGGCCCAGGTCAGCGCGTCCTCGGTGGCGACCCGAACCGAGCCGTGCCGGGCGGCCGCGGCGGCGCGGGCCATGGTGTAGCCGTCGTCGACGGCTTGCCGGTCCGCGTCATGCACGGCCAGCGCGGCCAGTCCCTGCACCATCGACCCGGCGGGTACCGGCACCACGTCGATACCCCGGCCGATTGCGGCGGTGCACCCGGCGACGAGTTCCTCGGCGGCGACATACCCGTCGGGCAACACCATGATCTGCGCGGCGCCGGCGTCGACGAGTGCCCGCAGCAGCTGTTTGGCGCTGACCGGAGCGTCGGGGTCGGGCCGCAACACGTGCGCGCCCTCGCCGGCGAACAGTTCCTCCGCGCCGTCACCGTCGACGACGGCCAGTACCGCGCGCCGGTGGCTCCAGCCGCCCGGGGCTGGACTGCTCGCGATGGCATTGAGCGCGGTGATCTGGATCCGACTGGGCGTGCCGACGGCCAGTGCCGCCTCGACCGCGCCCCCCGCGTCGTCGGCGTGCACATGAACCGAATAGTGGCCGGCGCCCTCGGCGCTCGACGCGGCGATGGCCACCGATTCGCCCAGTTGCTCGAGCTGTTCCCGCAGCCGCTCGACGCCGTCGGCGTCGCAGCCGCTGAGCAGGTACATCACCTCGAACTGGGGCGGCGCGGGCGTAGTCGTGAGCACCCCGACGTCGGGTGGGGCCGGCAGGTACTCGTGCCGGTGCGGCAGGTGGCCGGTGAGCGTCCGGGTCATCGCGTCCAGCAGCACCAGCAGGCCGCGGCCACCGGCGTCGACCACGCCGGCCTCGGCGAGCACATCGAGTTGGCCGGTGGTCTTGTCCAGGGCGACGACCGCGGCGTCCGTGGCCGCGGACACCACGTCGGCGAGGTCCGCGGTGTCGCCGGCCGTGTGTTCGGCGGCACCCGCTGCGGCCTGCAGGACCGAGAGTATGGTGCCCGGCACTGCCTCGCCCATCGACGCGACGACCAGGCCGATGGCATGCCGCAGCGCCGCACCGAAGAGGACCCCGTCGATGTCGGCCAGTTGGCCGGCGCGCTCGGTCGCGGCGGAAGCGGTCACATCGGCCAGGCCGCGCAGAATCTGCGACAGGATCACCCCCGAGTTGCCGCGGGCCCCCTGCAGCGCGCCGGCGGCCAGGGCCGCGGCGACGTCAACCACGTCGCTGGTGCGCGCCGTCCGGTCGGCCTGCGCCCACGCCGAGCGCATGGTGAACAGCATGTTTGTCCCGGTGTCGGCGTCGGCGACCGGGAACACGTTGAGCCGGTTGATCTCGTCGGTATGCGCAATCAGATCCCCGACGGCGGTATGAGCCCAGTCCCTCAGAGCGGAGGCATCGAGCCGCCGAGCCGACATCGAACCTCCAACCCCGTTGAGCCGCGGTAGGCGCCAGCCTAGCCACTGGTGGCGACAGCACTTGCCACAACATCGGTGCCGGTGGACACCATTTTGGCGATACTCTTCCCGCCCGGTATCCTGGTCAGGTTGTCGGGTCACCCGCCTGCGGTTGTTGGCCCCCAGTACTGATCCGAGGAGTTCCACATGGCTGCCGTATGCGATATCTGCGGGAAGGGCCCCGGCTTCGGCAAGTCGGTGTCGCATTCCCATCGCCGGACCAGCCGTCGGTGGGATCCGAACATTCAGACCGTGCGCGCCGTGACCCGTGCCGGCGCGAACAAGAAGCGCATCAACGTGTGCACGTCCTGCATCAAGGCCGGAAAGGTCGCCCGCGGCTAGCGCCGAGTCCTAGCCACCTACCCGACGCGCCCGGCGTACCCCGCCAGCTTGCCGGCGATGTATGCGACGTCGGCGGTGGCGCCCGTTGCGACATCGTTCATGAACGCCTCCGCATCATCGACGTCGAACTCACCCAGTTCGATTCCGTTGATGTGCAGAAACGTCCATGCCGCCGCCCATGCCGTGCGCTTGTTGCCGTCCACGAACGCGTGGTTGCGCGCCAGCGAGTGCAGCACCGCCGCCGCCTTGGCGAAATCGTTCGGATATGCATCGACGCCGAAGGCAGTCGCTCGCGGCCTGGCCACAGCGGCGTCCAGCAGCCCATAATCAACGACCGTCAGCGCATGGCCTACCGCGGTAGCGCCGGCGGTCAGAACGTCATCGCGATCGAGATACTCCGTCATGCCAAGCGGCGGTTGAGCTCGGCCGAACGCTCCGCCACTATGCGCGCAGCTTCGGCCACCCGGCGCTTGTGCTCGCTGGCGGCGGCCAGGACCGCCCGGTGGGCGAAGGTGCGCAGCGACACGTCATCGCCCGCCGCGGCAGCCCGCACGGCATCCAGCTCGTCCTCTGTGAAGGTGATGTTCAACGACGGCACAAATTCATGGTACTGATCGTAGTACCAAGTTAGGTACTTGTTTAGCGATAGCCCCTCCGGGTGCAGCCCTCTCGACTGGGCATTTCGGCCCAGTCGTTAGCGAAAGCGTGCATCGATATGCCCTCTCACAGATTCTCAAGATCCGCACTCTTCGCGCTTGCGGCCGGAATTACAGTGGGCTCGCTGGTGACGGCGTGCGGCGACGACGATTCCCTCCGAGGAAACCACCACGACCACTACTACGACGTCCGTCACGACAACTGTCGAGACGTCCGCCCCCGCAACGACCGCACCATCACCGGAGGTGCCGACCGGGGATGGCACGATCACCGTCCCGGTTCCCGACATTCCGTCACCACCAGCCATCCCATCGCCGCCGCCGATACCGCAGATACCGGCTATTCCGTCGCCGCCGCCGATCCCGGCACCCTGACGCGGGCGCGAGCAGTCGCAGAGCTCGCGCAGAAAGCTAGGGCAGTCGCCAGTCGATCGGTTCGGCCCCCATCCGGGCAAGTAGGTCGTTGGCACGGCTGAACGGGCGCGAACCGAAGAATCCACGCGACGCCGACAGTGGCGAGGGATGCGGCGACTCGATCGCGACGCAGTCGCTACCGGCCAACATGGGTTTCAGCGTGGACGCGTCGCGACCCCACAGCACCGCCACCATGGGCGCCGAGCGGGCCGCCAACGCTCGGATCGCGCACTCGGTGACCTCTTCCCAGCCCTTGCCGCGGTGCGACGCCGGATTACCGGGCCGCACGGTGAGCACCCTGTTAAGCAGCAGCACGCCGCGCTGTGCCCACGGCGTGAGGTCGCCGTTGGCGGGTTCGGGGTAGCCGAGGTCGGTGGTGTACTCGGCGAAGATGTTGGCCAGGCTGCGCGGCAGCGGCCTGACATCGGCAGCCACCGAGAAGCTCAGCCCGACCGGGTGGCCCGGGGTGGGATAGGGGTCCTGCCCGACGATGAGGACCCGGACGCTCTCGAACGGGAAGGTGAACGCGCGCAACACGTTCGAGCCCGTGGGCAGGTAACGGCGGCCGGCCGCGAGCTCCGCCCGCAGGAACTCGCCCATCTGCGCGACCTGAGGGCCGACGGGTTCCAGCGCGCGCGCCCAGCCCTCCTCGACAAGCTCCTGCAGCGGACGTGCGGTCACGAATTGTCAACCTAGCCTGAGGCGTTGGTCAAAACGACTGCCACCCTGGATTTCCCTGCCAATTTTCGCCGTCCACCAGCACGCGTGGTGGGCCGGCGAGGACACGGCCGATTACCCGCCAGCCCTCCGGCGGCGGCCCGGGAAACGCCGCGACCAGCGCATGGTCCTCGCCACCACCGAGCACCCAGGCCCAGGCGTCGGCCCCGCTCGCGGCGGCGGCGCCGGCCAGCGCGCCGAAATCCGTCCTCAGTGCGGCGCTGGACACGTCGATACCGACACCGGATGCCTGCGCCACGTGGCCGAGATCGGCCACCAGGCCATCGGAGACGTCGGTCATCGCGGTAGCACCCGCGTCGGCGGCGACGCGGCCCTGACCGTAGGGAACCTCCGGCACCAGGTGCCGACGGCGTAGCGCCTCGAAGTCGTGAATGTTGTTGTGCCACAAAGCATAACCCGCTGCAGAGCGGCCCAGTTCGCCGACGACGGCCAGTGTGTCGCCGGGACCGGCGCCGCCGCGGCGCACGGGTTGACGACCGCCGAGGTCGCCCAGCGCGGTCACCGAAATCACCCACTGCGGGGCGCTGACCAGGTCGCCCCCCACGATGCCGCCTCCCAGTCGCCGCGCCTCCTCCCACATGCCGTCGGCGAGCTCGAGCGCCTGCGACGTCGGTGTATCACCCGGCGCGCCGAATGCGACGACGAACGCGGTCGGCAGCGCACCCATGGCTTCGATATCGGCGGCATTCTGCGCGATGGCCTTGCGGCCGACATCGTGTGGGCTGGACCAGTCCAGCCGGAAGTGACGTCCGGCCACCAGCATGTCGGTGGACACCACCGTTCTGCCGTCGCCGGCGAACAGCACCGCCGCGTCGTCACCGGGTCCCAGCGCGACCGCGGCCGGCTGGTCGCGGCCCGCCAGCAGCAGGTCGATGACCGCGAACTCCCCCAGCCCCGCCAGGGTCTTTTCGGCGTGGTCATCGGTCGCCATGTCACCTCCTGCCGACTGCTTCGTGGCGCGAACACCGGCCCTACCTGCGGTACGTTTGGTCCCTGCGGCGTGGAGTCTATGCAGCGAGACGGAGGAGATGGCGGGT
>JBEVHG010000175.1:0-5873 GCA_040511335.1 Mycobacterium sp. | reverse complement strand
CGGTAGAGCTGCATGGCGTCGGCGTTAACGATCTCGCCGCCGAGCCGCTCGGCCACCGCCAGCGCCAGCACGGACTTCCCGGTGCCGGTCGGTCCGACGATCGCGATGGGTCGCATGGCGTTACGGCTGCCAGACGCCGGCGAAATAGCCGACGCCGTAGGGCGCTCCGCGGTAGAGCTCCTTGGCCGACCGCGGCTCCGGTTCGGAGAGCCCGGCCAGGACCTGGTAGGCCACCCGGCCGACGATCGTCGCGGGCAGTCGGGTCAAGGCCGCGATGTCACCGGCGGCCAGCGCCTCGTCGAGGGCGCGCTGGACGGGGATCGAGCCGGGGTCGTAGCCGCCGGGCGCGGGGGCGGTGAGGGTGTGCGCGCCGTCGACGACGACGAGCACGCCGACCGGGTCGGCGGCCTCCTCGATTTCGGCGCGCAGCTGGCGGCCCCGGGTCAGCGCCGCGTCGACGCCGTGGTCGCCGGCGTACACCCGCACCTCGGCGCGCGCCTGCGGTTTGACCTGCCCACGCACCCAGCCGGCGACCAACGCGCACAGCGGCAGTTCGCCCGCCACGTCGCCGTCCGGTGCCAGCCGCACCGGCAGGTCGACGCCATAGCCGGCGAACGTGCCGACCCGCTGCGGCCCCACCACCGTGTCGGCGGGCCCGACCCCGACGACGACCCACCGCGGCGGCAACGACGCCGCGGCCACACACACGGCCTCATGCAGGTCGGCGATCTCCGCCGCGGCGGCACCCGCCAGTTCGGGGACCATGACGGGTGCCGACGGGATGATCGCGATGGCGCTCAGCACGCCACCAAACTAGTGGCCTTTCAGCACGGCGGGTTGCCCGGTGTCGGCCGCGACCGCCTCGCCACGGGCCAGCGCCGCCGTCGCCGCCACCATTGCGACCACCGCCACCACGAGCGTCAACCATCCGGCATCGCCCGGGCGCAGCGTCTCACCCAGCACGACGATCCCGAGCACCGACGCAACCACCGGCTCGGTGACGGTCATGGTGGGCAGCGACGCGGTCAGTGAGCCGGCCCGAAACGAGGACTGCTGCCATGCGGTGCCGGCGATGGCCACCAGCGCCCACGCATACAGCTCGGGGGTGCGCAGCAGCGCCCAGATACCGTCATCGAGCCGGTCCACCACACCCTTTGTCAGCACGGCGAACAGCCCCCACAATGCGCCGGACACCACAGCCAGCAGGACCGCGCTGGCCGGCCCGGACCAGACTCGCGCCCCGATCACGCACAGCACCAGCGCGGGCACCATCACCGCGGCCACCGCCGTCCAGGTCTCCAGGGAGGCACGGGAATGCCCCGCGGTCGGATTGCCGACAATCACGATCACCGCGACGGAGGCCGCGAGCAGGGCGGCCCAGATCCACTCCCAGCGGGTGACCCTGCGGTGTGTCAGGCGGGCGTTGATCGGCAGCGCGAACAGCAACGAGGTGACGAGCAGCGCCTGCACCAGCAGCACCGAGCCGAGGCCGAGGGCCGCCGCCTGCAGTGCGAATCCGGCGGCGGCGACGAAGCTGCCCAGCCACCACTGTCGGTCGCGCAGCAGCCGGGTGAACAGGCCGATGTGGCTGACCGGCTCGTCGGTGACCTGGTGCGCGGAGCGCTGATGGATTACGTCGCCGATCGCGATGAAGAGGGCAGCGCCGAGGGCGAGCAGGGCGGCGATATCCGCCTTGGCCATCGACGACCTCCCGATGTTGTCGAGGCTGAGCCTGCCACGCGAAGGCGTGGGCGCGGGGCGCGGCGACCTGTTTGAATAGCCTTCGAGAGACACAGCGATTCGGGCGCCGCGTCGCGCGGCAGGTGCGCGGAGAACACCGCGCGGAGGGTACGAGGTAAATGGAGATGACGACCAGCGAGCCAGGTGGGCCGCCGCCGACGCCCAAACCCGCAGCCCGGCCCGGACCGCCACGTCCAGTTCCCCGCCCCGGTCGGCCGGCGCCGACGGTCGCGGCGCCGCCCACCAGCGACCCGCACCGGTTCGGCCGGGTCGATCCCGACGGCACGGTGTGGCTGATTACCGGCTCCGGCGAGCGGGTCATCGGCTCTTGGCAAGCCGGCGACACCGAGGCCGCGTTCGCACATTTCGGCCGCCGCTTCGATGACCTGCTCACCGAGGTCGCTCTGATGGAGCGGCGGCTGGCGTCCGGGACGGGCGATGCCCGCAAGATCAAGGCGGCCGCGGCGTCCCTGGTCGAAAGCATGCCGACGGCGGCGGCGCTGGGTGATGTCGACGCGCTGGCCGCCCGGCTGGCGACGATCGTCGAGCACGCCGACGCCGCGGCGCAGGCCGAACGCGCCCGCCGCGACGAACATCGGGCCGCGCAAACCGCCCGCAAGGAGGCACTGGCCGCCGAGGCCGAGGACATGGGGGCCAACTCAGTGCAGTGGAAGGCCGCCGGGGACCGGCTGCGCGAGATCCTCGAGGAGTGGCGCACGATCAACGGGCTGGACCGCAAGAGCGACGACGCGCTGTGGAAGCGGTACGCGGCGGCCCGCGAGACGTTCAACCGCCGTCGTGGATCGCATTTCGCCGAGCTCGACCGCGAGCGGGTCGGTGCCCGTCAGGCCAAGGAGGCGCTATGTGAGCGCGCCGAGGAACTGGCCGGCTCCACCGACTGGGGCCCTACCGGTGCGGTGTTTCGCGATCTGCTGACGCAGTGGAAAGCCGCCGGCCGTGCGGCCAAGGATGTCGACGACGCGCTGTGGCACCGCTTCAAGGCGGCGCAGGACACGTTCTTCACGGCACGCAACGCCGCCAGCGCCGAGCGCGACGCCGAATTCCACGCGAACGCCGCGGCGAGGGAGGCGTTGCTGGCCGAAGCCGAAAAGCTCGACACGGCCGACGTGGACGCGGCCCGTGCCGGGCTGCGCGCCATCGAGGAGAAGTGGGACGCGATCGGCAAGGTTCCCCGCGAGCGCAGCACCGAGCTGGAACGACGGCTTCGGGCGGTGGAGAAGAAGGTTCGCGACGCGGAGTCGTCGAGCTGGGTCGATCCCGAGGCCCAGGCCCGCGCCGACCAGTTCCGTTCCCGGGCCGAGCAATTCGAGCGGCAGGCGGAGAAGGCCGAGGCGGCCGGCCGGACCAAGGACGCCGAGGAGGCGCGCGCCAACGCCGAGCAGTGGCGACAGTGGGCCGAGGCGGCGGCCGAGGCGCTCGGCAAGAAACGCTAAGTCTTTCCCGGCCCCGGTGAATCCGGCCCGTCGGTGCCAGTGTCAGTGTCGGTCTCGGGGTCGAGGCCGTCCAGCAGGCCCTTCTTCTGCCGCTCGGCGACCATCCGGCGGCGTTCTTCCTCGGCCGCGAGCTGTACGGCGGTGCGCGCCCACACCGCCCTGGCCCAGTTGTAGGTCAGCACGATCACCGCGATCCACGCGACGATCAGCCCGATGCCCGGCCCGGGATGCGGTTCGGGCGCGGTCTGCCGCGACCACACCGCCAGCATGCCCAGCGCGCAGGCCACGGCCGATCCGGCCAGCGCGATCCATGCCAGCGCCCAGCGTCGGGTCAGCAGCGCCAGCATCGAGAAGCCGACGCTGAACACCAGGGCCAGAATGGTGAATACCCGCGACGGCAGCGACACCCCCTCGTCGATCGCCGCGGCGTCGCCGACCAGCACGTCCCAACCCCTGGCGCCGCCGGTGTGCGGCAAGATAAACGACAGCAGCACGACAAACACCAGGATCGCGATCACCAGAGCCCTTGGCCCGGGGTAGAATTCGCGCGCCATCCGTCGTTCGACGGCGTCGATGTCGCCCTTGAACTCTTCGAAGTCTCCGTTGTTGCCGGGGGCGGTCACCGGGCACACCCGGTCGCGGCCGGCGCCGGTTCCGGGGCACCGATTCCGGGCATTCCGAGGCCGACACCGGTGGGCCGCTGGCCGGCGGCATGAGCTTCGCCGGCCCGGGTGCGCCGATGGTGGGCCACGGTGCCGTCGGCGATCAGGTGGTGCGGTGCGGCGCCGGTGACGGTGGTGGTGACGATGTCGCCGGGACGGATCGCCGCGCCGCCGGGCGTGAAGTGCACCAGCCGGCCGTCGCGCGCCCGCCCCGACATCCGGGCGGTGCTGGCGTCCTTGCGGCCTTCGCCCGCCGCGACCAGCAGCTCGACGGTGCGGCCGATCTGCGCGCTGTTTTCTTCCAGCGAGACCTTCTCCTGCAGCTTGACCAGGCGCTGATAGCGTTCGGCCACAACAGCTTTCGGAAGCTGGCCGTCCAGTTCGGCCGCCGGGGTGCCGGGCCGCTTCGAGTACTGGAAGGTGAACGCGCTGGTGAATCGGGCCGCCGCGACGACGTCGAGCGTGGCCTGGAAGTCTTCTTCGGTCTCGCCGGGAAACCCGACGATGATGTCGGTGGTGATCGCGGCGTACGGGATGGCCGCGCGCACTTTGTCGATGATGCCGAGATAGCGTTCGGCGCGATAGGAGCGGCGCATCGCGCGCAATATTCGATCCGAACCGGACTGCATCGGCATGTGAAGCGCCGGACACACATTCGCCGTCTCGGCCATTGCGTCGATGACGTCGTCGGTGAACTCGGCCGGATGCGGCGAGGTGAAGCGCACCCGCTCGAGCCCGTCGATGCGCCCGCACGCACGCAGCAACGACGCGAACGCCCCGCGGTCACGCGGGATCGTCGGGTCGGCGAACGACACACCGTAGGCGTTCACATTCTGCCCGAGCAGCGTGACCTCGAGAACGCCCTGGTCGACCAGCGACTGCACCTCGGCCAGGATGTCGCCCGGTCGGCGGTCGACCTCCTGGCCGCGCAGCGCAGGCACGATGCAGAAGGTGCAGGTGTTGTTGCACCCCACCGAGATCGAAACCCATGCGGCGTAGGCGGATTCACGGGCGGCCGGCAGTGCCGACGGGAATTCCTGCAGCGCCTCGGCGATTTCGACCTGGGCGGCGTGGTTGTGGCGGGCGCGGTCCAGCAGCGTGGGCAGCGAGCCGATGTTGTGGGTGCCGAACACGACATCCACCCACGGCGCTCTGCGCAGCACCGCGTCGCGGTCCTTCTGGGCCAGGCAGCCGCCGACGGCGATCTGCATGTTCGGATCGGCCTGCTTGCGGGGCGCCAGGTGGCTGAGGTTGCCGTAGAGCTTGTTGTCGGCGTTTTCCCGGACCGCGCTGGTGTTGAAAACGACGACGTCGGCGTCGGCACCGTCGGCGGCGCGCCGGTATCCGGCGGCCTCCAGCAACCCGGCCAGTCGCTCGGAGTCGTGCACGTTCATCTGGCAGCCGTAGGTGCGGACCTGATAGGTGCGCACAAAGGTATGCCGGGGCGCCCCGACCTCCATCTGCGTCACCATCGAAGTCACGGCCCCATGGTACGGAGGGGTGTACGAGGCGAGTTGAGCGGATTCACGACTTCCAGGCGAGCCGTGCGTTACCTGGGTAAGGTCTGCAGCCATGGAGACGACGGGGTCGGGTGTGCAGGTGGTTGATCCGCCCCAGTCAGCCGTGCCGATGATCTCCATGCAGGCGGTCAACAAGCACTTCGGCAGCTTGCATGTGCTCAAGGACATCAACCTGGACGTCGACCGCGGGCAGGTGATCGTCGTGCTCGGGCCGTCCGGGTCGGGCAAGTCGACGTTGTGCCGCACCATCAATCGGCTCGAACCGATCGACTCGGGCACGATCGCGATCGACGGTGAGGTGCTGCCGGAGGAGGGACGCAAGCTGGCACAGCTGCGCTCCGACGTCGGCATGGTGTTCCAGTCGTTCAACCTGTTCGCGCACAAGACAATTCTGGACAACGTGATGCTCGCGCCGATGAAGGTGCGCAAGAAGTCCAAGACCGAGGCCCGCGAAAGCGCCATGGCGCTGCTGGAGCGGGTCGGCATCGCCAACCAGG
>JBEVHG010000174.1:0-14190 GCA_040511335.1 Mycobacterium sp. | reverse complement strand
CCCGGACATCACGGTGAGCGACGAGCCCGCCACCAGCAGCGCGTCCGCCGCGTCGACCATCGCGAACGCCTGCGCCACGCGCTCCTTGGGGACGTTCTCGCCGAAGTAGACGATGTCGGGCTTGAGCATGCCGCCGCAGCGGCGGCAATCGACGATCGAAAACGATGCGGTGTCGCCGACGATGGCGTCGGCGTCCGGGGCAACAGCGATGCCACCGACCGCCTCCGCCCGCTGCACGAAGCCGGGGTTGGCCGTTTCGAGCAGCTCGGCCAGCGCGGCGCGCGTCATGGTGTGGCCGCAGTCCAGGCAAACCACCTGGGCGTAAGTGCCATGCAGATTGACCACTCTGCGGCTGCCGGCCTTGGTGTGCAGCAGGTCGACGTTCTGGGTGATCACACCGCTGACCACGCCGGCATGCTCCAACGCCGCCAGCGCGCGGTGACCGGCGTTGGGACGGGTCTTGTCCATGTGCCGCCAGCCGACGTGGTTGCGCGCCCAGTACCGCTGCCGAAACACCGGGTCGGACGTGAACTGACCGATGGTCATGGGGTTGCTCGGCGGCGAGTCCGGGCCGCGGTAGTCGGGAATCCCGGAGTCGGTGGACATCCCCGCGCCGGTGAGCACCGCGACCCGACGCCCAGCCAGCAGCGCGACGAGTTCCGGGGATTCCACGTCCACGAGCGTAGACGTGAAGTCCGCCCCGGCGCCGTCAGGCAGCGACACGGAACGGGTGCAAGAGCCATAGGCGAACTCCGAGCGCCCACTGTCGACGTCGTGGCAGTTCGGCCCGCACCGTGATGTATGTCGAAGAGTGGCCGCAGTTCGCAAAGCTCGGGGAGCAACGATCGTGGCACGTGCACGGTGCCGGCGTACGAACTACTGGCCAACTCGGGAATCAGCCCAAGCAGTCGGCAGCGGGAACGATCTCGGCACTCATGTTGCGCTCCATCATCTTCAGCGCAGCATCACCGAGCTGCGCGTCGATATGCGCGACCGCATCCGGTGGCACCGCGACGGGAAAATGGCGGACGTAGGCGTCCAGCGCGGTGTAGAGGATGCATTGCTCGGTGACCTGTCCGGTGAGGATGAGCCGTCTGGTTTCCAGCCGGCGCAGCAGGTAGGCCAGTGAAGTGGCGTAGAAGGCGCTGTGCCGGACCTTTTCCAGAAACAAACAGTCCTTGTCCGGCATGATCGGTTCGACGAGGTCCGGCCGCGCACCCTGCAGCGCCGACCGGACGATGTCGTCGTGGTCGGCGGTGAAATCGCCGTAGTTGTCGTTGACGTAGATGAGGTCGACGTCGTCGCTCTTGCGCGCCGCAGCGATGATTCCGACCATCGGGTCGATGATCTCGGCGACATTAGGAGCCAGGCGTTCCGCGTCTTCATGCTGGTAGGCGTTCAGCATGTCGATGACAAGTACCGCGGTCTCGCTCACGGATTGTTTCTACCCCGTCCCCCGATCTCGACACGTGAAAGGCGACAATAGACAGTGATGGACTTCTATTCGGCCTACCGGCACGGCTTCGTGCGCGTGGCAGCCTGCACTCATCACGCGGCCATCGGCGACCCCGCGGCCAATGCCGAATCGGTGCTGCGACTGGCGCGGGCATGCCACGACGACAACGTCGCGCTCGCGGTTTTTCCCGAGTTGACGCTGTCGGGCTATTCGATCGAAGACATCCTGATGCAGGACGCGCTGCTCGATGCCGTCGAGGATGCGCTGCTCGACATCGTCGTCGCGTCGGCGGACCTGCTACCCGTGCTCGTGGTCGGTGCTCCGCTGCGCTACCTGCACCGGGTGTACAACACCGCGGTCGTCATCCACCGCGGCCGGGTGCTCGGCGTCGCGCCCAAGTCATATCTGCCGACGTACCGGGAGTTCTATGAGCGCCGCCAGATGGCCGCCGGCGACGACGTGCGCGGCGCGATCCGGATGGGCGAGGCGGACGTGCCGTTCGGGCCCGACCTGCTGTTCACCGCCACCGATCGGCCGGGTTTCGTTCTGCACGTCGAAATCTGTGAAGACATGTTCGTGCCGGTGCCGCCCAGCGCGGAGGCCGCACTGGCCGGTGCCACGGTGCTGGCCAATCTGTCCGGCAGCCCGATCACCGTCGGGCGCGCCGAGGACCGCTGCCTGCTGGCCCGGTCGGCCTCGTCGCGCTGCCTCGCCGCCTACGTCTACGCCGCCGCGGGTGAGGGCGAGTCCACCACCGATCTGTCCTGGGACGGCCAGACCATGATCTGGGAGAACGGGGTTCTGCTGGCCCAATCGGAGCGCTTCCCCAGGGGCGAGCGGCGTTCGGTTGCCGACGTCGATCTCGAACTGCTGCGCTCGGAGCGGCTGCGGATGGGCACCTTCGACGACAACCGCAGACATCACGGGTCGACCGCTGAATCCTTCCGCCGCGTGGAATTTCGGCTTGACCCGCCGGCCGGTGACATCGGCCTGCTGCGTGAGGTGGAACGTTTCCCGTTCGTGCCGGCGGATCCGGCCCGACTGCAACAGGATTGCTACGAGGCGTACAACATCCAGGTCTCCGGTCTGGAGCAGCGGCTGCGCGCGCTGAACTATCCGAAGATCGTCATCGGTGTTTCCGGCGGACTGGACTCGACGCACGCGCTGATCGTCGCTGCCCGCGCGATGGACCGCGAAGGCCGGTCGCGCAGCGACATTCTCGCGTTCACCCTGCCCGGCTTCGCGACCGGTGAACGCACCAAGGGCAACGCGATCCGGCTGGCGCGCGCGCTGGGAGTCACGTTCGAGGAACTCGACATCAAGGCGACGGCGAAGCTGATGCTCACCGAGATCGGCCACCCGTTCGGCCGCGGGGAAGAGGTCTATGACGTCACGTTCGAGAACGTCCAGGCTGGCCTGCGCACGGACTACCTGTTCCGGATCGCCAACCAGCGCGGCGGCATTGTGCTCGGCACCGGTGACTTGTCCGAGCTGGCACTGGGATGGTCGACCTACGGTGTCGGCGACCAGATGTCGCACTACAACGTCAACGGCGGCGTGCCGAAGACGCTGATCCAGCACCTGATCAGGTGGGTGATCTCGTCGGGCCAATTCGGCAGCGAGGTCGACAACGAGGTCAACGCAGTGCTGGCCTCGGTGCTGGACACCGAGATCACCCCGGAGTTGATCCCGACGGGGGAGGACGAGGAGATCCAGAGCAGCGAGGCCAAGGTCGGGCCGTATGTGCTGCAGGACTTTTCGTTGTTCCAGGTGCTGCGGTACGGCTTCCGGCCGTCGAAGGTCGCGTTCTTGGCCTGGCATGCGTGGAGCGACCCCGAACGCGGCGACTGGCCCGCCGGCTTCCCCGAAGACAAGCGGCCGGCCTACTCGCTGAAGGAGATTCGGCATTGGCTGCAGGTGTTCGCGCAGCGGTTCTATTCGTTCAGTCAGTTCAAGCGTTCGGCGCTGCCCAACGGCCCCAAGGTGTCAGCCGGCGGATCGCTGTCGCCGCGCGGTGACTGGCGGGCGCCGTCGGACATGTCGGCCCGCACCTGGCTGGACGAGATCGAACGCGAAGTCCCCGAGGACTGACCCGCCTATCGCAGCTTGCCGGCGCTGAGTGCGCCGACCGCCGCACCGACCAGCACCCCGACCGTCGTCCACCACCATTGGTCGGTCATCGCGGTCACGGTCACGCCGATGATCAGACCGAAGATCACCGGCAGCCATAACCATCCGCTGGATGTCTGCTTGCGTGCCATCCATCCCACGCTAACGCGGATATGTCGGTGCCGGAGAGCGGCGGTGGGGATGCCCACTGTGCCCGGCTTTCAGCGACAACTCGCCTGGTGCCAGCGGGACATCAACGTCTTGTCGCTGCAAGGCGGGCAACTCGCGACACTATCTGCGAAGTCCCACACCCGGAACGAAACGTCCGACGGTGGCGAGGTAGTCACGATAGGTGGCACCGTGCACCGTCAACAGGTAGGGCTCCTCGACGACGCGCACCTGAAGCTGGATCGAGGTGACCAGCAGCGCGAAGCCGGCGAGCGCCACGAAGTTCGGTGTCACCAGGGCGATCCCGAAGCCGAAGGTCAGCATGGCGGTGAAGATCGGATTGCGCACCCAACCGAACACGCGGGTGCGCACCAGCGTGGTGGTCTCACCGGGGTCCACGCCGATCCGCCACGAGTCGCCCATGTCTACCTGGGCATGGACGGTCGCCGCGATGCCGAGCACGGCGAGCGCGATGCCACCGGCCTGGATCCACCACGCAGCCAGCAAGCCCAACGGGACCACCACACCGAAGAGCTGCAGCAGCGGTGCGGCGAGGGCCGCCACTAGCGCGGCGACGAAACCGATTCCGGCGAACCATTCGGCTGAACCGAGACGGCCGCTGATGCCGCGGAAGCCCGTCGATCCGGCGCGACGATGCTGTTCCCAACTGCGCCAACCGAATCCAAGTGCGGCGAATGCGGCGAACAGGGCGAGTGCGATAACGGGCATGGGTGTTCCACTCTCTAGCAACATGTGTCGCCACGCCAGGCGTTGACGCCTTCGCGGACCGCGATGGCGGCGATGACCAACGCCGCGACGGGATCCGCCCACGACCAACCGAGCACGCTGTTGAGCAACAGGCCCACCAGCAGGGCGGCCGACAGGTACGTGCACAACAGCGTCTGCTTGGAATCCGCGACGGCTGACTGCGAACCCAGCTCGCGGCCGGTACGTCGTTGGGCCCAGGACAACAACGGCATGACCATCAGGCTGGCGATGGCCAGGCCGATGCCGATCGGCGAGTGCCGCGCCTCGCCCATGCCCAGCAGTGACAACATCGCGTCGACAGTGACGTAGGCCGCGAGTGCGAAGAACGAGTACGCGATGAACCGCAAGGCGGCCTTCTCGCGCGTCTCGGGATCCTTGGCGGAGAACTGCCACGCGACCGCGGCCGCCGACGAGACCTCGATCACCGAATCCAGACCGAAGCCGATCAACGCCGACGACGACGCCCGGGTGCCCTCGGTCAGGGCGACCACCGCCTCGACGACGTTGTAGGTGATGGTGGCGGCGACCAGCAGCCGGATGCGGCGCGCGAGACGTGCCAGGCGCGGGGTTGACAGGCCCGATGTCGCGGGCATCAGCAGCAGGCCTCGGCCTCGGCTGCCGGGCAGCATGCCGGATCGACGGTGAGCACCAGTCCGATCAGGTCGCCGAGTGCGTGGACGATTCGCTGGTCGGCCAGCTCATACCGACTGCGTCGACCCTCTGGTTCGGCGACGACCAGGCCGCAGCCACGGAGGCAGGCCAGGTGGTTGGACAGGATCTGCCGCGACACCCCGATCTTCTCGGCGAGGTCCGACGGATAGCCCGGCCCGTCCCGCAGCATCAGCAGGATCTCGGCGCGGGTCGGATCGGACAACGCGTAGCCGAATCGCGCCAGCGCGCCGCCGTGGGTCACTGTCTGCATAAGATCGACAGTACATCCGATTCTGTATTCAGAAAAGTCTGTACTAGTACCTACAGGCGGCCGTCGACGCGCAGATCCGGATGCACCCAGCTGGGGGAGCGGCGCTCCTTGAACGCCGTGAATCCCTCGATCGATTCGGGTGCCCCAGGCTGGACTGCATACCGATGCGGTCGTAGAGCCCCAGGTAGTTGTCGAGGCTGGACTTGATCACGCGCTCGCTGACCACGGCCACGTCACTGCACAGCGAGATCTGCATCCCGCCGCCCTGACACAGGCCATTTCACCGCCGCCACCACCGGCTTGGCGGACTGGCGCAGGGTATCGAACGGCAACGCGTCCATACCCAGTGCTGAGCCGAACGTCAGCCAGTTGTCGGCACCCCCGCCGCCCATGTCGCCGCCCGGCGCGAAGACGTCGCCCGTTCCGGTGATCAGCAGACCCGCCAGGTCCGGGTCCGAGCCGACGTGGGTGACCGCATATTTGATGCCGAAGTACATGGCCGGCGACATCGCGTTGCGCGCCTCGGGGCGGTCGAGCGTGCAGATCGCGAACGGTCCCTCCCGGGTGAAGCGCAGGTACGGCGTGCCCAGCCAGTCACCGTCGGGCGGACGCGGGCTATCTGTCGGCACGTGACCCTCCGTACTTCATCGCTACCGCGTCGTCGATCGCCTCGGCGTACGGCGCACAATCACCCGCGCCGGGCACCAGCGTCGACAGCGCACCCGCCGCGCACGCCCGACGCAGTGCGTCTTCGTGGCCCGTCGGCCATCCGGCGGCCAGCACACCGGCGAACACGTCACCCGCTCCGGTGGTGTCGATGGCCTCGACCGCGGGCGCGGGCACGTCGAAGCGCTCGTCATCGCCGAGGTAGCTGGCGCCGCGTGCACCGCGCGTGATCACCAGATGTGGGACCGGCCAATGCCATTCGCGGACTTCGGCCTCGTTGACAACGACGACGTCGGCCAGCTCGGACAACGCCAGCAGGTGATGGGGTTCGGCTCCGGCCGGAGACGCGTTGACCATGACGACTGCGCCCGCTGCCCTACCCACCCGGGCCGCCGCGACGGCCGTGGCGATCGGTATCTCCAACTGCAGCAACACCACGTCGCTGTCGGCGATGACGGCCTGAACGTCGGTGGACGTGACGCCGAGGTGGGCGTTCGCGCCCGGCGCGACCACGATGGTGTTCTCGGCGGCGGCGTCGACCATGATGACCGCCGAGCCGCTGGGCCCGGGCACGATCGTCACACCGTCCAGTCCAACGTCGTTGGCCCGCAGGTGCGCCCGCAGTCGCTCGGCCGCCGAGTCGTCACCGAGCGCCGCGACGAGTTCGACAGAGGCGCCGGCCCGGGCGGCGGCCACCGCCTGATTGCCACCCTTGCCGCCGGGCGACGATGACAGCGACGACGCGAGCACCGTTTGGCCGGGCCGGGGAAACGCATCCACTGTGAAGGTCAGATCGGCGTTGACACTGCCCACCACGCAGACCTGCGCCACCATAGTCGTCCACCGTAGTCCAGTGACCGGTTTCAGGGTGCCGACTGACACGCCTCGAGCGCCGCATTCCGCTCCGATACGCTGGACTGATGAGTCTGCAAGCACCACCGATGCCTGACTTGCGCGAGCAGGTCCACGACGCCGCCCGCCGGGCCCGCGTCGCGGCCCGCACCCTGGGCACGCTGAGCACCGCAACGAAGGACCGGGCACTGCATGCGGCCTCCGACGCCGTGCTCGCCCGCACGCACGACATCCTGGCCGCCAACCGCGAAGACCTGGACACCGCCCGCGAAGCCGGCACCCCGGCCGCGATGCTGGACCGGCTGGCGCTGGACCCACAGCGCGTCGACGGGATCGCCGCCGGGCTGCGGCAGGTCGCCGGCCTGCCCGACCCGATCGGCGAAGTGCTGCGTGGACGCACCTTGCCCAACGGACTGCGGCTGCGCCAGCAGCGCGTTCCGCTCGGCGTGGTCGGCATCGTCTATGAAGGCCGACCGAACGTGACCGTCGATGCGTTCGGGTTGACGCTGAAATCCGGCAATGCCGTGCTGTTGCGGGGAAGTTCCTCGGCGGCGCGGTCGAACGAGGCGTTGGTGGGCGCACTGCGGGCTGCGCTCAGTAACGAGGGCCTGCCGCGAGATGCCGTCCAGTTGCTGCCCAGCGACGACCGCGCCAGCGTCACCCATCTGATCCAGGCCCGCGGCCTGGTCGACGTGGTCATCCCGCGCGGGGGAGCGGGACTGATCGACGCCGTCGTCCGCGACGCCCAGGTGCCTACCATCGAGACCGGTGTCGGCAATTGTCATGTCTACGTGCACGAGTCGGCCGATCTCGAGGTGGCCGAACGTATCCTGCTGAACTCCAAGACGCGCCGCCCGAGTGTGTGCAACGCCGCCGAGTCGCTGCTGATCGACGCGTCGATTGCCGACCGCGCGGTGCCGCGGTTGGTGGGCGCGCTGCAGGACGCGGGGGTGACGGTGCACGCCGACGCCGGCGAGGACGACCTGCGCGCCGAATTTCTGTCGATGGATATCGCGCTGGCGGTGGTGGACGGCCTGGACGCCGCGATCGCCCACGTCAACGAATACGGAACCGGCCACACCGAAGCCATCGTGGCGACCAACCTCGCTGCCGCCCAACGCTTCACCGAGCAAGTCGACGCCGCGGCGGTTATGGTCAACGCGTCGACGGCTTTCACCGACGGTGAGCAGTTCGGCTTCGGCGCCGAAATCGGCATCTCCACCCAGAAGCTGCACGCCCGCGGCCCGATGGGATTGCCCGAACTGACGTCAACCAAGTGGATCGTGTGGGGAGACGGCCATACCCGCCCAGCCTGAAAATAGGAGAAACCTTTGAGCGTCCCCGCACGCCCGGCACCGCTGTTCGCCGACATCGATGATGTCGCGAGGCGGCTGGCCGAAACCGGCTATCTGCCCGATACCGCAACGGCCACAGCGGTGTTCCTGGCCGACCGGTTGGGCAAGCCGTTGTTGGTGGAGGGCCCCGCCGGGGTCGGCAAGACCGAGCTGGCCCGGGCCGTCGCGCAGGCAACCCGCTCGGATCTGGTGCGCCTGCAGTGCTACGAGGGCGTCGACGAGGCCCGCGCGCTGTATGAGTGGAACCACGCCAAGCAGATCCTGCGCATCCAGGCCGGGTCCGGCGACTGGGACCAGACCAAGACCGACGTGTTCAGTGAAGAGTTCCTGCTCTCGCGTCCGCTGCTGACCGCGATCCGGCGCACCGAGCCCACGGTGCTGCTGGTCGACGAGACCGACAAGGCCGACATCGAAATCGAGGGCCTGTTGCTGGAAGTGCTTTCCGACTTCGCGGTGACCGTTCCGGAATTGGGCACCATCACCGCGTCGCGCGCCCCGTTCGTGCTGCTGACCTCCAACGCCACCCGGGAACTGTCCGAGGCGCTCAAACGGCGATGCCTGTTCCTGCACATCGACTTCCCCGACCCGGACCTGGAGCGACGCATCCTACTGTCCCGGGTGCCCGAACTGCCCGAGCATCTGGCCGAGGAGCTGGTCCGCATCATCGGTGTGCTGCGCGGCATGCAGCTGAAGAAGCTGCCGTCGGTCGCCGAGACCATCGACTGGGGGCGCACGGTGTTGGCGCTGGGGCTGGACACCATCGACGACGCGACCATCGCCGCCACCCTCGGTGTGGTGCTCAAGCACCAGTCCGATCAGGTTCGCGCCAGCGGCGAGTTGCGGCTGAACTGATGGCCGTCCGGCGCACCCGCCCGCCGCAGCCGTTGGCGCCACATGGCCTGCCCGGCCACCTGGTGGAGTTCGTCGAAGCGCTGCGCGGGCAGGGGATTTCGGTGGGGCCGTCGGAGACCGTCGATGCCGGCCGGGTGATGGCCACGCTCGGGCTGGGCGACCGCGAGGTGCTGCGGGAGGGCATCGCGTGTGCGGTGCTGCGCCGCCCCGATCACCGCGACACCTACGATGCCATGTTCGACCTGTGGTTCCCGGCGGCGCTTGGCGGCAAAACCGTTGTCGTCGACGACGAGGCGGAGCGCGAGCCGGACGGGCTGCCGCCCGAGGACGTCGAGGCGATGCGGGCCATGCTGCTCGACCTGCTCGCCCACAACGACCTCGCCAACATGGATGAGCGGTTGGCGGCGATGATCGCGCAGATCGTTGAGGCCTACGGCCGCTACAACTCCAGCCGCGGCCCGTCGTACTCGTCGTATCAGGCGCTCAAGGCGATGGCGCTGGACGATCTCGAGGGCCGGTTGCTGGCCGGTCTGCTTGCGCCCTACGGCGAGGAACCCACCCCCACCCAGGAGGAGATCGCCAAAGCACTTGCTGCCCAGAAGATCTCGCAGCTGCGCAAGATGGTGGAGGCGGAGACCAAGCGGCGCACCGCCGAACAACTCGGCCGCGAGCACGTGCAGATGTACGGCATCCCGCAGCTTGCGGAGAACGTCGAGTTCCTGCGGGCCTCCGGTGAACAACTGCGCCAGATGCGTCGGGTGGTCGCGCCGCTGGCCCGCACCCTGGCCACGCGACTGGCCGCGCGGCGGCGGCGGTCGCGGGCCGGCGAGATCGACCTGCGCAAGACGCTGCGCAAGTCGATGTCGACCGGCGGTGTGCCGATCGACGTGGTGCTGAAAAAGCCCCACCCGGCCCGGCCGGAGCTGGTGGTGCTGTGCGACGTGTCCGGCTCGGTCGCCGGTTTCAGCCACTTCACGTTGTTGTTGGTGCACGCGCTGCGCCAGCAGTTCTCGCGCGTTCGCGTCTTCGCCTTCATCGACACCACCGACGAGGTCACCGAGCTGTTCGGGCCCGACGCCGATCTGGCGGTCGCCGTGCAGCGCATCACCCGCGAGGCCGGCGTCTACACCCGCGACGGCCACTCCGACTACGGCAACGCGTTCGTCTCGTTCCTGGACAAGTACCCGAACGTGCTCTCGCCGCGCAGTTCGTTGCTGGTGCTCGGCGACGGGCGCAACAACTACCGCAACCCGGAAACCGACCTACTGACCCACATGGTCACCGCCAGCCGCCACGCGCACTGGCTCAATCCGGAGCCCAAGCACCTGTGGGGCAGCGGCGACTCGGCGGTGCCGCGGTACCAAGAGGTCATCACCATGCATGAGTGCCGGTCGGCCAAGCAGCTGGCGGCGGTGATCGACCAGTTGCTGCCGGTCTGAATCGCCCAAACCAACGTTTGGGCGAGAAAGTTCGAGAAGAACGCTGCAAAACGTCGATCTGGGCGCTCGGATCGCGGCCCCTGTCGCTGCCGTAAGCTGGCTATTCGTGCAATCTCGACGCAGGCTGGGAGTGATGGGCGGGACGTTCGATCCCATCCACAACGGGCACCTGGTCGCGGCCAGCGAGGTTGCCGATCTGTTCGAACTCGCCGAAGTGGTGTTCGTGCCGACCGGTCAGCCCTGGCAGAAGCATCACCGCTACGTCACCGCCGCCGAGGACCGCTACCTGATGACCGTGATCGCCACGGCGTCCAATCCCCGCTTCTCGGTCAGCCGCGTCGACATCGACCGCGACGGACCGACCTATACCAAGGACACGCTGCGCGACCTGCAGGCGCTCAACCCTCACACCGACCTGTACTTCATCACCGGCGCCGACGCGCTGGCGTCGATCCTGTCCTGGCAGAACTGGGAGGACCTGTTCTCGATGGCCAAGTTCGTCGGGGTTAGCCGGCCCGGCTACGAACTGGACGGCAGGCACATCGCCGAAGCGCGCACGGAACTGCCGGCCGATGCGCTGAGTCTGGTCGAGGTGCCGGCGCTGGCAATCTCGTCGAGCGACTGCCGCAAACGCGCCGAGGAGTCCCGTCCGATCTGGTACCTGGTGCCCGACGGCGTCGTGCAGTACGTGTCCAAGCGCGGGCTCTACCGAACGCACAGCCTGGCGACCGGAAACCGGACGTGACGGCCTCCGACGAGGCCGTACACATGGCGACGGTGGCAGCCCGCGCCGCCGCCGCCAAACTGGCCGACGATGTCGTGGTCATCGACGTGTCCGGCCAGCTCGTCATCACCGACTGCTTCGTCATCGCGTCGGCCTCCAACGAACGCCAGGTCAGCGCCATCGTCGACGAGGTGGAGGAGAAGATGCGGCTGGCGGGCTACAAGCCGGCCCGCCGCGAGGGCGCCAGGGAAGGCCGCTGGGTGCTGCTGGATTACGTCGACATCGTGGTGCACATCCAGCATCAGGAGGAACGCAACTTCTATTCCCTGGACCGGCTGTGGCGCGACTGTCCGGCGGTGCCGGTGGAGCTGGAGCCGTCGGAATGAGGATTCGCCGACTGGTGATGCTGCGGCACGGCCAGACCGAATTCAACGCGGGCAGCCGGATGCAGGGCCAACTGGACACCGACCTATCCGACCTCGGGCGCGATCAGGCGGTGGCGGCGGCCGAGGTGCTGGCCAAGCGGCAGCCGCTGGTCATCGTGTCCTCGGACCTGCGGCGCGCGCTGGATACCGCGGTGTCCCTCGGTGAGCGGGCCGGACTGCCGGTGCTGGTGGACACCCGGCTGCGCGAGACGCATCTCGGCGACTGGCAGGGCCTGACCCATGGCGAGGTGGACGCGGCCGCGCCGGGCGCGCGGCTGGCATGGCGGGAGAACGCGCGGTGGGCGCCGCACGGCGGTGAGAGCCGGGTCGACGTCGCGGCGCGCAGCATGCCAGTGGTTTCCGAACTGCTGGCGGATCAATCCGACTGGGGTTCAGACGAACCCGATCGACCGGTGGTGCTGGTGGCTCACGGCGGGTTGATCGCTGCGCTGACCGCGGGGCTGTTGAATCTGCCGGTCGACAACTGGCCGGTGTTCGGCGGGATGGGGAACGCGAGCTGGGTGCAGCTGTCGGGGCATACCCAGACAGCTGGGGTGCCTGACACATCCTTGGACGCCATCCGCTGGCGGCTCGACGTGTGGAACGCTTCAGCACAGGTCCCCAATGACGTCCTCTAAACCGACGCTCCTGGTCTTCTGTGACTCCCTGTCGTACTACGGACCGACCGGCGGTCTGCCGTCCGACGACCCGCGCATCTGGCCCAATATCGTTGCCAATCAACTGGGTTGGGATCTTGAACTGATCGGGCGGATCGGCTGGACGTGCCGCGACGTGTGGTGGGCCGCAACCCAGGACCCGAGGGCGTGGGCCGCGCTGCCGCGGGCGGGTGCGGTGATCTTCGCGACCGGGGGAATGGACTCGCTGCCCTCGCCGCTGCCGACCGCGCTGCGCGAGCTGATCCGCTATGTGCGGCCGCCGTGGCTTCGACGCTGGGTGCGCGACGGCTACGGTTGGGCGCAGCCGAGATTTTCGCCGATCGCCCGGTCTGCGCTGCCGCCGCACCTTTCCGCCGAGTATCTCGAAATGACCCGTGGCGCAATCGACTTCAACCGTCCCGGCATTCCGATCATCGCATCCTTGCCTTCTGTGCATGTCGCTCCGACGTACGGCAAGGTGCACCACGGCCGCGCCGGAACGGTCAAGGCGATCACCGAATGGGCGCAACACCACGATGTTCCGCTGGTCGACCTCAAGGCGGCCGTCGCCGAGCATGTCATGAGCGGGAGCGCCAACCCGGACGGCATCCACTGGAACTTCGAGGCTCATCAGGCCGTCGCCGAGCTCATACTCAAGGCACTGGCGGAGGTCGGGGTGCCACAGCAGGATTCAGTCGGCTGACCATGGCCGTCGTGGTGGTGACCGATTCTTCCTCACGCCTGCAACCAGATGAGTGCAAGCGGTGGGGGATCCGTCAGGTCCCGTTGCACGTCCTGCTCGACGGCATGGATCTGCGCGACGGTTTCGACGAGGTGCCGAACGACATCCACGACCGGCACGCCACCACGGCGGGTGCGACGCCTGCCGAGCTCGCCGACGCCTACCGCGAGGCGCTGGCCGACAGCGGGGGCGACGGCGTGGTGGGCGTGCACATCTCGGCGGCGTTGTCGAGCACCTTCAGCTCCGCGGTGCAGGCGGCCCGGGAGTTCGGCGCGTTGGTGCGGCTGGTGAATTCGCGGTCGACGGCAATGGGGACCGGGTTCGTCGCGCTGGCCGCGGCGCGGTCGGCGGAATCCGGCGCCGACCTGAATGCCGTGGAGGCGGCCGCACGTGCCGCCGTTCCGCGCGGCCACGCCTTCATCGTGGTGAATCGCCTGGACAATCTCCGGCGCAGCGGCCGGATCGGCACGGCCGCGTCATGGTTGGGCACCGCGCTGTCGCTGAAGCCACTGCTGTGCCTGGACGTGGACGGCCGGCTGGTACTCGCCCAGCGGATCCGCACCGTCACCAAGGCCCACGCCGCGATGATCGATCAGGTCGCCGAGATCGTCGGCGACCGCCGCGCCGCCATCGCCGTCCATCATGTCGACAACCATGACGCCGCCGATGCGGTGGCCGCGACGCTGACCACCCGCCTGCCGCAGGTTGAGCGGCTCACCGTCTCGGACATGGGGCCGGTGCTGGCAATTCACGTCGGCGGCGGCGCGGTCGGAGTGTGCGTGGAACTCGCGGACTGACGCAAGCGGGGAGCTACATCGCCGCGCGACCGGTAATTGGCGGCAGGTCTTTCAGTGTCACGATGCCGGGCGGAGCCGCCACGACCGCGGGTACGGCGTTGGTCACCGGCATGGCGGTGTAGATCATGCCCAGGCCCATGAACCCGGGCTCGGTCCAGTCCTTCGGCGGCAGGCAGTGCAGAACCGTGCGCATATTGGGCAGCCCGAAAACCTGGATGACGTGCCCGTGCTCGAGCGGTTTCGGCGGCGTCACGTGCTC
>JBEVHG010000173.1:0-7159 GCA_040511335.1 Mycobacterium sp. | reverse complement strand
GGCCGCCAAAACACGATCGCGCACGGGCGCAAGAATTGGCCGGCCGTGTTCGACTGGTACGCGGGGACCGCAATCGTCGGGTTGTGGGGATTACTCTCACCGCGCCGGCGGGTGCTCGCCTACCGGGTCCAGAAGCTGCGCCTCCACCACCAGGATTGGTTCCGGGAGGACTTCGGCGCACTGGTCGAGCTGCTCCGCGCTGACAAGATCCACCCGGTCGTGGCCGAGTGCCTGCCGCTGTCCGACGCGCGTCACGCTCACGAGCTGCTCGAGAGCACAGCGGCGGCGGGGAAACTCGTGCTCGTGCCATAGCCACGGAGGACACTCGTTGTGGGGCGCTACCTGCCCATCGCCGAGCACGGCATGATCGGCGACCTGCACACCGTCGCGTTGGTCGGCACGGACGGGACCATCGACTGGTACTGCTGCCCGCGGTTCGACTCGCCGAGTGTGTTCGGCGCGATCCTCGACCCGACCGCGGGGATGTGTTCCGCATTTCACCCGAGTGCGACGACTGGAGTTCAAAGCAGCTCTACCTACCCGACACCAACATCCTGATCACCCGCTTCCTCACGCCCGACGGGTGGGGGAGGTGCAGGACTTCGGCCCCTGGGTGACGGTGTGGCGGTGCACCGGTACCGCATGATCCGGCGGGTGCTCGCGGTTCGCGGGCAGATGGGCTTCGCGGTCGACGTCGCTCCGCGTTTCGACTACGCCCTCGCGCCCCCACGAGGTCACGCTTACCTCGCATGGCGCACTCATCCGTTCTGCCGGGCTCACGCTCAGCCTCCCAACCCGCTGTCCGCTGGAGATCGTCAACGGCGGCGACGTCCGCGCCCGCATCGCCGTCCGGGCCGGGGAGACAGGCCACCGTCGTGTTGGACCGCGTCGAGCCGGGCGAGCAGCCGGTCCCGCACGCCGATGCCGACATCACTGCGGCGTTCGACGCCACCGTGGCGTTCTGGCGGGGATGGCTGCGCCGCTCACGCTACAGCGGGCGCTGGCGGGAGATGGTGCACCGCTCGGCGCTCACATTCAAGCTGCTCACCTACGCGCCCACCGGCGCGATCGTGGCCGCCCCCACGACGAGCCTGCCGGAACAGGTTGGCGGTGTACAACTGGGACTACCGCTACACGTGGATGCGCGACGCCGCGTTCACGCTCTACGCGTTGCTCCGGCTCGGGTTCACCGAGGAGGCCGGTGCATTCATGAACTGGCTGGCCGGGCGCTTCCGTCAGACGGCTGACCGGGAGACGGGGCCACTGCAAGTTATGTATGGCATCGACGGGCGCGAGTGCCTACCGGAGGAAGAGCTCACGCACCTGGAGGGCTACATGGGCTCGGCTCCGGTGCGGATCGGCAACCGAGCCGCGACACAACTGCAGATGGACATCTACGGCGAGCTGATGGATTCGGTCTATCTGTGCAACAAGTACGGCTTGCCGATCTACCACGACGGCTGGATGGAGCTCACCCGCAACCTCGAGTGGCTGATGGAGCACTGGGACCAGCCCGACGAGGGAATCTGGGAGACGCGCGGCGGCCGCCGGAACTACACGTATTCCCGGCTGATGAGCTGGGTCGCCGTCGAGCGCGCGATCCGGGTCGCTCGCCAGCGCGGCCTGCCGGCCGACATCCCTCGCTGGGGCGCGGTGCGCGACCGCATCTACCACCAGATCATGGAGTGCGGCTGGAACCCCGCCCGGCGGGCGTTCGTCCAGCACTACGACACCAACGTGCTCGACGCTTCGCTGCTGCTGATGCCTTTGTGCAAGTTCGTCGCGCCCACCGACCCGCGCTGGATTTCCACGCTGGACGCGATCACCGCCAAGCTTGTCTCCGACAGCCTTGTCTACCGCTACAACGTCCCGGCGACGCACGATGGGCTCGCCGGCGAGGAAGCGACCTTCTCGATGTGCTCCTTCTGGTGGGTGGAGGCGCTGGCCCGCGCCGGGCGGCTCGACGAGGCACGGCTGGCGTTCGAGAAAATGCTCACCTACGCGAACCACGTCGGGCTGTACTCCGAGGAGATCGGGCCGACGGGTGAGCAACTCGGCAACTTCCCCCGAGCCCTCACCCACCTGGCGCTCATCAGCGCCGCCTACAATCTGGACCGCGAACTCGGGTGAGCGGCGAGCTGGTAACCAGATGGCCGGTGATCAGGACTTAGGACCGTAACGCCGCAACTGCCGCCACGGGCGCGAATGAATACAGCCACAAGCACCCCTATTGATTACTCGCTTCGATCATCATTCCGTTGCCGACGACCATCGCGGCGTGGCCGTCCCATACGGCCAGGTCGCCGGGCAGCGCGGTGGTCACTCCGCGTCGGTCACCACCGTCGTTCGCGCCACTCTTCGAGATGGGGACGCTCGGCACCCAGCGTCGTGTCGTCACCGTGCCCGGGGTAGACCACTGTGGCGTCGGAGTAGACGTCGAACACCCGGGTGGTGACGTCGTGGAAGAGCGAGTCGAACTCCGCCGATTTTATTGTCCGCCCAAGACCGCCGGGGAACAGGCAGTCACCGGTGAACAGGTGAACGGCATCGCCGGCCGCGGGTCCACTGAGCGCCAGCGCGACGGAACCGGGGGTGTGGCCGCGCAGGTGAATGACGTCGAAGGACAGCTCGCCGATCTTGACGGTGTCCCCGTCGGCCAGCAACCGGTCGGGTTTGACCGGCAGCGGTCCGGCGTCGAGTTGATGCGCGGCGGTAGGGGCACCGGTGGCCTTGGCCACCGCGGACAGCGCCTGCCAGTGGTCGCCGTGCTGGTGGCTGGTGACGATCAGCGACAGCTTCGGGGCGTAGCGCTCGATGAGTTCGAGCAGGATGTCGGCGTCGTTCGCCGCATCGATGAGTAGCGTCTCGCCCGTTTGGGAACAGGTCACCAGGTAGGTGTTGTTGTCCATCGCGCCCACCGACACCTTGACGATCGACGCGCCCGGAAGGGTGCGCAGCGCCGCGGTGCGGGGCTCGACGTGGCCGGTGTAGTTGTCGTCGACGACTGTCATATCGCTCACGGTATCGGGCTTGTCGGTGGCGGCACATAGCATGGGCATGAAGTATGTCTGCGGGAAAGGAAACGGGTGTCTGACCGCCTGATTGTCAAGGGTGCCCGCGAGCACAACCTGCGAAGCGTCGACCTTGACCTGCCGCGTGACGCCTTGATCGTGTTCACCGGGCTGTCCGGTTCCGGTAAGTCATCGCTGGCGTTCGACACGATCTTCGCGGAAGGGCAGCGCCGCTACGTCGAGTCGCTGTCGGCGTACGCGCGGCAGTTCCTCGGTCAGATGGACAAGCCGGACGTCGACTTCATCGAGGGTCTGTCGCCGGCGGTGTCCATCGACCAGAAGTCCACCAACCGCAACCCACGATCGACCGTCGGCACCATCACCGAGGTGTACGACTACCTGCGCCTGCTGTACGCGCGAGCCGGGACACCGCACTGCCCGGTCTGCGGTGAGCGGATCGCCCGCCAGACACCCCAGCAGATCGTCGACCAGGTGCTTGCCATGCCGGAGGGCACCCGGTTCCAGGTCCTCGCGCCGGTGGTGCGGACCCGCAAGGGCGAGTTCGTCGACCTGTTCGACAAGCTGCACTCGCAGGGCTACAGCCGGGTGCGGGTCGACGGCGTGGTGCACCCGCTGACCGACGTGCCGAAGCTGAAGAAGCAGGAGAAGCACGATATCGAGGTGGTGGTCGACCGGTTGACGGTCAAGCCGTCGGCCAAGCAGCGGCTGACCGATTCGGTGGAAACCGCGCTGAACCTGGCGGACGGCATCGTGGTGCTGGAGTTCGTCGACCACGACCACGATTCGGCGCACCGCGAGCAGCGCTTCTCCGAGAAGCTGGCCTGCCCGAACGGGCACCCGCTGGCCGTCGACGACCTTGAGCCACGGTCCTTCTCGTTCAACTCGCCCTACGGCGCGTGCCCCGAGTGCACCGGCCTTGGCATCCGCAAGGAGGTCGATCCCGACCTCGTCATCCCCGATCCGGATCTGACCCTGGCGGAGGGCGCGGTGGCGCCGTGGTCGATGGGCCAGACCGCCGAATACTTCACCCGGATGCTCGCCGGGCTGGGCGACTCACTGGGCTTCGACGTCGACACGCCGTGGAGCAAGCTACCGGCCAGGGCGCGCAAGGCAATTCTGGAGGGCTGCGACGAGCAGGTGCATGTGCGGTATCGCAACCGGTACGGCCGCACCCGGTCCTATTACGCCGACTTCGAGGGCGTGATGGCGTTCCTGGAGCGCCGCATGGAGCAGACCGACTCCGAGCAGATGAAGGAGCGCTACGAGGGCTTCATGCGCGACGTTCCGTGCCCGGTCTGCGACGGCACCCGGCTGAAGCCGGAGATCCTCGCCGTGACACTGGCCGCGGGCGAGCGCGGTGCGAAGTCCATCGCCGAGGTCGCCGAGTTGTCCATCGCCGACTGCGCGGACTTCCTCAACGAGCTGACGCTCGGGCCGCGGGAGCAGGCGATCGCCGGGCAGGTGCTCAAGGAAATCCAGTCGCGGCTCGGCTTCCTGCTCGACGTCGGTCTCGAGTACCTGTCGTTGTCGCGTGCTGCGGCGACGCTGTCCGGCGGTGAGGCGCAACGCATTCGGCTGGCCACGCAGATCGGCTCGGGCTTGGTCGGGGTGCTGTATGTGCTCGACGAACCGTCGATCGGTCTGCATCAGCGTGATAATCGCCGGCTGATCGAAACCCTGATTCGGCTCAGGGATTTGGGCAATACGCTGATCGTCGTCGAGCACGATCTCGACACCATCGCCCATGCGGACTGGGTGGTCGATATCGGTCCGATGGCGGGCGAGCACGGCGGCCGGATCGTGCACAGCGGGCCGTACGACGAGCTGCTGCGCAACCCGGATTCCATTACCGGCGCCTATCTTTCCGGCAAGGAAAGCATCGAGGTGCCCGCCATCCGGCGCCCGGTCAATCGACGCAAGCAGCTCACGGTGGTCGGTGCGCGCGAGCACAACCTGCGCGAGATCGACGTGTCTTTTCCTCTTGGTGTGCTCACCTCGGTCACCGGGGTCTCAGGTTCCGGCAAGTCGACGCTGGTCAATGACATCCTGGCGTCGGTACTGGCGAACAAGCTCAACGGCGCTCGACAGGTCCCGGGCCGGCACACCCGGGTCACCGGCCTCGATCACGTCGACAAGCTGGTACGCGTCGACCAGTCGCCGATCGGCCGGACGCCACGCTCCAACCCGGCCACCTACACCGGGGTGTTCGACAAGATCCGCACGTTGTTCGCGGCCACCACCGAGGCCAAGGTGCGTGGGTATCAGCCAGGGCGATTCTCGTTCAATGTCAAGGGTGGTCGCTGCGAGGCGTGTTCGGGCGACGGCACCATCAAGATCGAGATGAACTTCCTGCCCGATGTGTACGTGCCGTGCGAGGTGTGCCACGGGGCCCGCTACAACCGGGAGACCCTCGAGGTGCATTACAAGGGCAAGACCGTCTCCGAGGTGCTGGACATGTCGATCGAAGACGCCGCGGAGTTCTTCGGGCCGATCACGTCGATCCACCGGTACCTGCAGACGCTGGTGGATGTCGGGCTGGGCTATGTGCGGCTCGGGCAGCCGGCGCCGACGCTGTCCGGTGGCGAGGCGCAGCGCGTCAAGCTGGCCTCCGAGTTGCAGAAGCGCTCGACGGGACGGACCGTGTACATCCTCGACGAGCCGACCACCGGCCTGCACTTCGAGGACATCCGCAAGTTGCTCAATGTCCTCAACGGGCTTGTCGACAAAGGCAATACGGTGATCGTCATCGAGCACAACCTCGACGTGATCAAGACCTCGGACTGGATCATCGACATGGGGCCCGAGGGTGGCGCCAGCGGCGGCACTGTGATTGCGCAGGGGACGCCCGAGGATGTCGCCGCCATCGCCGAGAGCTACACCGGGCAGTTCCTGGCCGGGCCGCTGGGCCTGCCGGCGCCGACCCGCGGGCGCCGCAGGGTCAGTGCTTAGTAACCGATCGACGGCAACCACGCACCCTGCGGCTCGTTGTAGAGGCCGATCGTCATCAGGGTCGATTGCTGGATCAGGCGCAGCCCTGAGTGCAGGCACCAGGTCATCAGCGTTGTATTGCGTGACGGGACAAGGATTCCCAGGCCGATGAACGCTTCGGCGGACTGCAACAACGCGATGATGTCGTCGTCGGTCTTCCCAACGGCATGCCATGTGTAGCCAAACCCGGTCGCATAGCCGGTGATATCGCTCCCGTGCTCGACCACACGGGCTGTGCCGGCGTTGACGCAGTCCTGCAGCTCGCGATGTCGATCATGGCCATGCACGCGCCGGCAGATTTCATCGCAGGTGTCGACGTCCTCGGGAGTTGCTGGCCGGACCGTCGCCCCGGCTATCGGGGCGGCGCGCGGCGACCCCTGGAAGACGGATAACGTCTCGCGGACGGCGAAGCCAAGCTTTGCGTACAACGACAGCGAACCGTAGTTGTAGGCCGTCTGTATCAGCCTCACGCCTGCGACATCGCGCTCCCGGGACCGTTGAAGAAGGGCTTCCATCAGGGCACGGCCTACACCGGCATTCTGCACACCGCGCTCGACGCTAACCGGTCCGATTCCGACGATCTTGCCGCGCTCATCTTGCATGGCGCTGCCGACGATCTCGCCGTGTAGCTCGGCGACCAGACCGAAGATGCCGTCGGTAGCCAGCATCGCCGTCATCTGAAAGTCGGTGAATTCGGGTGTTCCCGGCTCGATCGGAAAGGCGTGGCGCGTCGCCAGCGACTCGAAGGCGTCGAACATGATGCGCGCGCAGGCACCGGCATCGTCCTCGGTGGCCGGGCGGATCTGCAGGTGGTTCATGACGCCGAGTGTGAACTCCGTGCGTCATTTCGGCGGCGGAACTTTCGCAGTGGCTTCATAGTCGGCGCGCGGCCCCGGGCAGCTTCGAAAGCGGGGACGGGAAGCGTGGGCTGACCCGCGCACCGCCGAGCCACTCGGTCAGCTCGTAGGCGCGCCGCGTCAACGCCCGCTTCGCGTCGCGGCCGACATCTTCAAGCAGCCGCAGTTCAACCCGGCCGTCGGCGTCCTGGCTCCAGCCGCCGACGACGCGGCCATTCCACCACGCCGTGGTGCCGGCGTTGCCGGTGGTGTCGAACACCTGGCTACGGTGCTCGCCGAGAT
>JBEVHG010000172.1:0-18532 GCA_040511335.1 Mycobacterium sp. | reverse complement strand
ACTCCACACCGACGTGGCGGCAGTATGAATCGCGCAGCAACCCGAGCACGTCGCGCAGCTTCTTGTGCTCCGCGCCGGCGAAGCCGTTGACCTTGAACTCGCGGTCCAAATCCCACAGCGTCAGCCCGTGGGTGGCCACGTCGAGATCCGGGTGGCTGCGGAACCGGGTTTTGTCCAGCCGCAGCGGGTCGATATCGGCCATCAGGTGCCCGCGGCGGCGGTATGTCCCTATCAGCTCGATGACGCGGGCGTTCTTGTCCTCGACCGAATCGGGGTTATCGGTGCGCCAGCGCACCGGCTCATACGGGATGCCCAGCTCGCGGAAGATCTCGTCGAAAAAGTCGTCCGAGAGCAGCAACTCGTGGATAGTGCGCAGGAAGTCGCCCGATTCCGCACCCTGGATGATGCGGTGGTCATAGGTGGAGGTGAAGGTGACCAGCTTGCCGACTCCCAGTTCGGCGATGCGTTCCTCGCTGGCGCCCTGGAACTCGGCCGGGTATTCCATCGCGCCGACGCCGATGATGGCGCCCTGGCCGCGCATCAGCCGCGGCACCGAATGCACGGTGCCGATCGTGCCCGGGTTGGTCAGCGAAATCGTCACACCGCCGAAGTCCTCGGCGGTCAGCTTGCCGTCGCGGGCACGGCGGACGATGTCCTCGTAGCCGGCGATGAACTGGCCGAACCGCATTGTCTCGCAACGCTTTATGCCGGCCACCACCAGCTGGCGATTGCCGTCTTTGCCCGGCAGGTCGATGGCCAGCCCGAGGTTGATGTGCTCGGGCGTGACCGCGGTCGGCTTGCCGTCCGCCTCGGCGTAGTGGCGGTTCATGTTCGGGAACTTCTTGACCGCCTGCACCAGGGCGTAGCCGATCAGGTGGGTGAACGAGATCTTGCCGCCGCGGGTGCGCTTGAGGTGGTTGTTGATGACGATCCGGTTGTCGAACATCAGCTTGGCCGGGATGGCCCGCACGCTGGTGGCAGTCGGCACCTCGAGCGACGCCGACATGTTCTTCACGACGGCGGCCGCGGCGCCGCGCAGCACCTGGACCTGTTCGCCTTCCGCAGGTGCGGGGGCGGCGGCCTTCGGCTTGGCGGGCGCGGGCTCTTTTTTACCCTCCGGTGCGGGCTCCTTCGCTTTGACCGGCGCCTGCTCCTTGGCCGGCGCGGCTTTGGCCACGGGGGCCGGCCCCGGTTCGGGCGGTGCGGTCGGTGCGGCGGGAGCCGACGGCCGCCCGTTCGCCGTCGTGGTCACTGTGTCGGTGGTGGGTTCGGGCGAGTAGTCGACGAGGAATTCATGCCAACTGGGATCTACCGAGGAGGGGTCCTCGCGGAACTTGCGATACATCTCCTCGACCAACCACTCGTTCTGTCCGAATGGTGATGATGGACTGCTCACGGCAGCTACTCGCCTCGATTCCGTCTCACGGCAAGAGCCCAAAAGGACACTCGCCACTGGTGTTCTTGTCAGCCCGCGGTTGCGCGCGTATCCGACGCCTAAAGGCTAACGCTTCTGCCGTCGCACATACATGCAGACGGGCTTATGGTCATTGCGGTCGTTGTGTCGGTGGCACGCGCGGCTCTACGGCTGCGGTGACGGCAGCACATGCAGCGTCGCCGGCCAGCGCGGCGGCGGGCTGCCGAATGCCTTGCGGGCATTGGCGATGATCTTCTTACCCATCAACCGGTTGCCCCAGCCGCCCACGACGGCACCGATGCCGACCGGCAGCAGCTTGCCGAACGCGAGCGCCCCGCGCCGCAGCGCGTACCGCTTGACGAAGAACCTCATGAGCCGCGAATTCAATTGCGAAACAGCGGGCAGTGGCAACGTCGCGGCACCGTCGGCCAGCCACGCGCCGCTGGTGCGGCCCGGCCCGATGAGCTCGGCAACCGCGTGCTTGCTGTCCTCGCCGACGAGCACCGCCAGCACCAGCGCGCGGCGGCGCTCGCGGTGATCGGAGGGTATGCCGTGTACCTCGGCGACGGCCAGCACGAAGACCGACGTGGCTTCCAGGAACACAACGGTTTCGCCGGCTACCGCCGAGAGCGCCGCAAGCGTCCCGATTCCCGGGAACGCCGCGGCCGAACCGACAGCCGCACCGCTGGCCATCACCGCGGCCAGATAGTGCTTCTCCAGCTTGGTGACGATCTCGGCCGGCGTGGCGTCGGGATTGGCGTCGCGGAGCCGGTCGACGTAGGCCCGTATCGCCGGCGCCTGCACGCGAGAGCCGGATTCGATGATGCGGGACAGCGTGCGGACCGCGGCGCTGGGGCGGTGGTCGACGGTAGTCGGCAGCTGGCTCTTGGTGCTGGACCGAGCGCTCATCGCGGCCTCCTGAACGGTAGCGGCTGGCTTTCTAGGCTAGCGCCTGTTCAACGAAGGGCGACGGGCGCAGGGGTGCCCGGCGGTGACAGGGGTCACGGTCCGGGCAGACCGGGAAGAAGATATTGATATGCGGTGCTAACCATCTGCATGGCAGTATCGCCCGATGTGGACCTGACAACCGCCGAATCCCTGGCAGCAGATCGCCGGTCGGTGACGCCGGGCCAGGTCCGGATGATCCTGGTGCTGGGCGCCATGGTTGCCCTCGGTCCACTCACGATTGACATGTACCTGCCGGCGCTGCCGGGCATCGCCGAAGAGCTGTCCGTTTCGTCGTCCGTCGTGCAACTGACCCTGACCGGGACGCTGGCCGGGCTGGCGCTGGGTCAACTGATTGTCGGACCGCTGTCGGACTCACTGGGCCGCCGCCGGCCCCTGATGGCCGGCATCGTGCTGCACATGCTGGCGTCGGTGCTGTGCGTGCTGGCGCCGAACATCGCCGTGCTCGGGGTGGCCCGCGTGCTGCAGGGGATGGGCGCCGCCGCTGCGATGGTGGTCGCCATCGCCGTCGTCGGTGATCTGTTCGCCGAATCGGGCGCGGCGACGGTGCTGTCGCGGCTGATGCTGGTGCTGGGGGTGGCGCCGGTGGTTGCCCCGTCGCTGGGCGCGGCGGTGCTGCTGCAGGCCTCCTGGCATTGGGTGTTCGCCGCGCTCGTGGTGCTGGCCGGAGGGCTGCTGCTGCTGGCCGCCCTGGCACTGCCCGAGACACTGCCTGTTTCGCATCGGCGGCCGCTGCGGGCGCGCGGCATCGCCGCCACCTATGTCGAACTGCTGCGCGACGCGCGGTTCGTCATCCTGGTGCTGGTCGCCGCGCTGAGCATGTCGGGCCTTTTCGCCTACATCGCGGGCGCGTCGTTTGTGCTGCAGGGCCGCTACGGTCTGGACCAGCAGACCTTCGCGCTGGTGTTCGGCGCAGGCGCCGTCGCGCTTATCGGTGCGACGCAGTTCAATGTCGTGCTGCTGAGGCGATTCGCTCCACAGACCATCGTGCTGTGGGCGCTGGTCGCGGCGTCGTTGGCCGGCCTGGTCTTCGTCGGTCTGTCGGTGGCCCATGTCGGCGGTCTGCTCGGTTTCATCCTGCCCGTCTGGGCGATTCTTGCCGCGATGGGCCTGGTCATCCCCAACGCCCCCGCGGTCGCGCTGTCCCGGCATGCCGACGCGGCAGGTACCGCGGCCGCGCTGTTGGGTGCCGCGCAGTTCGGTCTCGGCGCGGCGGTGGCTCCGCTGGTCGGCGTGCTCGGCAACGACGAGGTCGCCCTGGCGGTGGTGATGACGTCCGGCGTGGTGATCGCGTTGTTGGCACTGTTGGCGGTGGGCGTTCTGGCAACCGAGGGTGACGACGCCATCGCCGGGGACGCGCTGGCCGAACCTGCCTGACCGCGTGGGGCCGACCCCGACTTGTCGGGATTCCGGCGGGTCCGTAGCGTCGGCTGAATCGTTAACCAGTTTGTCGATACCTAGTCGATTCCGATATGTCTCCAACGTTTACTGCCCGGCAACCGGCAGCTGCCGCGACCGCGAACCCGTGGAACGCGCTTTGGGCGATGATGGTCGGCTTCTTCATGATCCTCGTCGACGCGACCATCGTGGCGGTGGCCAATCCGTCCATCATGGAGAAGCTGCGCGCCGACTACGACGCGGTGATCTGGGTGACCAGCGCGTATCTGCTGGCCTATGCGGTGCCGCTGCTGCTTGCCGGTCGCCTCGGCGACCGGTACGGGCCGAAGAACCTGTATCTGGTCGGCCTGACCGTGTTCACCGCGGCGTCGTTGTGGTGCGGGCTGGCGGACAGCATCGGGCTGCTGATCGCGGCCCGGGTGGTGCAGGGTGTCGGCGCGGCTCTGCTCACACCGCAGACGCTGTCCACGATCACCCGGATTTTCCCGGCCGAGCGGCGCGGCGTGGCGATGAGCGTGTGGGGGGCCACCGCCGGGGTCGCGACGCTGGTGGGTCCGCTGGCCGGCGGGGTGCTGGTCGACCGGCTCGGCTGGCAGTGGATCTTCTTCGTCAACGTGCCGATCGGGATCATCGGTCTGGGTCTGGCGGTCTGGCTGATCCCGGTGTTGCCCACCCAGAAGCACCGGTTCGACCTGCTCGGCGTCCTGCTCTCCGGGGTGGGCATGTTCCTGATCGTGTTCGCACTCCAGGAAGGGCAGTCGCACAGCTGGGCCCCGTGGATCTGGGGCACGATCGCCGGCGGCGTGGGCTGCATGGCCGCATTCGTCTTCTGGCAGGCGGTCAACACCAACGAGCCGCTGATCCCGCTGCGGATCTTCCGTGACCGCGACTTCAGCCTGTCCAACCTCGGAATAGCGACCATCGGCTTCGTCGTGACGGCGATGGTCGTGCCGGTGATGTTCTACGCGCAGGCGGTCTGCGGGCTGTCCCCGACCCGGTCCGCGCTGCTGATGGCACCGATGGCGATCGCGAGCGGGGTGCTGGCACCGTTCGTCGGCAGGATCGTCGACCGCTCCCATCCGCGGCCGGTCGTCGGCTTCGGCTTCTCGGTGGTGGCGATCGCGCTGACCTGGCTGTCGATCGAGATGACGCCGACGACGCCGATCTGGCGTCTGGTGTTGCCGATGGCGGCGATGGGTGTCGGCATGGCGTTCATCTGGTCTCCGCTGGCGGCCACCGCCACCCGGAACCTGCCGCCGCAGCTGGCCGGTGCCGGCTCGGGCGTCTACAACACCACCCGGCAGGTCGGGTCCGTGCTCGGCAGCGCCGGCATCGCGGCGTTCATGACGTCGCGGATCAGTGCGGAGCTGCCGCCGATGCCGACGGACGCGCCGCGCGGTGAGGGTTCGGTGACCGCGCTGCCCGGCTTCCTGCACGAGCCGTTCTCCGCGGCGATGTCGCAGTCGATGCTGTTGCCCGCGTTTTTCGCGTTGTTCGGTGTTATCACAGCACTGTTCCTGCTCGGCTTCGGGAACCGGCCCGGTGATCGCCCCGCGGCAGCCCGCGACAACGTCGACCACGCGGGCTACGCCGATGACGAGGTGTACGTCGATGACGACGAATACCTCGAATACGCCGTGTCCTGGGACGAACTCGAACCCAGTTCGCCCGAGCCGGGCATCCCGGTCGACGAGGACGACTGGGTCGACACCGAGCCGCTGGCCTTGCGGACCGTCAATCCGCTGCACGCGCCGGCGGACACCTGGCACAGCGCCCCTGTCGAATCGTGGCGTCGCCCGCTGGACGAGCCGACGCCCGACGAGCCGGCGCCGGAGCCTCCGCGCGAAAATGGCACAGCATTTTCGACCAGCTGATCCGCGACGCACCTCCTCTACCGAAGGTTCAGCCGATCGGATTCGCGCACAACGGCTTTCACGTCGACGACGAACAGCGCTTCCAGCCGCTGCGCCGACCTGGCCACAGCCTGCACGCAAGTCGTCACGATTACCCGCGCCCAGCGCGCCATCAGCTGCCCGAAGACCAGTCCGACGCACAACCGTTGCGGCCCAAGGCCGTTGGCAGGCACTCCCGCGTCGACCCCGACGACGCGCCGAGCCACGGCCGGCACTCGATGCCCGGGCACGACTAGCCGAACAGCACCGCCGCGTTGAGGTAGCCGGACGGGTCGAACGCCGCCTTCACGGATCGCATCGCCGCGATATCGGCATCCGTGCGCGACATTGTCACGTAGTCGCGTTTGCGGCTGCCGACACCGTGCTCGGAGCTGACGTTGCCGCCGCTGTGCGCGATCAACCCCATCATCGCCGAATACAGTTCGGACTCCTTTTCGGCGTCCAGCGCGCACCTCACCAGGTTCAGGTGCAGGTTGCCCTCGCCGATATGCCCGAACAGCACGGGAATCGCCTCCGGCGCGTGCTTGGCGACCAGCTCACCCGATTCACGCGCAAACGCCTCGATGGCCGAGAGCGGCAGCGACACATCGAATTTCAATGGCGGACCGTACACGCCGAGGATCTCGGCCACCGATTCGCGTACCTGCCACAGCCGCTGCTGCGCGTTGGCGTCGACCCCGACGGCCGGCTCGCCACACAGCCGCGCGGTCTCCAGCGCGTCGGCCAATCGCTCGGTCTGGTCGGTGTCGCCGGCCAGTTCGACGAGCAGCTGCCAGGCGCCGTCGACCGGCGCGGCCACACCCAGATGTTCGGCGGTCAGCGCGCTGGCCCGTGCGTCGATCAACTCCAGCGCGGCGATGCCGTCCATATCGCGGAACGTGCGGCCGATCTCGACGAGCGCTGAGAGATCGGCGAACCCGCAGATCGCCGTGACCCGGTGCGTCGGGGTGGGGTGCAGCCGCAGATCCAGCGCGGTGATGACGCCGAGCGTGCCCTCGGCGCCGACGAAGAGTGAGGCCAGGTCGTATCCGGTGTTGTCGCGGCGGACCTTGCTGTGTCGGTGCACCACCGAACCGTCCGGCAGCGCCACGTCCAGGCCGACGACCTGCTCGCCCATGTTGCCGTAGCGCACCGTGCGCAGCCCGCCGGCGTTGGTCGACGCCATGCCGCCCACGGTGGCCGAGTCCCGCGCGGCCAGGTCCACACCGAACAGCAGCCCAGCGGCGGCGGCGGCCCGCTGAACTTCGGCCAGCGTCACGCCGGCACCGACCTGGATGCGCCGCTCGACCACGTCGACTTCGCCGACAGCCTTCAGTCGTTCGGTGGACAGCAGTACGTCGTCGTGCTCGGGTACCGTACCGGCCACCAGCGATGTCCGTCCGCCCTGCACGGTGACGTACACCCCGGCGTCGCGGCAGGCCCGCAGCACCGCGGCCACCTCGTCGGCCGAGCCAGGCCGCACCAGCGCACTGGCCCGCCCGCGGTACCGCCCGGTGTGGTCGACGGTGCGACCCGCCAGCACATCCGGATCGGTGCTGACATGCGCAGCGCCGACGATCGCGGCCAGCCGCTCGGTCAGCGTTTCGCTCATTGCGACGGTGTATCACAAGGCGACAGCGCCATGAACGCACCCAGGTCGATCAAGCCGGCGGGGGTAGACGGCAGATACTCGGTCAGCATCGGCGACCGAACGATCACGGCGAGATACATCGCCCGGCTGATCGCGACGTTGAGCCGATTGCGGTGCAGCAGAAACGAGATTCCCCGCGGCACGTCGTCGATCGTCGACGCGGCCATCGACACGAACACCACCGCGGCCTCGCCGCCCTGGATCTTGTCCACGGTGCCCACCCGGACGTCGTCGAGCCCGGCGTCGCGCAGATGCTGCCGCACCCGCAACACCTGCGCGTTGTACGCGGCCACCACAAGCACGTCGTCGGGGCGCAAGGGCCGCGGGTCGCCGCAGTCCGTCCACGGTGTCCCGATCAGCCCGCCGATCTCCTGGACGATTCGCTGCGCCTCTTCGGTGCTGGCGGTGTCGTTGTCGACGTGCCTGACGCACAACGTGCGCAACCCCGGGGCATGACCTTCGAGATGTCTGGCGGCGGTGCCGGGATACGCCAGCAGCCGGTTGTCGTAGGACAGCGCCGAAACCGCTTGGCATACCGCGGGATGCATGCGGCGCGTCTGCGCGAGGAAGTAGCCGAACTCGTCGGGCAGCACATCGCGGCCGTCGACCAGCCAGCCCAGCGCCGAGGTATCCACCGGTTCCGGATGGGTGCCGGTGCTCACCTCGGCGAGCTGTTGCGGGTCACCGAGCAGCAGCAGGTTCCGCGCGGCACCGGCGACGGCGATGGTGTTGGCCAGCGAGAACTGACCCGCCTCGTCGATGACCACGAGGTCCAGGCTGCCCGGCACCACCCGGTTGTCGTTGGAGAAGTCCCATGCGGTGCCACCGATCACGCAGCCGGCGTTCACGTCGATGAAGGCCGCATACTGAGTGTCCCGGATCACCTGCCAGGTGGGCGCCGGGTCGTGCGGTGTCTTCTTGGCCACCAGCGACGGGTCGACCCCGGCTTCGACGACCGCTTTGAGGACGTTCTCGACGACCGCGTGTGACTGTGCGACAACGCCTATCCGCCAATGGTTTTCGTTCACCAGCCGGGCGATTACTTGGGCGGCGGTGTATGTCTTGCCGGTGCCGGGCGGCCCGTGCACCGCGACGTAGGACCGGTCCAGGTCGAGCAGCGCCGCGGTGATGGAGTCGATGTCGGTGCCGGTGCGGGGCAGGGCACCGCCGGAAACGGTGTGCGGCGGCCGCCGGCACAGGATGTCGACCACGGCGCGGCGCGGCAGCCGCGGCGGCGTGCTGCGCAGTGTCGCGGACGCTTCGAGTGCGAGTTCCTCGACGGCGCGCTGCTGGCTGTCGGTCTTGAGCGGAAATCCGGGGGCAACCGCCATCGGCAAATGATCGAAAGGCCCTGTCTCGGGCTGCATTTCCTCGATGACGATCTGCACCGGCACACCGGCCACGTCCTGAGCGATCTCGCGCAGGGTTGCGGTGCCCGCGGCCCGGCGTTCCGGATGGCCGTCGTCCATGCCGCGCGGCGCCGGCCGCTCGTAGAGCACGCAGACCTGCTTGCCCGTGACCAGCGCGCCGTTCAGCAGGGCGCCGGTCAACTGCACGTGCCGGCGGGGTTTGCGCTTGCCGGCCGGGAGATGCCAGTCGGCGATGACGTCGGCGTGATCGACGCGGAACACACCGGAGGTGTCGCCCCACTCGTCGACCGGGTTGATCAACCGGTCGAAGTGCGCCCACCAGTGCGGTTTTCGCTCCCGGACGTAGTAGCCACGGGCGGCGTTGATCAGCGCGGCGCCCATCTGCTGCGGATCCCGCGAACCGCTGATCGCCGGGTCACCGGCGAAGCCGGTCAGAACCGCCGCGATGTCGTCGTCGGGCGGGACGGGCTCGCCGGGCGGCGCGGGCCGGGTGAGGTGGGTGACGCCGTGCTCGAATGCCAGCACCAGCAGTCGGTTTCGCAGCAACTGCGTCGAGCGGCAGTCGTAGTGGTTGTAGTCCTCGATCTCCTTGAGCACGCCCGCCGCCTCGTCGGCGCGGCCCGACTGCAGCAGCGCGGTGTAACGCGCGTACTGGGTGATGGAGGCCGCGGCCGTGGTGACGTCGCCGGAGCGCCGGTCGTTTCCCATGTACAGCGGCTCGAGCGCCTTGAGCCCGTACGATTCGGCGCCGACGCGAATGCTCTTGCGCACCACCGGAAGAAGGTCGACCAGCACGTCGTCGCGCAGCAGATCGTCGACCTCGTCCTCACCCACTCCGTAGCGGGCGGCCAGGTGCAGCAGTGCCGTCTTCTCGTAGGCACCGTAGTGGTAGATGTGCATTCCCGGATAGCGCTTGCGGCGCTTACGCACCAGCGTCAGGAAATCGATGAGCGCCTTCCGTTCGCCGCGCCGGTCATGGGCCCACAGTGGACGGAACGCGCCGCCGCGCTCCAACACGCCGAACAGGTACTCCAGGCCCCAGGTCACACCGTCGTCGGTCCACAGCGGGTCGCCCTCGAAGTCGAAGAACAGGTCACCGGGATTGGTTTGGGGCAGTGCGCCGAGCGGTTCGGCGTCAAACACCTCGATCTGCGGCTCGCCGGTCTCCCGTTCGGCTACCTGCAACAGCGCCTGCGCCTTCAGCGTCGCCAGCGTGCTCCCGGCCATGCCCTCGACCGACCCACTGTGGTCGGCGAGATCGGCGACCGTGTTGATCCCGGCTTCGATGAGTGTGGCGCGCTGGGTCAACCGCATGTTGGCAACCAGCACGAGATCGTCTTGCTCACGGACGTGCGGCTCGCAGGCCGGGCAGCGCAGACACGCCCGAACCTCGTGGTCGTCCCAACTCGCGGGAGCACCGCGGGCCAGGTGGCGGTCCAGCAGCTTCTCCAGCGCGGCCCGCTGCTGTCGGTACACCGGGATCAGGTCGTCGACCGGATAGTCGACAACCGACCGGTCGCCCAGGATGAGCCCCGCGGTCGGCGCCACGTGCACACCCATGGCGCGCAGCGCGTCGGCGTATCCGGCGACCTGCAGCAGCGCCGCGATCTTTGCGCGCCGGGCCAGTTTGGTGTCCAGCACCCGGTACCCGACGCCGTCTGTGACCACGAAGTCGGCGAAACCCACGAACCTGCCGTCGAGGAGAGCGGCCTGGTACACCACCGCCGGTTGCCGCTCGAACGCCTCCGCGGTGGCACGGGCGGCGGCCTGAAACGCCGCCAGCGTGTAGGCGGGCCGGCCGATGCGGACCACACCGTCGCCGTAGCGCTCGACGAACTCCTCGAGGGTGCGCTGTTCATGCGCGTCACCCAGCTCGGCGGTGCGCCTCAGCAGTTCGTCGTCGTCGGCCTCGACCGCCGGGCCGCGACCGAGCTTGGCATCGAACGCGCGCAGCAGGGCGTATTCGCACCTCGAGGCGGCCGCGAGGTCCGATGCGCTGTAGATGACTTGATCGTCGGCGACGAACACGTTGGCAACTGTAGGTGAGCGGTCCGACAGCTCAGCCGGTGTTGCCGATGAGCTCGACGCCGTTGCCGTTCCAGCGGAACTTCACGATGCTGTCCAGCCCGGCAACTTCGCTGGAATACCGCAGCGCCACGGTGTCGCCGGTGCTCGCCGATGTGTCGATGCCATTGAACCCGTAGGTGTCCGGCACTCCCGTCGGGATGAACTGGCCGAGGTGGAACATGACGGCGCGGGTGTTCGGGCTGTCGGCGTTGGTGTTGGCCTTGACGATCACCGCTGACAGTTGCGCGCATTCGTTGTAGTTGCCCGCCAGCGGTTCGGGGCTCCAGGCTTGGTTGCTGCGCGGGTCCCGGGGCAGTTCCGAGACGGTCTTGGCGATCTCGGGGGCGGCGAGGTTCACCGCGCATGGGTCAGCCGCCACGGTCGGTTCGACGCTGCTGGTCGGGGCGGCCGCCGACGTCGGTGGCGCGGCCGTCGACGCCACGGTCGGCTCGGGTGTCTTGGCGACGGTGGAGTCGCCCGACCCGCAGCCCGCGAGCGTGAGCATCGCCGCCGAGACGAGAACGACCCACTTCACAACTGGGCACGGTACCGTCATCGGGCCCGACGATCCGGCAGGCGCGCGGCCGGGACACGCGGTGTCTGGCCTTAGACTGCAAGTCCTATGACGTCCCCCGAGCCGGATGCGACCAGCGCCGAGCTGACCTTCGCTGACCTGCAGATTCACCCCTCGGTGCTGCAGGCCGTCGGCGACGTCGGATACGAGACGCCCTCGGCGATTCAGGCAGCCACCATCCCGGCGATGATGGCCGGCTCCGACGTCGTCGGCCTGGCGCAGACCGGCACCGGTAAGACCGCGGCGTTCGCGATCCCCATCCTGTCCAAGATCGACACCGCCAGCAGGACCACCCAGGTCCTGGTGCTGGCCCCCACCCGGGAGCTGGCGCTGCAGGTCGCCGAGGCCTTCGGCCGCTACGGCGCCCATCTGCCGCAGGTCAATGTGCTGCCGATCTACGGCGGGTCGTCCTACGGCGTGCAGTTGGCCGGGCTGAAGCGCGGCGCGCAGGTCGTGGTCGGCACGCCCGGCCGGGTCATCGATCACCTCGAACGCGGCACCCTGGACCTGTCCCGGCTCGATTTTCTGGTACTCGACGAGGCCGACGAAATGCTGCAAATGGGCTTCGCCGAGGACGTCGAACGCATCCTCGCAGGCACCCCGGAGTACAAGCAGGTGGCGCTCTTCTCGGCGACGATGCCACCGGCGATCCGCAAGATCACCACCAAGTACCTGCACGACCCGGTCGAGGTGACGGTCAAGGGGAAAACCACCACGGCGGAGAACATTTCGCAGCGCTACATCCAGGTCGCCGGTCCGCGGAAAATCGACGCGCTCACCCGGGTGCTTGAGGTCGAGCCGTTCGAGGCGATGATCGTGTTCGTCCGCACCAAGCAGGCCACCGAAGATGTCGCGGAAAGGCTTCGGGCGCGCGGCTTTTCGGCTGCGGCGATCAACGGCGACATTCCGCAGCCCCAGCGCGAACGCACCATCGCCGCACTCAAAGACGGCAGCATCGGCATCCTGATCGCCACCGACGTGGCCGCCCGCGGCCTTGACGTCGAGCGCATCAGCCACGTGCTGAACTACGACATCCCGCAGGACACCGAGTCCTATGTGCATCGCATCGGGCGCACCGGCAGGGCCGGGCGATCCGGTGCCGCATTGCTGTTCGTCACGCCGCGGGAACGCCACCTGCTCAAGGCGATTGAGAAGGCCACCCGTCAGAAGCTGACCGAGGCCGAGCTACCCAGTGTCGAGCATGTCAACGCCCAACGGGTCTCGAAGTTCCGCGATTCGATCACCGACGCGCTCGGCGCCCCGGGGTTCGACCTGTTCCGCAGCATGATCGAGGACTACGAACGCGAGAACGACGTGCCGATGGCCGATATCGCCGCGGCGTTGGCGCTGCAGTCCCGCGACGGGGAGCAGTTCCTGATGGTCGAGCCGCCGCCTGAGCGCCGCCGCCGAGACGACCGGCCCGCGCCATCCGAGAGGCCGGCGCGCAAACCGGGCGAGGGCTTCGCGACATATCGCATCGACGTCGGCAAGCGACACAAGATCGGTCCGGGGGCGATCGTGGGTGCCATCGCCAACGAGGGCGGGTTGCACCGCAGCGATTTCGGGCATATCACCATCAGGCCGGATCACTCGCTGGTCGAGCTACCGGCCAAGCTGCCCCGCCAGACGCTGAAATCCCTTGAGCACACCCGTATTTCCGGCGTGTTGATCAACCTGCAGCCCGATCGCGGTCCGGGGAAGTCCCGCCGGAAACCCAAATGACCCTGTCAACGGAGCTTGACGCTCAGGGTGGTCTGGAGTCGATCTCCAGAGCCGAGCGCGTCGCGTCGCTCACCGGGATTCGGGCCGTCGCAGCGATTCTCGTGATGGCTACCCACGCCGCCTACGCGACGGGCAAGTATTCCCACGGCTATGTCGGCCTTGTCTATTCGCGTATGGAGATCGGCGTCCCGATCTTCTTCGTGCTGTCCGGGTTCCTGTTGTTCGGGCCGTGGGTGAAGGCCGTGGCGACGGACGGTCCTGCGCCGTCGGTGCGCCGGTATGCGTGGCACCGGGTGCGGCGGATCATGCCGGCATACGTGGTCACCGTGCTGGTGGCCTACCTCATCTACCACTTCCGCACGGCCGGGCCGAATCCCGGGCACACCTGGATGGGGTTGTTCCGCAACCTGACGCTGACCCAGATCTACACCGACCACTTCCTGTACTATCTGCACCAGGGCCTGACCCAAATGTGGAGCCTGGCAGTCGAAGTGGCGTTCTACGTGGCGCTGCCAATGCTGGCCTATCTGCTGCTGGTGCTGCTGTGCCGTCGGCGGTGGCGGCCGGTGCTGTTGCTGACCGCGCTGACGGGCCTGGCGATCCTCACGCCGTTGTGGCTGATCCTCGTTCACAGCACCGACTGGCTGCCCGGCGGCGCGAAGCTGTGGCTGCCCAGCTATTTGGCGTGGTTCGTCGGTGGCATGATGCTGGCCGTCCTGCAGGCCATGGGCGTGCGCGCGTACGCGCTGGCGTGCATCCCGCTGGCGCTGGTGTGCTACCTCATCGTCTCCACCCCGATCGCGGGCGAGCCCACCACCGCACCCGCTAATCTGCGGGAGGCACTGGCCAAGGCCTGCTTCTACGCTGTGATCGCCACGCTGGCGGTGGCGCCGCTGGCCCTGGGCGACCGCGGTTGGTATGCCTCGTTTCTAGCCTCCCGGCCGATGGTCTTCCTGGGCGAGATCTCCTACGAGATCTTCTTGATTCATCTCGTGACGTTGGAGCTCGTGATGGTCGAGGTCTTGGGCTACCACGTCTACACCGGCTCGATGCTCAATGTCTTCGCCGTCACCCTGGCGGTGACGATCCCGCTGGCCTGGCTGCTGCACCGTTTCACCCGCGTGAAGGCGTAGACCACCTCGTGCTGCAATTAGGTCATGCTGCCCTAAATTATCGAAACGAAGAGGAGTGCATGGCCGAGCAGAAGCCGTCGCGGGGTTGGCAGGGCGCGATGCTGAAGCTGCTCCGCGCAGGGGACTATCGGCTGACCGTAACCGGCAAGCGCGAGATCAGCCCGCACTACCTGCGGCTGAGCTTCGACGGGGGAGGGCTGCTCACCGACCGGCCGCTGCACCCGACGATGTGGATCCGGATGTAGTTCGCCGACGGCGACAAGCTGCACCAACCGCGGCTACACACTCGTCGATCCGGACCCGGCCGCCGACACCGTCGACATCGAGTTCGCCCTGCACGACGGCGTGGCCTCGCGCTGGGCGCAGGAGGCGCAGCCCGGCGACATCATCGACGCGACAGTGCTGGGCAGCAACCTCACGCTGCCCGAGCTGCGGCCGGCCGGCTACGTCATCGTCGGCGACACCGCCTCGCTTCCGGCGATCAACTCGCTGCTGGATGCCATCGGCGACGCCCCGGCGCGGGTGTTCCTGGAAGCCGGCCACGACGACGACAAGGAGCTGCCGGTGCTCCGCAGCGCGGACATCACCTGGGTCGATCGCAAAAACGCCGGCGAGGCGTTGGTTGAGGCGGTCAGCTCTCGGCGTTCGACGCTTCCGATAACTTCGGCTGGGTCGCCTGCGACAACCGCACCACCCGAGCCGTGGCCAAGGTGTTCCGCGAGGACTTCAAGATCCCGCGCAAATCGATCAAGGCCCAGGCCTATTGGGTGGCCTGACCGACGTCAGGCGATCAACGCCAGGTCTTCTGCGGCCACGGATGTCGCGATGTTGGAGGAGAACCGCAGGTTCTCGTCTTCGACCGGGCCGTCGCGCAGCATCTTGGCGTCGGCGTTGTAGTCCATCGTCATGCGCCAGGGGCCGTTCTCGCCCTGGCGGGGGAAGTGGTCGATGGCCCGCTGGACGTAGCCGGCGCCGATGGCCCATAGGGGCTGGGTGGCCATCTGCGGGTTACTGTTCTGCGGGTAGCAGATGTTGTGGCCGTTGGCATCCATATGGGCGAGCAGCCGAGTGAAATGGTCGCCCACCAGGCCGACCTTCAGCGTCCATGACGAGTTGGTGTAGCCGATCGTGTACGCGAAGTTCGGAATCCCTTCCAGCATCATGCCCTTGAACGCCACTTTGTCGGCCACGTTCACCTCGGCGCCGTCCACGGTCATCGTCATACCGCCGAACGCCTGAAGGTTCAGGCCGGTGGCGGTCACGATGATGTCGGCCTCGAGTTCGCGCCCGGATTCGAGCTTGATGCCGCGCTCGGTGAAAGTATCGATGCGATCGGTGACCACCGAGGCGTCCCCGTCGCGGATGGCCTTGAACAGATCGCCGTCGGGAACGACGCACAGCCGCTGGTCCCACGGGTTGTAGGCCGGCCTGAAGTGCTCATCGACGGGATAGCCCTTGGGCAGCCGCTGGGCATTGAGGTAGCGGATCACCTTCTTGGCGGTGCGGGGATATCGCTTGCACAACCGGTAGATCGCGCGCTGCTGAATGACGTTCTTGCGTCGGGTGATCGCATAGGCCAGCTTCGCGCCGAGCAGCCCGCGCAATGCGTTGGCGATGGCGTCCTCCGACGGCAGCGGGATGACGTAGGTGGGCGAGCGCTGCAGCATCGTCACGTGCGCGGCGGTGCCGGCCATCGCCGGGATCAAGGTCACGGCGGTCGCGCCGCTGCCGATCACGACGACACGCTTACCGCTGTAGTCGAGGTCCTCCGGCCAGTGCTGCGGGTGCACGATCTGGCCACCGAAGCGGTCACGACCTTTGAATTCTGGAGTGAACCCTTGGTCGTAGCGGTAGTAGCCGCCGGCGCAGTACAACCAGCCGCAGCTCATCGTCAGGCGCTCGCCGGTGTCGGCCCGCTCGATCTCGATGAGCCACTGGGCGTCATCGGTTGACCAGGCGGCACTGAGCACCTTGTGGTGCAGCCGGATTTTGTCGTCGATGCCGTTCTCGGCGGCCGTCTCACGCAGGTAGTCGAGGATCGCGGGCGCACCGGCGATAGCCTTGTCGTTCTCCCAGGGCTTGAACTCATAGCTGAAGGTGTGCAGGTCGGAGTCGGAGCGAATGCCGGGGTAGCGGAACAGATCCCACGTTCCACCGGTTGCGCCGCGAGCCTCCAGAATCGCAAATGTCCTTTCGGGCTGCTGGGTCTGCAGGTAGTACGCCTGCCCGATACCGGAGATGCCGGCGCCGACGATCAGCACGTCGACATGCTCGACGCCGGTCGTGACGGAGGTTGTGGACATTTGTGGCTCCTCTGGGTGCAGGACGTGGTTGTGAGCTCAATCATCGAGGAGAAGCCAGTCCGGACAAAGGTCAAAGTGCATCGATATTGGCAATTCATGGTGCAGACTGCACCACAGGTCTAGCGTCGAGAACATGGAATGGGAGCGGCCATCCGATCGTGTGCGCGAGTTGTTCCGCCACGGTGCCCAGCTCATCCTGAATACCGAATCCGAATGGATTGAGGCAATCGACCACGCGACACTTTCGGCGGCGAACATGCGGGAACTCGCCGACGACCCGGTCCTCTCTGCGGCGACCCGCAGCAGCACTCGCGCCAACCTGCTGCATTGGGCCGCGGCCAATGTGCGCGATCCGGGGGCGCCGGTCCCGGCCAACCTCGGTCCCGAGCCGCTCAGCATCGCCCGCGATCTGGTGCGCCGCGGGCTCAACGAATCGTTCCTCCAGGCCTATCGCGTCGGGCAGAACGTCGCGTGGCAGCGGTGGATGTCAATTGCGTTCCAACTCACGTCGGATCCCGACGAGCTGCACGAATTGCTCGATGTTTCTGCGCGGTCGCTGTTCGAGTTTGTCGACGCCACGATCGCGGGTATTGCTGACCAAATTCAGGTCGAGCGTGACCAGCTGACCCTGGGCACTCACGCCGAGCGGCGTGAGGTGGTCGCCCTGATCCTCGACGGAGCGCCGATCAGCAGGCAGCGAGCCGAGACACGGCTGGGGTACCGCCTCGAACAGTTCCACACCGCCGCCGTGGTATGGAGCGATGACGCGGAATCCAGCCAATTGGAACGCGCCGCCGAAGCATTGCGGACTGCCGACGCACATCACTCACTCAGCGTGATCGCGAGCGCAGCGACCCGCTGGGTGTGGATACCGAGCAAAGCCGCACCAGATCTCCGCCGTCTCGAGGAGGTGACGGACCAAATGCCGGGGGTTCGTATCGCGATCGGATCGACCGCCCGCGGCATCGAGGGGTTCCGCAGAAGCCACCTCGAGGCGATCACCACGCAGCGCATGCTGGCCCGGCTGCACTCAACACAACGCATCGCGCGCTTCGAGACCGTCCAACTTGTCTCGTTGGTCACCCAGGACCCCGATCGGGCCGACCAGTTCATCAAACAGACGCTTGGCGAGCTTGAGACAGCCGGCCCAGAACTGCGGGCGGCAGTACTGACCTTCGTCGACGAACAGTGCAACGTGTCGCGTGCGGCGGCGCGACTCTACACTCACCGAAACACCTTGCTGCGCCGCCTTTCCCGGGCCGAGCAGCTGCTGCCCCGGCCGCTCGAAGAGAACAGCGTGCACGTCGCCGTCGCGCTGGAGATGGCGCACTGGAGCGGTAGCAGCGACACCTGATCAACGCATCAGCAGGTTGCGCGAAGGGCAACGCAAAGCACTGGAACCCGGCAGAGTTCGACTTCGCGCAGGACGCCGAGGATTTCGCGGCGATGACCGACGACGAGCGTCGGTTGATCACGATGCTGGCCGCGCAGTTCCTCGCCGGCGAGGAGTCGGTGACCCAGGACCTGGAGCCGTTCATCGCCGCGATGGCGGCGGAGGGCCGGTTCGCCGACGAGATGTATCTGACCCCAGTTCGTCTACGAGGAGGCCTAGCAGACGCTGTCCTTCCGGCTGTGGTTTGACGCCGTCGGGCTCACTGAGGACCTGCACGAGTTCAACGACCCGTACATGCAGATCTTCACCAGAGAACTGCCGGCCAGCCTGTACGCCCTGGAGCAGGACTCCGGCGCGCGTAACCAGATCCGCGCGTCGGTCACCTACAACCACGTCATCGAGGGGGCGCTCGCACTGACCGGCTACTACGCCTGGCAGAAGGTGTGCACCAGCCGCGGAATCCTGCCCGGGATGCAGAAGGTGATCAAGCACATCGGCGACGATGAGCGTCGGCACATGGCGTGGGGCACCTTCACCTGCCGCCGCCACGTCGCGGCCGATGACGACCTGTGGCAGGTCGTCCAGGACCGGATGGGCGAGCTGATGGGCCTGGCGATGGAAACGGTGGACGTGAGTTTCCGTGTGTTCG
>JBEVHG010000171.1:0-14841 GCA_040511335.1 Mycobacterium sp. | reverse complement strand
CAACGGCGTGCCGTCTGCTGACGCCATCGACGCCATCGTGAACTGGATCGCCAACCGCGAAAACGCCACTCCGACAGCCGAACTACTCAAAACGGACACGTCGACGTGACGGAGAATGACGACCGCGCGATCGTCGACCACGGGGTTGGTGAACCCGACCACCTACAGCGACTGTGGACCCCACACCGGATGAACTACATCGCCGAGGCCCCGTTGCGGCGCGACGATTCGGCGGAGTCGCAGCCGTTCACCGACATCCCCACGTTGTCCGACGAAGAGGGCCTCATGGTGGCGCGCGGGGAGACGGTTTACGTGGTGCTCAACCTGTACCCCTACAACCCGGGCCACCTCATGGTCGTCCCGTACCGGCGGGTGTCCGAACTCGAGGACCTCACCGAGGCCGAAAGCGCCGAGCTGATGGCCTTCACGCAGAAGGCGATTCGCGTCATCAAGAGCGTCTCGCGGCCGATGGGTTTCAATGTCGGCCTCAACCTGGGCACGGTGTCCGGCGGCTCGCTGGCCGAACACCTGCACATGCATGTGGTGCCGCGCTGGATCGGTGACGCCAACTACATCACCATCATCGGCGGCGCCAAGGTGATCCCGCAGCTGCTCCGTGAGACCCGCCAACTGCTGGCCACCGAGTGGGAGAAGCAGCCGTGAGCGACTTCTTCCTGATGACCCGCGCGGCCTACGTCAAGCTCTCCAGGCCGATCGCAAAAGCCGCTCTGCGCGCTGGCTTTACCCCCGACAGCATCACCATCCTGGGCACGGCGGGCGCCGTCATCGCAGCGCTGACGCTGTACCCGATCGGGCAGTTGTGGTGGGGTTCGGTGGTCGTCTCGTTCTTCGTGCTGGCCGACATGCTCGACGGAGCGATGGCCCGCGAGCGCGGCGGCGGCTCCCGGTTCGGGGCCGTGCTGGACGCCACCTGCGACCGGATCGGCGACGGCGCGGTGTTTTGCGGGCTGGCGTGGTGGGCGGCGTTCGGCATGGAGAGCGCGCCGCTGGTGGTGGCCATACTGATCTGCCTGGTCACCTCGCAGGTCATCTCCTATATCAAGGCTCGCGCCGAGGCCAGCGGGCTGGAAGGCGGGGGCGGGTTCATCGAGCGGCCGGAACGGTTGGTCATCGTGCTTAACGGCGCGGGCCTGTCCGGCCTGTTCGGGGTGCCGTTGTTGTTGCACGTGGCGATGTGGGTGCTTGCGGTGGCCAGCGTTGTCACCCTGCTGCAGCGGCTGCACACCGTGCGCACGTCGCCGGGCGCGATGGAGACGCTGGAAAAGCCCGGCGAGAAGTCCGGCGCGGACAATTCCGGCGGCGAGAAACCCGAGACGAGCGCGCCGTGACGACCAGCCCGGCGGGGCCGAACGCCGATCGCGGCAGCCGCTTTGCGCTCGGGGGCCAGTTTGCCGACTGGGGGTATGCCGCCGGCTGGCGGCTGGTGCGTGCGCTGCCGGAAGTGGTGGCGCGCAACGCATTCGGCGCTGGAGCACACTACGCAGCCCGTAACGGCGGTCCCGAACAGCTACGCAAGAACCTGGCCCGTGTCATCGGCGTGACGCCCGCCCGCGTGCCCGACGGGCTGATTCGTGCTTCGCTGGCCTCATACGCGCGATATTGGCGGGAGGCTTTTCGCTTGCCGACGATGGATCATGAGGCGCTGGGCCGAGAGCTTTCCGTCCAGGGCGTCGAACACCTCTGGGAAGCGCTGGACGCCGGCCGGGGCGCGGTGCTGGCGCTGCCGCACAGCGGTAACTGGGATATGGCCGGGGTGTGGATGGTGCAGAACAACGGCACCCCCACCACGGTCGTCGAGCGCCTGCGACCCGAGTCACTGTACAACCGGTTCCTCGCCTACCGGGAGAGCCTCGGATTCGAGATTATTCCCCTGACCGGCGGGGACCAGCCGCCGTTCGAGGTGCTCGCCGAGCGGCTTCGGGATAACCGAGTGGTGGGCCTGATGGCCGAGCGTGACCTCACCCGCGCCGGCGTGCAGGTCGACTTCTTCGGCGAGTCCACCCGGATGCCGGCCGGGCCGGCGAGGCTGGCCATCGAAACCGGTGCCGCCCTGCTGCCCGTGCACTGCTGGTACGAAGGCGACGGCTGGGGCCAGCGCATCTATCCCGGGCTGGACACGTCCTCGGGCGACATCGCCGCCATCACCCAGGCGCTGGCCGACCGGTTCGCCCGCAATATCGCCGTTCACCCGGCCGACTGGCACATGATGCAGCCGCAATGGCTGGCCGACCTGCCCGCGGAACGGCGCGCCAAGTTGGGGGCATCCTGATGCGCATCGGGATGGTCTGCCCGTACTCGTTCGACGTCCCCGGCGGCGTGCAGTCCCACGTTCTGCAGCTGGCCGAGGTGATGCGGGCCCGCGGCCACCACGTGAGCGTGCTGGCGCCGTCGTCTCCGCACGTCAAGCTGCCCGACTACGTGGTGTCCGGAGGCAAGGCCGTCCCGATTCCGTACAACGGGTCCGTCGCCCGTCTGCGGTTCGGCCCGGCCACCCACCGCAAGGTCAAAACGTGGCTCCTGCAGGGTGAATTCGATGTGCTGCACCTGCACGAACCCAACGCGCCGAGCCTGTCGATGCTGGCGCTGATGATCGCCGAGGGGCCGATCGTCGCCACCTTCCACACCTCGACCACGAAATCGCTGACGCTGTCGGTGTTCCAGGGTCTGCTGCGGCCCCAGCACGAGAAGATCGTCGGCCGCATCGCGGTGTCGGATCTGGCGCGGCGCTGGCAGATGGAGGCGCTGGGGTCGGACGCCGTCGAGATCCCGAACGGTGTCGACGTCGCGTCGTTCGCGTGTGCCCCGCGCTTGGAGGGCTATCCGCGGCCCGGTAAGTCGGTGCTGTTCCTGGGCCGGTTCGACGAATCCCGCAAGGGCATGGCCGTGCTGCTGGGCGCGCTGCCGACCCTGGTCAAGCGCTTTCCCGACGTCGAAATCCTGATCGTCGGCCGCGGCGACGATGACGAACTGCGCGATGACGCCGGGAAGCTGGCCTCCCATCTGCGGTTCCTCGGGCAGGTCGATGACGCCGAGAAGGCATCGGCGATGCGCAGCGCGGACGTATACTGCGCACCCCACACCGGCGGGGAGAGCTTCGGCATCGTGCTGGTCGAGGCCATGGCCGCGGGCACCGCGGTGGTCGCCAGCGACCTGGACGCGTTCCGGCGGGTGCTGCTCGACGGCAAGGCCGGCCGGTTGGTGCCCGTCGACGACGCCGATGCACTTGCGGCTGGCCTCATCGAGGTACTGGAGAGCGACGTCGCCCGCGAGCGCTATGTCGAGGCGGCCGCCGAGGCGGTGCATCGCTACGACTGGCCGGTGGTGGCCCGCCAGATCATGCGGGTCTACGAGACGGTGGCCGGGTCGGGGACGAAGGTGCAGGTGGCGGGATCGGCGGGCAGGAGCGATGGGGGCACCTCCCGGCCGGAGGCCAGGGGGACGACTAGGGGTGTCAGTTGATCACCTGGATAGTGGTCATTTCGCTCGTTGTGCTGGTCGCCGTGATCGTGCTGGTGGGTACGTGGGCCTATCAAACCGCCAACCGGTTGGACCGGCTGCACGTGCGCTACGACCTGTCCTGGCAGGCGCTCGACGGCGCTCTGGCCCGACGCGCGGTGGTGGCGCGCGCCGTCGCCGTCGACGCCTACGCCGGCGGGCCAGAAGGCAAGCGGCTGGCAGCACTGGCCGACGCAGCCGAACGGGCGCCGCGTGCCGCGCGCGAAGCCGACGAAAACGAGTTGTCGGCGGCGCTGACGGTGGTCGATCCGGCGTCGCTGCCGGCGGCGCTGGTCGCGGAGTTGGCCGACGCCGAAGCCCGGGTGTTGCTCGCCCGGCGATTCCACAACGATGCCGTCCGCGACACGTTGGCGCTGCGCGAGCGGCCCGCGGTGCGGATGCTGCGGCTGGGCGGAACCGCGGCGCTGCCAACCTATTTCGAGATTGCCGAGCGCGCCGAGCGCGACGCCGGCCCGGTCAGCCGGCGCACCTCGGCCCGCATTGTGTTGCTCGACGACGACGGTGCCGTGCTGCTGTTCTGTGGATCCGATCCGGCCAACGAGGACGGCAGCGCGCCGCGCTGGTGGTTCACCGTCGGCGGAGCGGCCCAGCAGGGCGAGACGCTCGCGCAGGCCGCGGTCCGCGAGGTCGCCGAGGAGACCGGCCTGCGTGTCGATCCGGCCGACATGATTGGCCCGGTCTGGCGTCGCGACGCGGTCATCGACTTCAACGGGTCGGTGATCCGCAGCGAGGAGATGTTCTTCATCCACCGCACCCGCCGCTTCGACCCGTCCACGCGTGGCCGCACGGCGCTGGAGCGCAGCTACATCCACGGCCACCGCTGGTGCGACGCCGCTACGATCGACGAGTTGGTTGCCGACGGGGAAACCGTGTATCCACTGCAACTGGGCGAGCTGCTTGCCGAAGCCAACGCGCTGGCCGACGTGCGCGGGCGCGCAGCACAGCGGGAGCTGCAGTCGATCCGCTGATGCTGCGGATTTAACACATTTGGCGGCCCCATTAGACTGGATCAGTACCGATTCGGAGGAGATAGCAGTGGATACCGCACCTGAAGCGAACGGGTCGGTCGGCAACCAGACCGGGACGGCGCGGGTCAAGCGCGGCATGGCCGAGATGCTCAAGGGCGGCGTCATCATGGACGTCGTCACCCCCGAGCAGGCGCGCATCGCCGAGGGCGCCGGCGCCGTCGCCGTCATGGCGCTCGAACGGGTTCCCGCCGACATCCGCGCCCAGGGTGGGGTGTCGCGGATGAGCGACCCCGACATCATCGAGGCCATCATCTCCGCGGTCACCATCCCGGTGATGGCCAAGGTCCGCATCGGACATTTCGTCGAAGCGCAGATCCTGCAGAGCCTCGGCGTCGACTACATCGACGAGTCCGAGGTCCTCACCCCGGCCGACTACGCCCACCACATCGACAAGTGGAAGTTCACCGTGCCGTTCGTGTGCGGTGCCACCAATCTCGGCGAGGCGCTGCGCCGCATCACCGAGGGCGCCGCGATGATCCGCTCCAAGGGCGAGGCCGGCACCGGCGACGTGTCGAACGCGACCACGCACATGCGCGCCATCGGCGGCGAGATCCGCCGACTGACCTCGCTGTCCGAGGACGAGTTATACGTCGCGGCAAAGGAATTTCAAGCGCCCTACGAGCTGGTGGTAGAGGTGGCGCGGGCGGGCAAGCTGCCGGTAACGCTGTTCACCGCGGGCGGTATCGCCACGCCGGCCGACGCCGCGATGATGATGCAGCTGGGTGCCGAGGGCGTGTTCGTCGGCTCCGGCATCTTCAAGTCCGGCATGCCCTCGCACCGCGCCGCCGCGATCGTCAAGGCCACCACTTTCTACGACGACCCCGACGTGCTGGCCAAGGTGTCGCGCGGATTGGGCGAAGCCATGGTCGGCATCAACGTGGAGGACATCGCGGCCCCGCACCGGCTCGCCGAACGCGGCTGGTAAACAAACCGCATGGCGATCGAAGAGATCCTTGCTCTCGAGCAACTCGAGGTCAACATTTACCGCGGCGGCGTTTTCAATCCGGAATCCTCCAGCTTTCAGCGCACTTTCGGCGGCCTGGTGGCCGGCCAGTCGCTGGTGTCGGCCGTCCGCACCGTCGACGGCGGCTTCCTGGTGCACTCGCTGCACGGCTACTTCCTGAGGCCGGGAGATCCCAAGGCGCCCATCGTGTTTTTGGTCGAGCGGCTTCGCGACGGCGGCTCGTTCTGCACCCGTCGGGTGCACGCGGTCCAGCACGGCGAGACCATCTTCTCCATGGCGGCGTCGTTTCAGACCGACCAGGCCGGCATCGAGCACCAGAACGCGATGCCGACCGCGCCGACGCCCGATGAGGTGCCCGAGGCGCGCTCGCTGAGGTTCTTCGACAGCGCGGGCTTCCGCCAATTCGAGGAGTGGGACCTGCGGATCGTGCCACGCGATCAGCTCGGGACGATACCGGGTAAGGCCTCTCAACAGCAGGTCTGGTTCCGGCACCGTGATCCGATGTCCGACGACCCCGTGCTGCACATCTGCGCTCTGGCGTACATGAGCGACCTGACCCTGTTGGGCTCGGCGCAGGTCACGCACCCAGGGGAACGCGAACACCTGCAGGTCGCGTCGCTGGATCACGCGATGTGGTTCATGCGACCGTTCCGCGCCGACGAATGGCTGCTCTACGACCAGTCGTCCCCGTCCGCGTGCGGCGGGCGGGCGCTGACCCAGGGCAAGATCTACAACCGGTACGGCGAGATGGTGGCGGCCGTCGTGCAGGAAGGCCTCACCCGCTACCAACGCGACTACACACCGGCACAAGAATGAGCGCGCCCCGCGTCGGTGTGCTGGCGCTGCAGGGCGACACCCGGGAACACCTGGCGGCGCTGCGCGAGGCCGGTGCCGACACGTCGACCGTGCGCCGCGTTGGCGAGCTCGAGGCCGTCGACGCGTTGGTGATACCCGGCGGCGAGTCCACCACCATGAGCCACCTGCTGCGCGAGTTCGGCTTGCTCGAGCCGTTGCGGTCCCGGCTTGCCGAGGGCATGCCCGCCTACGGATCGTGTGCGGGCATGATCCTGCTGGCCACCGAGATCCTGGATGCCGGCGCCGCCGGGCGCGAGGCCACTCCGCTGAAGGCAGTCGACATGACCGTGCGCCGCAATGCCTTTGGTCGCCAGGTCGACTCGTTCGAGGGTGACATCGCATTCGACGGCCTCGACGGCCCGGTGCACGCGGTGTTCATCCGGGCGCCGTGGGTCGAGCGGGTGGGCCCGCATGTGCAGGTGCTCGGCCGCGCCGCCGGCCACATCGTCGCCGTGCGTCAAGGTGCCATGCTGGCCACGGCGTTTCATCCGGAGATGACCGGCGACCGTCGAATCCACCGCCTGTTCGTCGATATGGTCACCGGCCGGGCATAAGCGATTTCGGCGTGATTGGTCTCGCGCAGCGCCCGGCGAGCGGACCTGATCACGCCGAACGGTGGGCTCAGCTATGGACCGGGGTATTGGTCCACGCAGAGGCCATACTCGTCTTCCGCGTCGGTGGCGTCATAGTTGACCCGGCCGCCGCAGGAGAAGCCGTAGTCGTGGTAGATGGGTGCATCCACGGCCGCGGTCTGATCCGCGAGCCGGTCGCATGCTCGCATCGACCCGTCGTAGCAGTCCTGGGCCATTGCCTCCCAATCCGGATCGCCGCCGACCGGTGGCGGATCAGGAGCGGGTATCGCGTTGGCGACGGGCGACATGGTGACGGCGGCCAGGCACAGGCCGAACATCGTAGCTGCGGTGGCTGCCGCTACCTGACCGCGGCGCCACTGAGTAATCAAATTCGAATTCATCCCGAGTCTCTTTTTGTTGATTGACGCGGCGTATGACGGCGGAACACCCAGGTATTTCGCACCAGATCGCTTAGCCGCTTTGGAGCGATCCCCTTTTCTCCTGGAGACCTCTTCGATGGGAGATACTGAAGGGACGTTGTGATCGTCGTCCTCGTTTCGATACCTGTCAAGAGCCTGACAGCAAGCTGAACAGTGCGCCGATGGTATGAAACGGCAATCGGATAACAGGCGGTTGTAGTGCGCTCTTTGTACGCGTCGAGCCCATCGTCGCCAACGACTAGTTGCACAAGCAAAGATCTGCGGCTGCCAGTCAAGATCATCGGCGTCTTGTCGTCGAAGCTGCGAGTGCATACGCAATTTCGCTTTCGGAAATAACAAAGATGTGACGCTATATCTTCGCTGGTTTCACCAAATTTCCGTCGGCTCGAGCCCCCTATTACTGCCCGATGGTCTCGGCGCTGGCGTGCGCTGGCCGTCGGCGAACGCGCCGAATTCGTGGTGAGCCACAGCCCACGTAGACTCGTTGACCGGACTCGAACGAAGAAAGCGAGTAGTACCTGCATGAGCGGCCACTCCAAATGGGCCACCACCAAGCACAAGAAGGCCGTCATCGACGCACGCCGCGGCAAGGTGTTCGCCCGGCTGATCAAGAACATCGAGGTCGCGGCCCGGGTCGGCGGCGGCGACCCGGCCGGCAACCCGACGCTGTATGACGCCATCCAAAAGGCCAAGAAGAACTCGGTGCCCAACGACAACATCGAACGGGCCCGCAAGCGGGGAGCCGGTGAGGAAGCCGGCGGCGCCGACTGGCAGACAATCACCTACGAGGGCTACGGGCCCAACGGCGTCGCGGTGCTGATCGAGTGCCTGACCGACAACCGCAACCGCGCCGCCGGCGAGGTCCGGGTCGCGATGACCCGCAACGGCGGCAGCATGGCCGACCCCGGCTCGGTGGCCTACCTGTTCTCCCGCAAGGGCGTGGTCACGCTGGAGAAGGACGGCCTCACCGAGGACGAGGTGCTGACCGCCGTGCTCGAGGCCGGCGCCGAGGACGTCAACGACCTCGACGACAGCTTCGAGGTCGTCTGCGAACCGGGTGACCTGGTCGCGGTGCGCACCGCGCTGCAGGACGCCGGCATCGACTACGAGTCGGCCGAGGCCAGCTTCCAGCCTTCGGTGACGGTGCCCGTCGACCTCGACGGCGCTCGCAAGGTGATCAAGCTGATCGACGCGCTCGAGGAAAGCGACGACGTGCAGGACGTCTACACCAACGTCGACATTCCCGACGAGGTCGCTGATCAGCTCGACGAGGACTAACCGTCAACTACCGGTGGTGTCCACCGTGGTGGAAAAGCAGGCTGCCGAAGTCGGGGTACTGCGGCGTGTAGTGCACGGGCGGTGCGGCGTTGATCTGAACATTCCCGGGCGATTGGACCATGGTGTGCCCGCCGCCCAAGTCGGTGGACGATGGCGCAGCCAGGGCCGTGGGTGCCACGGCGATCGAGACCGCGGCGGCCGCCGCCACCAGCGCCGGTGCGATGTAACGCTTTCTTGACATCGTGTTTCTCCTCAATAGGAAACTGGACGTTTAGTTTCCATAAGGGAAAACACTGGTACACCCCGGTTACTTCCCAACTTGCTCGGTGTCGTCCGTCACCAGCGTCGGGGTGCCGCGCATGTCTGAGCTTCAGTCATCCAGACATACGCCAGGGGCAACTGGCTGGCTTCCTCTGCCCAACGTCAATCTTGGCGATCAGCCCGGCCCGCCACAGCGTCCGCGATCGGGGTGTCGCCGGCGATGACTTCGAAGGTCTGACCGCCGGTGCCCGGGGTGTCCATCAGGGCGACCAGTACGGCGGCGACGTCCTCACGCGGGATGCTTCCGCGCCCCGTCGAGTCTGCGATCGTCACCCGACCGGTTCCCGGGTCGTTGGTGAGTAGTCCGGGCCGCACGATCGTCGGATCGAGTGCCGTTCGAGCGCGTACCGCCTCGTCTGCGGCGGCCTTTGCCCGCAGGTAGGCGGCGAACACCGGGTCGGCCTCGCCGTCCTGGGTCCGATCGTCGGCGCCCATGGCGGAGATCATCAGATACCGGCGTACGCCGGCGGCCTCTGCGGCATCTGCCAGCAGAATCGCGGCGTCGCGATCAACGGTTTCCTTCCGGGCCGCTCCGCTGCCCGGCCCTGCCCCGGCGGCGAACACCACAGCGTCGGCTCCATGCAGATGCCCGGCGACCTGGTCGACGGAGGATTTCTCCAGGTCCACGACCATGGCTTCGGCGCCGGCATTTTCCAGGTCACCGACCTGTGCCGGGTTCCGGATGAGTCCTGCCACGGAGTCGCCGCGGTCGGATAACAGCCTTTCCAGGACGAGGGCGATCTTGCCGTGCCCGCCCGCGATGACGACGCGCATCAGGCGGCGAAGACCTGTGAGTCGTCGGCGAACGCCTTGAACTCCAGGGCGTTGCCCGCCGGGTCGAGCAGGAACATCGTCCACTGCTCACCGACCTGCCCCTCGAAGCGGACATGGGGTTCGATGACGAACTCGACATTCGCGCCTCGCAGTCGGTCGGCGAGCCTGTGGAACTCCGGAACCGTCAGGATGACTCCGAAGTGCGGAACCGGAACGTCGTGTCCGTCGACCGGGTTGTGTATCCGCTGCGGTTGTTCGGGCGCCAGGTGCGTGACCACCTGGTGGCCGTGCAGGTTCCAGTCCACCCACGTGTCTGAGCTGCGGCCCTGCCTGAGGCCGAGCACTTCGCCGTAAAAGTGGCGAGCGGCGGCCAGGTCGTTGACGGGCATCGCCAGGTGGAATCGCGGGATAGGGGAGTCAAGAACGGTCATGTCTCCATAGTGCCCCCCGCGTGTCGTCCCTGAAGACGTCGTATTGGCCCGCTAGGCTCTCGAACAGCTGTTCTACGAAGGGGCTGGCGTGCGGGTGATGGGAGTCGATCCCGGGTTGACGCGCTGCGGGCTGTCCATGATCGAGGGCGGACAGGGGCGAAAGGTCATCGCATTGGACGTCGACGTGGTCCGCACGCCATCCGACGAACCGCTGCAACTGCGGCTGCTGACCATCAGCAACGCCGTCGAGCACTGGATGGACACCCATCATCCTGACGTGATCGCCATCGAGCGGGTGTTCTCCCAGCAGAATGTTTCGACGGTGATGGGTACCGCCCAGGCCGGCGGCGTCATCGCGCTGGCGGCCGCCAAACGCGGCATCGACGTGCACTTCCACACCCCCAGCGAGGTGAAGGCCGCGGTCACCGGCAACGGCGGTGCGGGCAAGGCGCAGGTCACCGCGATGGTCACCAAAATCCTTGCACTGCAACAGAAGCCGACGCCGGCCGACGCGGCTGATGCGTTGGCCCTGGCGATCTGCCACTGCTGGCGTGCCCCGATGATCGCGCGGATGGCCCAAGCCGAGGCGCTGGCCGCCGAGCAACGCCGCAAGTACGCGGCCAAACTGAAGGCGGCGAAATGATCGCCTCGGTGCACGGTGAGGTGCTCGACATCGCGCTGGATCACGTCGTCATCGAGGCCGCCGGCGTCGGCTACAAGGTGATGGCGACGCCGTCGACGCTGGCGACCCTGCACCGCGGCGGTGAGGCGAGGTTGATCACCGCGATGATCGTGCGCGAGGATTCGATGACGCTGTACGGCTTCGCCGACTCCGACGCCCGCGACCTGTTCCTCACGCTGCTGTCCGTCTCCGGCGTCGGGCCCAAGATCGCCCTGGCCACCCTGGCGGTGTACGACGCACCCGCGCTGCGGCAGACACTGGCCGACGGGGATGTCACCGCGCTGACCCGGGTGCCGGGCATCGGCAAGCGCGGTGCCGAACGCATGGTGCTCGAACTGCGGGAGAAGGTGGGTACGGTGATCGCGGCGGCGGGCGCACCCACGCTCAACGGCCACGCCGTGCGCGGGCCGGTCGTGGAAGCCCTTGTCGGCCTGGGCTTTGCGGTCAAACCGGCGGAGGAGGCCACCGACAAGGTGTTGGCCAACGAGCCCGAGGCCACCACGTCCAGCGCACTTCGCGCCGCGCTATCCATGCTGGGTAAGAAATGAGCCGCTTCTCCGAGGACGACGAACCCGAGGACCGCGAGGTCACGCCGGCGCTCACCGTCGGCGAGGGCGATATCGACGCCAGCCTGCGGCCCCGGTCACTAGGCGAGTTCATCGGTCAGCCGCGGGTGCGCGAACAGCTGCAATTGGTCATCGAGGGCGCCAAGAACCGCGGCGGCACACCGGATCACATCCTGCTCTCGGGCCCGCCGGGGTTGGGCAAGACGTCGCTGGCGATGATCATCGCCGCCGAACTCGGCACGTCGCTTCGCGTCACGTCCGGGCCGGCCCTGGAGCGCGCGGGCGATCTGGCCGCGATGCTGTCCAACCTCGTCGAGCACGACGTGTTGTTCATCGACGAGATCCACCGCATCGCCCGGCCGGCCGAGGAGATGCTGTACCTGGCGATGGAGGACTTCCGCGTCGACGTGGTCGTCGGCAAAGGCCCTGGGGCCACGTCGATTCCACTCGAGGTCGCACCGTTCACACTGGTCGGTGCGACCACCCGCTCCGGCGCGCTGACGGGGCCGCTGCGCGACCGGTTCGGCTTCACCGCGCACATGGACTTCTATGAGCCGTCCGAGCTGGAGCGGGTGTTGGCGCGCTCGGCCGGCATCCTCGGCATCGAGTTCGGCGGCGACGCGGGCGCCGAAATCGCCCGGCGGTCCCGGGGCACCCCGCGCATCGCCAACCGGCTACTACGCAGGGTCCGCGACTACGCCGAAGTCCGGGCCGACGGCGTGATCACCCGCGATATCGCCAAGTCCGCGCTGGAGGTCTACGACGTCGACGAACTCGGCCTGGACCGCCTTGACCGCGCCGTATTGTCCGCGCTCACCCGCAGTTTCGGCGGCGGCCCGGTCGGGGTGTCCACGCTGGCGGTGGCGGTGGGGGAGGAAGCCGCCACGGTCGAGGAGGTGTGCGAGCCATTCCTGGTGCGGGCGGGGATGATCGCCCGCACGCCGCGGGGCCGCGTCGCCACCGCGCTGGCCTGGACGCATCTGGGCATCAGTCCGCCCGCCGGGGTCAGCGGACTGGGCCAGCCGGGACTGTTCGAGTAGGAGGCGCGTTGGTCGCTGCGGGCCTCATCTTCGCCGCTCTGGCGGCGCTGTTGCACGTCTACATTTTCGTCATGGAGTCGTTCACGTGGACCACGCCGCGCACCCGCGCCACGTTCGGTACTACAGCCGAAGAAGCCGAGACCACCAAGCTGCTGGCGTTCAACCAGGGTTTCTACAACCTGTTCCTCGCGATCGTCACCATGATCGGCATCATCGCGGTTGCCATGGGGCACAATGCGATTGGGGCCTCGCTCGTGTTCGCGGGGGCCGGGTCGATGGCCCTGGCGGCCATTGTGCTGGTGGCCTCGTCGCCCGACAAGGCCCGCGCGGCGGCCACGCAGGGCACCTTTCCGTTGATCGCCGTCGTGCTGCTGGCGATCGGCCTCGCTGTCACCTCATAGCAGCCCGAGCAGCTGCAGGTTGGTGATGTATTTGATGATGATCGGCTTCGTGACGTGTGGAATGTCTTTATCCGGGCCGACTTTCGCCTCCTGCACCGCCGCACGGAACCGCTCGGTCGGTGCGAACGACCCGTTGATCGGCTTCTCGGGCCGCTGGTAGTTGTGTAACAGCGGCAGCAGCGAGTGCTGGTGCTGCTGAACCGGCAGCGCCCGCATCGCCGTCTCGAACCGCTGTAGCCAGGTGTCGTAGTCGGGAATCCGCTCGATCGCGTATCCGGCGTCGACCAGCCAGCCGACATATTGGTCCAGACCGATGCCGTCGTCGTACGGGTTCATCGCGTGGTAGGTCTCGAACCCGTCCACCAGATGTTCACCGAGGGTCGATATCGCCTCGGCGATGAAATCGACCGGCAGTCCGTCGTAATGCGCCCGCTGCCGATGACCGTTGGCATCGAGTTCGTAGAACGACCCGGGCGCGGTGCCGGTCGCGACGAGGCTCAGCATCATCCGGGTGAACATGTCCGGGACATTCAGCTGCCCAACGTATTTGGTGTCGGCAAGGATCATGTCGCAGCGGAACACCGCGTGGGGCAGTCCTCACAGTTCGTGGGCCTCCCGTAGCAGGACTTCACCGGCCCACTTGCTGTTGCCGTATCCGTTGGCGTAGCTGTCGTCGATCTTGCGGGTCTGGCTGATGACCCGGATGTCGGCGTCCTCGGTGAAGGCCGAGGGTTCGATCTGATCGCCGACCCCGATGGTCGACACGTATGCGAACGGCTTCAGTCTCGTGGTGAGCGCGATCCGGATCAGCTCGGCGGTGCCCAGTGCGTTGGGCCCGAACAGCTGGCTGTAGGGCAGGACGTGGTTGACCAGCGCCGCGGGATCGACGATAAGGTCGACCGTGTCGGCCAGTCGCTGCCACGTCTGCCGATCCAGGCCGAGGTTCGGCTCGCCCTTGTCGCCGGCGATAACCTCGAGGTGCGCGTCGGCCAGTTTCCGGTAATGGCGGAGCAGATCCGGGTCGCCGCTGTCGAAGGTCTTGTCGAGGCGTTCGCGGGCGCCGGCGTCGTCCTTGGCTCGCACCAGGCAGATCAGCTTGCCGCCGACGAGATCCAACCGTTCCAGCCACTCCAGGGCCAGGTATCGGCCGAGGAAACCGGTTGCGCCGGTCAGCAGCACCGTGCGCACCTCGGCGCTCGGGCGCGGCAGCGTCGGCGCGGCTGCCAGAGTCTTGGTGTCGATGAACTTGTCCAGCGTGAGGTCGCGGGCATGCGCCTCGGTGGCGTCCCGTCCGTGCACCGTCGCGAAGGTCGGCCGCTGCGCGCCGGATGCCCGCTCGCCCTCGATGTAGGCGGCGATAGCTCGCAGGTCGGCCGCGGGACTGACGATGACGCCCACCGGCACGTCGATGTCGAAGATATCGTGCAGCGAGTTCGCAAACGTCAACGCCGACAACGAGTCTCCACCGAGATCAGTGAAGTGCGCGTCAGGCTGCAGGTCGGCGGCCGCCGCGCCCAATAGTGCACCCGCTGCTCGGCTGACGGTTTCCAGCACCGGCCGCTCGGCGCCGCCTTGGCGCAGCGTCCGCAGCTCGCCGGCCTGGGCTTCGGCCAGCTCGGTGTAGAGCTGTTCCAGCCGATCTCCGTAGTGCTGCTTGAGCTTTGGCCGCGCGAGCTTGCGGATGCCGGTGAGCAGGCCGTTCTCCAGCGTGAACGGCGTTGTCTCGATGATGAAGTCGCGCGGGATCTCGTAAGACTGCAAATCCGCGGCCCTTGCGACGTCCTGCACTGACTCGGTGATGAGCGGCTTCAGCGACTCTGCGTCGTGGCGCGACAGCGCCTCCTCGGTCGGCACCACGACCGCCAGGAGATAGGCGCGTGCGCTGTTGCCGTAGACGTAGATCTGGCGGACCAGCGGGCTGGTGCCGAACACCGCCTCCAGTTTCGACACGG
>JBEVHG010000170.1:0-20011 GCA_040511335.1 Mycobacterium sp. | reverse complement strand
GTGGGGTCGCCAAGACGACGACGGTTGCGTCGTTGGGGGCGGCGATGGTGGAGAAGGGCCGGCGAGTGCTGCTCGTCGACCTGGATCCGCAAGGGTGTTTGACGTTTTCGCTCGGGCACGATCCCGACAAGCTCCCGGTGTCGATACACGAGGTGCTGCTCGGCGACGTGGAGCCGGACGCGGCGCTGGTAGACACCTCGGAGGGCATGACGCTGATGCCGGCCAATATCGACCTGGCCGGTGCGGAGGCGATGCTGTTGATGCGGGCCGGGCGCGAGTACGCGCTCAAACGCGCACTCGCCAAGATCAGTGACAATTTCGACGTAGTGATCGTCGACTGCCCGCCGAGCCTCGGTGTGCTCACCCTCAACGGGCTGACCGCCGCCGACGAGGTCATCGTGCCGTTGCAGTGCGAGATGTTGGCGCACCGCGGTGTCGGGCAGTTCCTGCGCACCATCACCGATGTACAGCAGATCACCAACGCCGATCTGAAGCTGCTCGGGGCGCTACCCACGCTGTATGACTCGCGTACCACGCACAGCCGCGACGTGTTACTCGACGTCGCCGACCGCTATGACATGCCCGTGTTGGCGCCGCCGATCCCACGCACCGTGCGGTTCGCCGAGGCCAGTGCGTCGGGGGCATCGGTGCTGGCGAGCCGGAAGAACAAGGGGGCCTACGCGTACCGGGAGCTGGCCGACGCGCTGCTCAAGCATTGGAAGTCGGGCAAGGCGCTGGCGACGTTCGCGCCGGAGGTCTAGCGGGTTCAACCACCCCCGAGCGCCACGAGTTCGTCGCCGCGCTGCTCGAGCACCGTCGAGCCCGCCACGGCCGGCACCACCGCCGACCGGGTGGGCGGGCGCTGCAGCGGGATGTGTCGTTCACCCGCGCCGGTGACCGGGTCGAAGACATCGATGCCGTCGGTCACGGGGACGATCAGCCGCCCGGCCATCATCGCGGCGGGACCCACCGGAACATGCGGACCCGACGGTGCGACCGTGTATTTGTAGCGCAGGCCGTTGGCGGCGAACACCACCACGGAATCGCCTGTCCACCAAGTGATCAGATCGCCGGCCCGCGACGCGGTAGCGTCCGGTGACGGCGCTGTGGGCAGCAGCGTGCTGGCGACGGTCGCACCGGTTTCGTCGACGATGTTGATGGTCGGCTTGGGCGTGGGCACGTATACGGCGGTGTTGGCGTCGGCGACCGCGACCACCCGGGCCCCGGAGTCGTCGGTGACGCCCGGCTGCGGAACGTATTTCAGGTCCGGTGTGTCCTCTTCATCGGCCGGCCGCAGCAGTGTCAGCCGCAGGTCGGCCTGCTTTGGGCAGGCCTCCAGCACCGACACCGCCACCGAACTGGCCGCCGCGGAAACCAGCCGGCACACCGGCGACGCCGGAACATCGGGTTTGATGCGCGCGTCGACGCTGCCGTAGCCGATCATCCGGACCAGATCGGAACGCAGCAGTTCCAGCCGGCTGTCGCCGGCCGACAACACCGTGGTGCCGTCGGAGGACAGCGTGACCTCGGGATCGGCGTAGCCGGTGCGGATGGGGCCACGCCGGCCGGTGGTGGCGTCGATCGCGCTGACCTGGCCGCAGCCCCGGCTGTCGGGGTACACGGCGACGGCGTAGTGGTAGACCCAGGTGACTCCGCACAGGTCGAGGTCACGGGCGTAGCTCCACAGGGTGGCCCCGGTGACCGGGTCGCGGCCCTCGACGTCACGACCGTTTCCAGTCACCACGGCACCGGCCACCACCAGCGGCATGGTGGTCTTACCGCTGGCCGCGGTCCACAACTGCTGCAGCGACGCCGGAACCTCGCGCGCCGGCGTCAGGTTCGGGACCGATTGAGCGGCGGGCCGGTTCATCGTCGCCCGCGCGTCGCTGGTCCACCAGATCAGCACCGCGGCAACGGCGACCACCACCGCGATCGCGACGGCCGCCACCACATCGGACGAGCTGCGGCGTTCGGGTTTGACCATCGGGTGGCGAGAACTCCGCCTAGCCGGCGTTGGCCGTGGCCGCCTTGCGAGGGCGACGACGACGGCGGCGCCGGTTGCCGGAGGGTTCCCCGGCGGGCACATCGCCGCTATTGGCAGCCGTGGGCGTCTGCTCACCTTCGTTGTGACTGGTGACCGGCTCACCGCCGCGTGTGCGCCGACGGGACCGATTGTTGTTTCGAGTGCCTGCCGGCCCCGGCGCGCCGTCCCGTCTGACCGGTTTCTTGGTCGTCCCACCCGATCGAGCCGGCCCGACGGTGCCGCCGGCGTCCGTCGGGATGTCCAACTCGGCATACAGATGCGGCGAGCTGGAATAGGTCTCGGCGGGGTCGGGGCAGGCCAGGCCCAGCCCCTTGTCGATCATCGACCAACGGGCCAGCTCGTCCCAGTCGACGAGGGTGACCGCAATCCCGGTGCGCCCGGCGCGGCCGGTGCGGCCGATGCGGTGCACGTAGGTCTTCTCGTCGTCGGGGCACTGGTAGTTGACGACGTGGGTGACGTCGTCGATGTCGATGCCGCGGGCGGCGACGTCGGTGGCCACCAGGACGTCGATATCGCCGCCCCGGAATGCTTTGAGCGCCTTCTCGCGGGCCACCTGAGCCAGGTCGCCGTGCACGGGGCCGACCTTGAACCCGCGTTCGGCCAGCTCGTCGGCGACCTTCTGCGCGGTGCGCTTGGTGCGGGTGAAGATCATCGTCGCGCCCCGGCCGCGGGCCTGCAGCACCCGGGTCAGCAGTTCGACCTTGTCCAGCGCGTGAGCGCGGTAGACAAACTGTTCGGTGGTGTCGTGCACGGCCGCCGAATGCGGTGCCTCGGCCCGAATGTGCGTGGGCTGGTTCATGAACGAGCGGGCCAGCGTGATGATCGGGTCGGGCATCGTCGCCGAGAAGAGCATTGACTGCCGGTCGTCGGGGATCTGCCGCAGGATCCGCTCGATATCGGGCAGGAATCCGAGGTCGAGCATCTCGTCGGCCTCGTCGAGCACCAGCGCCGACAATCCGCCCAGCTGCAGGTGACCCTGCTGCGCCAGGTCGAGCAGCCGGCCCGGGGTCCCGACGACGACGTCGACGCCGGCGCGCAGCGCCTCGATCTGCGGTTCGTATGGCCGGCCACCGTAGATGGACGTCACCGTCAGCTTGCGCTCGCCGGCTTTCAGGTACTTCGCGGCCTCGACGAGGTCGCCGGACACCTGCAGACACAGTTCACGGGTGGGCACCACGACCAGCGCCCGCGGGATGCCGGTCAGCTCGCGCGTCGTGTCGGTAGTGATGCGCTGGAGCAGGGGTACGCCGAAGGCGTAGGTCTTGCCCATGCCGGTGCGTGCCTGACCGATCAGGTCGTCGCCGGCAAGCGCCAGCGGCAGAGTCAGTTCTTGGATGGCGAATGTATGTTCGATGCCATTTTCGGCCAATGCGCGCACTATTTCGTCGCGAACTCCGAGTTTGGCAAATGTTGGGTGCAGTGCGGTCATGCTGGGTAGACGTAGCCTTTCAAAGTCAATCCTCGTTGCGTCCACGCGCGCACGAGTTTGACGATGAAGCCGGCCGCGCCGCCCCAATGATGGAGCGATGCCGATCCGCTGGGCCCTGCGCTGAGGTGGCGGGCCAACGCGTGCACGCACATTTCTTGGGCGGCCGCTCATCATCAGGCGAGCCACTGCCCGCACCCATGATAGCTGGTGGGGTTTGCTCCGCGGTCGGCGTGCCCGTCGCCGTCTAGAGTTGGGCCATGAATTCGACGCAGCCTGCGGCCTCCCCCGAGCAGATGGCCGACCGGGCCACCCCAGGCGCGTCGGCCGACCATCCCGGTGTCGACGAGCTGTTTGCGCTGTTGGCCTACGGCGAGGTGGCAGCGTTCTACCGGCTGACCGACGAGGCGCGGATGGCGCCCAATCTGGCCGGGCGGATCAACATGGCCAGCATGGCGGCAGCGGAGATGAACCACTACGAGGTGCTGCGGGATGCGCTGGAGCGCAGGGGTGTCGACGTGGTGCCCGCGATGACCCGCTACGCCTCGGCGCTGGAGAATTACCACCGGCTCACCACGCCGAGCACCTGGCTGGAAGCGCTGGTGAAGACCTACATCGGTGACGCACTGGCCGCTGATTTCTATCTGGAGATCGCCGATTCGCTGCCCGACGAGGTGGCCGATGTGGTGCGCGCGGTGCTGTCGGAGACCGGTCACTCGCAGTTCGTCGTCGCCGAGGTCCGGGCGGCGGTCACGGCCAGCCAGAAACAGCGCCACCGGTTGGCGCTGTGGTCGCGGAGGCTGCTGGGCGAGGCCATTACGCAGGCGCAGTACGTGCTCGCCGAACACGACGAGCTCGTCGACCTGGTGATGAGCAGCGGTGAAGGGCTCACACAGATGACCGAGTTCTTCGACCGGCTGCAGCGCACCCACGACGCACGCATGCACGAACTGGGCCTGGCCTGAACCGGCCGGTTATTTGGTGCAGGTGGTGATCATCGTGTTGTTGTTCTGCGCGGCGATCGTGGCGCCGGCAGCGTCGGTGATGCTGCAGTTGAGCTGACCGGCGACGCTGGTCGCGGTGACCGAGCTGAGCTCAACGCCAGGATCGAGGACGACCGTTTTCGCCCACGGCAGGGCGACGTTGACGTCGGTCTGCAGCGCACCCTGCGCGTTTGTGTAGATCACGGTCACCAGGTCGATCAGCTGGCGGTTGCCCGTCACCTGGTAGACGACCGTGCGGGGATCCACGGCGGGGGGTTCGGCCGGTGCCGGGGTCGGCGCGGCGCTGGCAGTCGGCGCCGGGGTCACGGTGGTGACCGTTTCGGGTGGCAGCGCCGTGGCCGACGGCGGTGACGACGTCGCGCTCGGGACCGGCGGCGCGCTCGACGGCGTCGCGACCACCGTTCGAGGCTTCGTGGGTGCGACGGTGGCCGACACCGAGCCGCTGTCGCCGCCGCTCAGGATGACCGCGGTGCCGACCACCGCGATGAGCAGAATCACTGCGGCCACTCCGGCCACCCACAGCCACCGGCGATCGGGCGGGTAGCCGTCGTAGTCCGCGAACTCGTCGTAGCCGTAGCCGTATTCGTAGTCGAGTTCGTCGACGGCATCGTCGGCGCGGTCGTCCGCGCGGTCACCCCGTGGCGACAGATTCGACAGATAAGACCTGCTCATTCCGGTATCCCAGTCGTCTCGTCCACTTGACCGCCTGATGCTATCGGTGCGCAACTGACAGTTGAGGTTTAGTGGCGGGCGTGTTGGTCACGGTCCGGACTCGGTTTTGCGGCGGCATCCTCTGCTCTTCGCGCGAGTGCTCATCGCACCTTCGCTACCCGCGAACTCACCACGGCGGCACCGGGACGCGGCTGTCCACTAGCCTTCTTGCTGAACGCACTTCGAACGGAAGGGTCCAGCGTGGAGGTCAAGATCGGTGTCACGGACAGCCCGCGGGAGCTGATTTTCAACAGCGCGCAGACACCCAGCGAGGTGGAGAAGTTGGTCACCGACGCGCTGAGCACGGACTCGGGCGTGCTGAGCCTGACCGACGAAAAGGGCCGGCGCTTCTTGGTGCAGACGGCGAAGATCGCCTACGTGGAAATCGGGGCCGCCGACATGCGGCGGGTTGGTTTCGGCGTCGGGGCCGTGGGCGCCGAGGCGGTCAAGAACGCGTGAGCGGCACGTGTGACAGGCCGCCCCAGGCGAACTGCACCGTGCCCTCCACGGCGTCTTCCTTGCTGATCGGCCGGTCGGAATCCAGCCAGTACCGCGCACAGTCAACGCTGATACCGACCAATCCGACCGCGATCATCCTGGCCCGGTGTGGATCCAGCCCGGAATCGCGGCTGATCAGGTCGAACACCGCGTCGGTACACGACTCGGTGGCCACCTTGACCTGAGCCGACACCTGGGGCTCGGTGACATAGTCGTTCTCGAAGATCAGCCGGTAGCCCTGGCTGTCGTGCTCGATGAAGTCGAAGAAGGCCTGAACCGCGGCGCGGAGCCGCTGCCGGTTGTCGGTGGTGGTGCGCAGCGCCTGACGCACACCCGACACCAAATTCTCGACGTGCCGCTGCAACACCGCCAGGTACAACTCCAGCTTGGACGAAAAATGTTGGTAGAGAACGGGTTTACTGACGCCAGCGCGGTCCGCGATCTCGTCCATTCCGGCGGCGTGATAACCGCGGTCGACGAAAACCTCGCTGGCAGCGATGAGTAGCTGGCCGCGCCGTTCGTCGCGGGGCAGCCTGTTGCCACGCCGGGTCGCGCCGGAAGAGACTCCGGGCAAACCGCCACCGGTGGCCCGTTTCGCGCCTCTCCTTTCGCCGGCGTTGGCGATGTCGCTCATCAAGTCCTCAATCTGGATACGTCTGGCGCGCTTGTGGCTCGTGGCCCAAAGTGGTTGTTCGCCACGACACTACTACCCATTACTGAGGGTGCACGCCTGGACGCCTTCGCGCCACCTGCGGTGGCGTGCCGGAAGTGTATGCGGTTCCGTCTGTGCCATCCTGATTCGGTGACCTACGACTCGGGGCGTCGCGGGGGCGGTGGTGTGCCGGCGCTGCGCAACGAGTGGCAAGAGCCGCTGCGCGCCCAGCGCGACCCGCTGTCGGGTGACTCGGGCCGGGTTAGGGCCAACCGAGACGAACGCCGCCGTTGGCGCAAACAGACATGGCTCGGGCGCTTCGTTTCGACCTACGGCTGGCGCGCTTACGCGCTGCCCGTGCTTGTCGTCCTGACGGTCGTGGTGCTGTACCAGACGATCACCGGAACGCCGACCGCGTCCGAACCCACTGAGGAAGGCCCGGTGCAGGGCCCGCCGACCATCGGCGCCGTCAGCACCGCCATCATCGGCGCCCCACCCAAGGGACTGACCCAAGTCGACGCCAACCCGCCGACCGGGATACTGCCCGACGGCGGACCATTCACCGAGGCCGGCGCCAGGACCTGGCACATCGTTCCGGGCGCCACGCCGCAGGTCGGCGAGGGCACCGCCAAGGTGTTCACCTACACCGTCGAGGTCGAAGACGGCGTCGACACCACGACGTTCGGCGGCGATGACGGTTTCGCGCGGATGGTCAGCGAGACGCTGACCAATCCCAAGAGCTGGACGCACAACCCGCAGTTCGCCTTCATCCGCAGCGACAGCGGCGAACCCGACTTCCGGGTGTCGCTGAGCTCACCGATGACGGTGCGCGAGGGCTGCGGGTACGACATCGAGCTCGAGGCGTCGTGCTACAACCCGGCCTACGCCGACGGGCAACCCCGGGTGTTCATCAACGAGGCGCGCTGGGTGCGCGGTGCCGTGCCGTTCCAGGGCGACGTCGGCTCCTACCGGCAGTACCTGATCAACCACGAGGTCGGGCACGCCATCGGATACCAACCTCACGAGTCCTGCCCGGAAAACGGTGAACTGGCGCCGCTGATGATGCAGCAGACGTTCTCCACCAACAACAACGACGTGGCCAGATTCGACCCGGACATCGTCAAACCGGACGGCAAGACCTGCCGCTTCAACCCGTGGCCGTACCCGATCGCCTGACTGACCGCGCAGACTCGGCGGTCGCTGCCGGGAAGCATCACGGTCGGACTACCGTTGTGGTGGGTACTTGTAGCGACCGTGAACTGAGGAGAATCGGTGTCCGGGAATTTGGGGCCGTTGCCGCCGCTGGTAGAGCCGGCGGCCGAATTGACTCGCGAAGAGGTGGCGCGCTACAGCCGTCACCTCATCATCCCGGACCTCGGAGTGGACGGGCAGAAGCGGCTGAAGAACGCCCGGGTTCTGGTCATCGGCGCCGGCGGGCTGGGGTCGCCGACGCTGCTGTACCTGGCCGCGGCCGGGGTGGGCACCATCGGGATCGTCGAGTTCGACGTCGTCGACGAGTCCAACCTGCAGCGCCAGATCATCCACGGCCAGTCCGATATCGGCCGATCCAAGGCGCAGAGCGCACGGGATTCGATCCTGGAGGTCAACCCGCTGGTCGAGGTCAGGCTGCACGAGCTTCGGCTGGAACCGTCCAACGCGGTCAACTTGTTCAAGCAGTACGACTTGATCCTGGACGGCACCGACAACTTCGCCACCCGCTACCTCGTCAACGATGCGGCGGTGCTGGCCGGCAAGCCGTACGTCTGGGGCTCGATCTACCGATTCGAGGGACAGGTGTCGGTGTTCTGGGAGGACGCCCCCGACGGGCGCGGCCTGAATTACCGCGACCTGTACCCCGAGCCGCCGCCACCGGGGATGGTTCCGTCCTGCGACGAAGGCGGAGTGCTGGGCATACTGTGCGCGTCGATCGCCTCGGCTATGGGCACCGTAGCCATCAAGCTGATCACCGGCATCGGCGATTCGCTGCTGGGCAGGCTGATGGTCTACGACGCCCTGGACATGACCTATCGCACCATCAAGATCCGTAAGGATCCGTCCACGCCCAAGATCACCGAGCTGATCGACTACGAGGAGTTCTGCGGGGTGGTGTCCCAGGAAGCCGCCGACGCAGCGGCTGATTCGACGATCACGCCCCGCGAGCTGCGCGAAATGCTGGACGCGGGCAAGCCGCTGGCGCTGATCGACGTGCGCGAACCCGTCGAATGGGATATCAACCGCATCGAAGGCGCCGAGCTGATTCCAAAGTCGACCATCGAGTCCGGCGACGGCCTGGCCAAGCTGCCGAACGACCGCACGCTGGTGCTGTACTGCAAGACCGGGGTGCGATCGGCCGAGTCGCTGGCCGCGGTGAAGAACGCCGGGTTCTCCGACGCGATGCACCTGCAGGGCGGGATCGTCGCGTGGGCCAAACAACTCGAACCCGACATGGTGATGTACTGACGGCCGGTAAGCCGGGACACCGCTTAGTCTGAGGTCTGTGACTGTGGAACAGCCGCCAGACCATGTGCTGGCGGCGTTCGGTTTGGCCGGTCTTCGTCCCGTACCGCTCGGCTCGAGCTGGGAGGGCGGTTGGCGATGCGGGGAAGTCGTACTGTCCATGGTTGCCGACCACGCCCGCGCCGCCTGGTCGGCCAAGGTTCGCGAGACGCTGTTCGTCGACGGGATCCGGCTGGCCCGGCCGGTGCGCTCGACCGACGGGCGATACGTGGTGGCGGGTTGGCGGGCCGACACTTTCGTGGCCGGCACGCCAGAACCCCGCCACGACGAGGTGGTGTCCGCCGCGGTGCGTCTGCACGAGGCGACGGCCAAACTGGAACGCCCCCGGTTCCTGACGCAGCCACCGGTCGCGCCGTGGGCCGATGTAGATGTGTTCATCGCCGCCGACCGGGCGGCGTGGGAGGAGCGACCGCTGCATTCGCTGCCGCCGGGGGCGCGGGTGTCGCCGGGTTCCGCCGACGGGCAGCGCTCGGTTGAGCTGATCACCCAACTCGCCGGGCTGCGCAGGCCGACGAAGAGTCCCAGCCAGGTGGTGCACGGCGACCTTTACGGCACAGTGCTTTTCGCCGGAACGGCCGCGCCGGGAATCACCGACATCACCCCCTACTGGCGGCCGGCGTCGTGGGCGGCCGGCGTGGTGGTCGTCGACGCGCTGTCCTGGGGCGATGCCGACGACGGACTGATCGAGCGGTGGAGTCCGTTACCCGAGTGGCCGCAGATGTTGCTGCGCGCGTTGATGTTCCGGATCGCTGTGCATGCGCTGCACCCGCGTTCCACCGCGGCGGCGTTCCCCGGTCTGGCCCGCACCGCCGCGTTGGTGCGGCTGGTGCTGTAATGCGCGAGCAGGCGCAAAAGCACCCGAAATACGGCGTGTCGGAGGACCTTTGCGTCTGGTCGCGCTCCTAGAACTCGTGTCGGCACTCGCGCAGCCTGATCCGTCCGTCGACGGCCAGCACCCCTTCGGCGCGCAGCAGTTCCAGTTGACGGGTGGCCAGGTGCGGCGCGGGTCGGCCGGACGCGGTGATCACCCGGTGCCACGGCAGGTCCGACGAATCGGTGCGCATGATCCAGCCGACGATCCGCGCGCTGGAAAGACCTGCCGCGTCGGCGATGTCGCCGTATGTCGCAACACGCCCAGGCGGGATCGACGCGACCAAAGTGCGCACAGCTTCGACCTGCTCCTCGGTGACGGCCGGCATCACTACCGCCGTTCCAGGTGCTTGCGGATCACCGCCGCGGCCTCGGCGGGCCGCGCCTGGGCCACCATGTGATCGCAGTCGAAGTCCACCACCGTGAACTCGGCTCGCGTGCCGAGCCTGGCCAGGAGTTCTTCGGTTACATATGGCGGATCGGTGCGCGTGGCTCGCACCAGTGTCGTCGGTATCCCGTTGGGCGGCACGATGATTGGCCGAGCCAACTCGCTCCAGTACGACATCATCGCCGGGATGCTGATCCGCCACCCGCATCGGCCGCCGGACAGCTCAACGAGGTGCTCGTCGAGTTCAACCTCCAGTACCGCCGAATCGACATCACCCCACGAGCCGTTCGCCTTTTCGGCGCGGGCCTCCTCGCGGTCGGTGTAGTCCGGCGATGCGAACATGTCGTCGGCGATATCGCGCATCCAGCCGCCGTCCAGGCCCACCGCCGGATCGAGCAGGACGAGTGACGCGACCAGATCGGGGCGCGCCGCAGCAAGATTGAGTGCAACCGCGCCGCCGAAGCTATGGCCGACCACCAGGACGGGCGCCTCAGCCTCGCCGTCGAGCAACTCCGCCAGCGCGGCGACATTGGCGTCCAGAGTCCATGGCGCCGCCCAGGACGATCGACCGTGGCCGAGCAGATCCGGCGCGGCGACGGCGATCTCGGGCAGGTGCTGCGTCGCCAGCGTCTGCCAGCGTTGACCGTGGCCGGTCAACCCGTGGATGGCCAGAACCTCGGTGGGCCGGGCCGGGCCGTAGCCACGCACGTGCAATAGATCGGTCACGGCGTCGATGTTAGGGGCAGGCGCATGGCGTGCGCGCGACGCCCCGATAGCGGTTGCGTCCATCTGCGCCTGCCTGACTTGTCGGACCCCTGTGGTGTCATGCCGACATGTCCGCACCACACACCACCGCGCCGCCGACCGCACTGATGGCGGCGGGCGCGCGCGGCATGGTGCGAGTGCTGGGCGGACCCGGCACCGGTAAGAGCTCGCTGCTCGTCCGAACGGCGGCGGAGCACATCGCTGCCGGAGGCGCACCCGAATCGGTTCTGCTGCTGACTGGTTCGGCGCGGCTGGGCAGCCAGGCCCGCGCCGCGATTACCTCCACGCTGTTGCGCTCGTCCGGCCAGGGCGTGGTGCGCGAACCTCTGGTTCGCACCGTGCACTCCTATGCGTTCGCGGTGCTGCGGCTCGCCGCCCAGCGCAACGGCGACCCGCCGCCGCGGCTGATCACCAGCGCCGAGCGGGACGGCATCATCCGCGAATTGCTCGCCGGCGATCTCGAGGACGGCGATGCCTCCGCCGTGGCCTGGCCGTCGCAGCTGCGGCCGGCGCTGAGCACCGTGGGATTCGCCACCGAACTGCGCGATCTGCTGGCCCGCTGCACCGAACGCGGCGTCGATCCCGTTGCGCTGCAGCGCATCGGCCGGCTCTCGGGCCGCCCCGAATGGTTGGCCGCCGGCCAGTTCGCGCAGGCCTACGAACAGATCATGCTGTTGCGCTCCGCGGTCGGGATGGCCGCGCCGCAGGCGACGGTGCCGGCGCTTGGGGCCGCCGAACTCGTAGGAGCGGCACTCGCCGCTTTCGCGACGGACGCCGAACTGCTGGCCGGCGAACGTGGCCGCATCAAGCTGCTGTTGGTCGACGACGCACAACACCTCGATCCGCAAGGTGCCCGGTTGGTCCGGGTGCTGGCCGCGGGCGCCGAGCGAACCATCATCGCCGGCGACCCCAACCAGTCGGTGTTCGGCTATCGCGGCGCCGATCCGACGCCGCTGAGGGAAGAGGGCGACGATGGAGTCGTCACGCTCACACAGTCGCACCGCTGCGCACCTGCTGTGGCGCACGCGATCACCGGGATCGCGCGACGATTGCCGGGCGCCGACGCGGCGCGCAACCTCGTGGCTACCGACGACCGGCCGGGTTCGGTGGCGGTGCGGATCGCCGCTTCGCCACACGCCGAATCGGCGCTGATCGCCGACGCGCTGCGCCGCGCCCATCTGGTCGACGGCGTGCCGTGGTCGCAGATGGCGGTCATCGTGCGGTCGGTTCCGCGTGCGGGTGCGACGCTGTCGCGCGCGCTGACCGCGGCCGGGGTCCCGGTGGAGATGCCGCCGGCGGGCGCGCCGCTGGCCGAACAACTCGCCGTGCGGGCGCTGCTGACGGTGCTCGACGCGACGGTGGACGGGCTGACCGGTGACGTGGCGCTGTCACTGCTGACCGGGCCGATCGGACGGGTTGACCCGGTGTCGCTACGTCAGTTGCGCCGGGCGCTGCGCCGCCTGGATGCCAGCCGCCCGCCGCGTGAGTTCGCCGACCTGCTGATCGAAGCGCTGGACACTGTGCCCGCCGGACTCTCGGCGGCACAGGCCCGGCCGCTAAGCCGGGTGCGCGCGGTACTGGCGGCCGCGCGCCGGAGTGCGGGCGACGGTCAGGATCCCCGACATACGCTGTGGCAGGCCTGGCAGCGCTCCGGCCTGCAGCGGCGCTGGCTGGCGGCCAGCGAGCGCGGCGGTCCCGCGGGTGCGCAGGCCGACCGCGACCTCGACGCCGTCACCACGCTGTTCGACGTTGCCGAGCAGTACGTCACCCGCACGGCCGGTGCGTCGGTGCGTGGCCTCATCGACCACGTCGCGACACTGGGTCTTGCGAACGCCGCAGACGAGCCGCGTCCGACAACCGAAACTGTGGCGGTGTTGAGTGCGCACGCCGCGCTCGGGCGGGAATGGGAGCTCGTCGTCATCGCTGGACTGCAGGAAGGGTTGTGGCCCAACACCATTCCACGCGGCAGCGTACTGGGCACCCAGCAGCTGATCGACGTGTTGGACGGTATCGGCGCAGGGGCATCCACCAGGGCGCCGCTGCTGGCGGAGGAGCGCAGGCTGCTGATCGCGGCCATGGGCCGCGCACGCACACACCTGCTCGTGACCGCCGTCGACAGTGACAGCGGCGACGACGCCATGCTGCCCTCGCCGTTCTGTCACGAACTCGCCCAACTGGCCACCGCTTCCGAAGCAGAGATCGACACACCGATTCAGGCACCGCGGGTGCTGGCACCCGCCGCCTTGGTCGGCCGGCTGCGCGGGGTGGTCTGCGCTCCACCAGTAGCGGTTGACGAAGCAGAACGTGCGTGTGCCGCAACACAATTAGCGCGACTCGCAGCAGCAGGCGTGCCGGGCGCCGATCCGGAGCACTGGTACGGCATGCGGCCGGTGTCCACCGACGCACCCCTGTGGTCGGGTGAGGACCAGGTGGTGACGCTGTCACCTTCGACGCTGCAGACGCTGGTCGAATGTCCGCTGCGCTGGCTGCTCGAGCGCAACGGCGGTACCGATGGCCGCGACGTGCGTTCGGCGATCGGATCGCTGCTCCACGCCCTGGTGGCCGACCCTGCCAAGACCGAGAGCCAGATGCTGGCTGAGCTGGAAAACCTCTGGGCGAAGCTCCCTTTCGACTCCATGTGGCATTCGGACAACGAGTTGAGCCGTCACCGCGCCATGTTGTCCACGTTCGTACAGTGGCGCGCGCAGACCCGGCAGGAGCTCACGGAGGTGGGCACCGAGGTCGACATCGACGGCGTCGTCGGCGAGCACGACGGCTCGCCGCCCGGGGTACGGGTACGCGGCCGGGTGGACCGGCTCGAACGCGACGGTGCGGGCCGGTTGGTGGTCGTCGACATCAAGACCGGCAAGAGCCCGCTCAGCAAGGACGACGCGCAAGGGCATGCCCAGCTGGCGATGTATCAGTTGGCCGTCGCCGAAGGGCTCCTGTCAGACGGTAGCCAACCCGGTGGGGCTCGCCTGGTCTATCTCGGCAAGACCGGCGCCGGTGGTGCGACCGAGCGCGAACAGGACCCGCTGACCCCCGAGGCCCTCGCCGAATGGCGCGAACTCGTGCGGTGCGCGGCCGCCGCCACCCAGGGCCCGCAGTTCATCGCGCGTGTCAACGACGGCTGCGCCCATTGCCCGGTGCGGACCAGCTGTCCCGCCCAGGCCGCCGGTGAACGACGATGACGGCGCGGTACAGCCCTGCCGAGCTGGCCACCGCGCTTGGCTTGTTCGCACCCACCGACGAGCAGGCGGCGGTCATCGCCGCACCGCCGGGACCGCTGGTGGTGATCGCCGGCGCCGGGGCGGGCAAGACCGAAACGATGGCCGCGCGCGTCGGCTGGCTGGTCGCCAACGGCTACGCACGTCCCGGCGAGGTGCTGGGTCTGACGTTCACCCGTAAGGCCGCCGGCCAGCTGCTGCGCCGGGTGCGCAGCCGGCTGGCGCGGCTGGCTGGCGGCGGCCTGTTGACGGGCGCAGACGACGGCGCAGACGACCCGGCGACCGTCAGCACATACCACGCCTTCGCCGGTACCCTGCTACGCGAGCACGGCCTGCTGCTACCAGTCGAGCCCGAGACCCGGCTGCTCAGCGAAACCGAACTGTGGCAGTTGGCATTTCGCGTCGTCAGCGAGTACCTCGGTGAGCTGCGCACGGACAAGACGCCGGCCACCGTCACCGCGATGGTGCTGCGTCTGGCGGGTCAATTGGCCGAACATCTCGTCGACACCGGGCAACTGCGCGACACCCATGTGGAACTGGAACGTCTGGTGCACACGCTGCCGGCGGGCCCGTATCAGCGCGATCGCGGACCCAGCCAGTGGTTGCTACGCATGCTGGCCACCCAGACCGAGCGCACCGAACTCGTCCCGCTCATCGATGCGCTGCACCAGCGCATGCGGGCCGAGCGCGTGATGGACTTCGGCATGCAGATGGCCTCGGCGGCCCGTCTGGCATCTACGTTCCCGAAGGTCGGTGCGCAGCTGCGGCAGCGCTACCGGGTGGTCCTGCTCGACGAATACCAGGACACCGGCCACGCCCAGCGGGTTGCGCTGTCGTCGCTGTTCGGCGGCGGAGTCGATGACGAACTGGCTCTAACTGCGGTAGGCGATCCGATCCAGTCGATCTACGGCTGGCGCGGGGCGTCGGCGACCAACCTGCCACGGTTCACCACCGACTTCCCGCGCGCGGACGGCACTCCGGCGCCCACGCTGGAATTGCGTACCAGCTGGCGCAATCCACCCCGCGCGCTGTATGTGGCCAACGCGGTGTCGACACAGGCCCGACGCCGGTCGGTCGCTGTGCGCGCCCTGCGTCCGAGGCCGGGCGCCGATCCGGGCACCATCCGATGCGCGTTGCTTTCCGATGTTGCGGCCGAACGTGATTGGGTGGCAGACCACCTGGCGCGGATTTACCTCAGTGCGCGAGCCGACAGCGGGACTGCGCCGACCGCCGCGGTCCTGGTGCGCCGCAACGCCGACGCCGCGCCGATGGCTGAAGCGCTCACCGAGCGCGGTGTGCCGGTCGAGGTGGTCGGCCTGGCCGGGCTGCTCAGCGTGCCCGAGGTCGCCGACGTCATCGCGATGTTGCGACTGGTCGCCGATCCGACGGCGGGTGCGGCCGCGATGCGGGTGTTGACCGGGCCGCGGCTGCGGTTGGGCCCTCGCGACATCTCGGCGCTGTGGCGCCGCGCAGTGGAGCTCGACGACGGCACCGGCGGGCAACAGGTCACGACGGAGCAGATCGTGGCGATGGCGGCCGCCGACGCCGACGCCGCCTGCCTGGCCGAAGCGATCTGCGATCCCGGACCCGCCGCTGGGTACTCGCCCGACGGTCACCGCCGGATCGTCGAGCTCGGTCATGAGCTGACGGCTCTGCGCGCCCATCTCAATCACCAGCTGCCGGACCTGATCGCCGAGGTGCGGCGAGTAATCGGTGTCGACACCGAAGTTCGCGCGGCGCTGCCGGCCTCGGCGGGCTGGGGCGGCACCGAGCAGCTCGACGCGTTCGCCGACGTGGTGGCCGACTTCGCGACCCGCCCCGCGGCGTCCGTTTCGGGTCTGCTGTGCTTCCTGAACGCGGCCGCAGATGTGGAGAACGGCCTGGCGCCCGCTGAGGTGTCGGTCGCGCATGACCGCGTCCAGATCCTGACCGTGCACGCCGCCAAGGGGCTTGAGTGGCAGGTGGTGGCCGTGCCTCACCTGAGCGGACGCGTGTTTCCGTCCACGGCCTCGATGCGCACCTGGCTCACCGACGTCGCCGATCTGCCGCCGCTGCTGCGCGGCGACCGGGCCAGCGTCTCCGACCACGGTGTGCCGGTGCTCGACACCTCAGATGTGAATGATCGCAAACGGCTGTCGGACAAGATCTCTGACCACAAGCGCCGCCTCGATCTGCGTCGCATCGATGAGGAACGACGGCTGCTCTACGTGGCGATCACCCGGGCGGAGAACACGCTGCTGCTTTCCGGTCACCACTGGGGCGCTGCCGAGAGCAAACCCCGCGGCCCGTCGGAGTTCCTCTGCGAGCTCAAGGACATCATCGAATCCTCGGCGGCCACCGGCGATGCGTGCGGTGTTGTCGAGCAGTGGGCACCCGATCCCGCCGACGGCGATCCGAATCCGTTGCGGGACAAGGCTGTCGAAGCGGTCTGGCCCGCCGACCCGACGGGCTCACGGCGCGCCGACGTGGACCGCGGCGCTGCGCTGGTGACGCAAGCGATGTCGGGTGAGTTGGCCGCCGACGGAATTGAAGCCGACGGGTGGGCGACCGATGTCGACGCGCTGCTCGCCGAGCGGGCCCGGGTTGTGGAGAAGCCGCCACTGGCGCTGCCCGCCCAGGTGTCGGTCAGCACGCTGGTGGAACTCGGCCGCGACGCCGACGCGGTGGCGCGCCGGCTGCGCCGGCGGTTGCCGACCCGCCCCGATCCGCAGGCCCTGCGCGGCACCGCGTTTCATGACTGGGTGCAGCGGTTCTATGGCGCCGAGCGACTCTTCAACCTCGACGACCTGCCCGGTGCGGTCGACTCCGATATCGCACGCGCCGACGCGGACGCCCTGGCCGAGTTGCAGGCCGCGTTCGCGGTGTCTTCGTGGGCCACGCGCACCCCGATCGACGTCGAGGTTCCCTTCGACATGCTGATCGGCGGCACGGTCGTCCGTGGCCGCATCGACGCGGTGTTCGCCGACGACGACGGCGGTGCCACGGTCGTCGACTGGAAGACCGGTGATCCTTCGGATACGCCGGAGGCCATGCGCCATGCCGCCGTGCAGCTTGCGGTGTACCGGTTGGCCTGGGCGGCTCTGCAGGGCTGCCCGGCCTCGTCGGTGCGCGCGGCTTTCCACTATGTGCGGACCGGACAGACCGTCATGCCGGGGCACCTACCCGACGCGGGCGAACTGGCCGCGCTGTTGAAGGCGCCGGCAGCTTAGGAGTTGCGATAGATCTTGAGCGCCTGCGTGATCATCGGAGTCTGCAGCGGCAGGCGCGCGAGCGCGCCGGTCCGCATCGGCAACGGCTTGTCGCGCCACAGCCGCACCATGTTGACGTTGGCAGGGAACACCGAGACAAAAGCGCCACCGCGGCCAGCGCGCCCAGCCGCCGCGTGCGCGGCGCAGCAGCAGCGCGCCGGTTGTCAGCTCCGCCACCCCCGAGGTGTAGGTGTAGAACCGTGGGCTGCCCGGCAGCTCGGCGGGGATGATCGTGTCGAACGGCTTGGGCGCCACGAAATGCAGGGCCCCATGCCGAGCAGCAGCGCTCCCATTCGGTACGCGGGTGTCGTCGCGACGATTTGCTGCAGTTCGGGCGGGGGAGAGGTCATGATTACATTGTGGCGTGCGCACCGCTCCGGGATCGGTGACGGGTACTCGTGGTCAAAGGTAGGTTGCGAAGACGGCTCGCCGCGATCGACGAGAACCTGAGCTCCCGGCCGGACGCCAGGCTCGTCGACATCCTGCACATTCCCGAGCCGTTCGTCAGCCCCACTCAGCGGATCATCCGGCGGGTCATCTATGCGACGCTGGCGCTATTCGCGGCGGTGCTCATCGTCTACATCGACCGCGACGGCTACCGCGACGCGCAGGAAAATCAGTTGTCCTTCCTGGATTGCCTGTACTACGCCACGGTGTCGCTGTCGACGACCGGGTACGGCGACATCACCCCAATCACCCCGAGCGCACGGCTAGTCAACGTTCTGGTGATCACGCCGCTGCGGGTTGCGTTCCTGATCGTCTTGATCGGCACCACGGTGGAAACGCTCACCACTCAGTCGCGCCAGGCCCTGAAGATCCAACGATGGAGGAACAGAGTGCGCAACCACACCGTCGTCGTCGGATACGGCACCAAGGGCAGAACGGCAGTCTCTGCGATGGTCGGTGACGAGGTGGCGCCGGCCGACATCGTGGTCGTCGACGAGAGCGCGACGGCGCTCGAGCGCGCCAAGAGCGCCGGCCTGGTCACCGTGCACGGCGATGCGACCAAATCGGAGGTGCTGCGGTTGGCCAGTGCCCAGCACGCCAAGTCGATCATTGTGGCGACCGACGACGACGCCAGCGCGGTGTTGGTCACGCTGACCGCCCGCGAGCTCGCGCCCAACGCGAAGATCATCGCGGCCGCCCGTGAAGCCGAGAACCAGCATCTGCTGCAGCAGTCCGGCGCGGACTCCACGGTGGTGTCGTCGGAGACCGCGGGACGGCTGCTCGGCATCGCCACCACCACCCCCAGCGTCGTGGAGATGATGGAGGACCTGCTCACACCCGACGCCGGATTCGCCCTCGCCGAGCGGCAGGTAGAGCTCAAGGAGGTCGGCGGGTCGCCGCGGCACCTGTCCGACATCGTGCTGGGGGTCGTGCGTGACGCCCGATTGGTCCGGGTGGACGCACCGGAGGTCGACGCGCTCGAGGAGGGTGACCGGCTGCTCTACATCCGCAGCGCGGATGCGGAGCGATGAACTCGTTTCAGCTGCGAAATGTGCCGCTGCTGTCCCGCGTCGGCGCGGACCGCGCGGACGCGCTGCGCACCGACATCGACGCGGCGACGGCGGGGTGGGCAGACGCCCTGCTGCTGCGGGTGGACAGGCGCAACCAGGTCCTGATTTCGGGCGGCCGGGTGGTGCTCGGCAAGGCCGCCACGCTGGCCGACAAGCCCCCGGAGCACGCGGTCTTCCTGGGCCGCCTCGAGGACGGCCGACACGTTTGGGCCGTGCGCGGCGCGCTGGAAGCGCCGGACGACCCCGACGCCGATAGCGAGGTGCTGGACCTGCGCCGGGCGGGCCAGATTTTCGACGACGTCAGCGCACAGTTGGTGGCGACGGCGACCGCGCTGCTCAATTGGCATGACAGCGCCCGGTTCAGCGCCGTCGACGGCTCACCGACGAAGTCGATCAAGGGCGGCTGGTCGCGGGTCAACCCGGTCAACGGTCATGAGGAATTTCCCCGCATCGACCCCGCGGTGATCTGCCTGGTCCACGATGGCCACGACCGCGCGGTGCTGGCCCGGCAGACGGTCTGGCCCGAGCGGTTGTTCTCGCTGTTGGCGGGATTCGTCGAGGCCGGCGAGTCGTTCGAGTCGTGCGTCAGCCGCGAGATCGCCGAGGAGATCGGGCTGACCGTGACCGATGTCCGTTACCTGGGCAGCCAGCCGTGGCCATTCCCGCGGTCGCTGATGGTCGGCTTCCACGCCGTCGGTGATCCCGAGCAGGAGTTCGCGTTCAGCGACGGCGAAATCGCCGAGGCCGCATGGTTCACCCGCGCCGAGATCCGTGAGGCACTCGAACACGGGGACTGGAGCAGCGATTCGCCGTCACGGCTGCTGCTGCCGGGATCGATATCGATCGCCCGCGAGATCATCGAATCCTGGGCGGCGCAGAAGGGCTGACACTTATCGCCCAAACCAACGTTTCGGCGCAAAAATGCGAGTAGCGAACGCCATTTCGTCGATCTCGGCGCACAACTAAGCCAGCTTGGCCTTGACCTCACCGGCGCTCGGATTGGTCAACGTCGACCCGTCGGCGAACTTCACCGTAGGCACCGTCTGGTTGCCGGCGTTGACCGACATCACGAAATCCGCGGCGGTCAGATCACTTTCGATGTCGACCTCGGTGAACGGGATTCCCTCGGCCTGCAGAACCTTCT
>JBEVHG010000169.1:0-8514 GCA_040511335.1 Mycobacterium sp. | reverse complement strand
GCAGCAGCAACCGCAGGGGTACTGGTACCCGCCACCCCCCCCACAGTCGTACGGCTGGCAACAGCCCTACCCGCCGTATCAGCCCTACCCGCAGCCCGGACACCCAGCACCTGAAGGCGGCGCTCCCGCGTCGAATCCGAACGAGGACCCGGGCCAGGACACCAACCGGTCTAATCCGCCGGCGCACGGCTGATCACGAACGGAGCCTGGAGATGACGCGGTCGCACAACAACTCGGCCACGCTCGCGGCATTCGACCAACCGCGCGCCGAGGCGGCGGTCCGGGAATTGCTGATTGCGATCGGGGAAGACCCCTACCGGCACGGCTTGGAGGACACACCGGCCCGGGTGGCACGGGCGTACAAGGAGTTATTCGCCGGGCTCTACACCGACCCGGACACCGTGCTGGACACCACCTTCGACGAACAGCACGACGAGATGGTGCTGATCAAGCAGATCCCGCTGTACTCCACCTGCGAGCATCACCTGGTGGCGTTCCACGGGGTCGCGCACGTCGGCTACATCCCGGGTGAGGACGGCCGGGTCACCGGGCTGTCGAAGATCGCCCGGCTGGTCGATCTGTACGCGAAGCGCCCGCAGGTGCAGGAACGGCTGACCGCCCAGATTGCCGACGCACTGATGCGCAAGCTTGATCCGCGCGGCGTCATCGTCATCGTCGAGGCCGAACACCTCTGCATGGCGATGCGCGGAGTACGTAAGCCCGGCGCAGTCACCACCACGTCGGCGGTGCGCGGCCAGTTCAAGACGGACAAGGCGTCACGGGCCGAGGCACTGGAACTGATCTTGCGAAGGTGAGCCCACCCAGCCTTATGGTCCCTTCGGGAACGTGCGTGCAGGTCATGGGGGTCGTGAATGTCACCGACGACTCCTTCTCCGACGGAGGACTGTTCTTGGACCGTGACCGCGCGGTCCAGCACGGCTTGGCGCTGGCCGCAGAGGGCGCCGCGATCGTTGACGTCGGCGGCGAGTCGACGCGTCCCGGCGCCACCCGCGTCGACCCGCGTGTCGAGACCTCCCGCGTGCTGCCTGTCATCAAAGAGCTTGCCGGGCAGGGGATTACCGTCAGCATCGACACCATGCGCGCCGAGGTGGCGCGGGCCGCCCTTGAGAACGGCGCCCAGATCGTCAACGACGTCTCCGGCGGGCGGGCCGACCCCAACATGGCCCGGTTGCTCGCCGACGCGAAGGTGCCTTGGGTGCTGATGCACTGGCGGTCGGTCGGTACCGCCCGGCCGCACGAGGTGCCGCCGTATGCAGACGTGGTCGCCGAAGTCCGCGCCGAACTGCTGGCCGGTGTCGACGCCGCGGTGTCGGCCGGCGTGGATCCGGCCAAGCTGATCATCGACCCGGGCCTGGGTTTCGCCAAGACGGCCCAGCACAATTGGGCGCTGCTGCATGCGCTGCCCGAGTTCGTCGACACCGGAATCCCGGTTCTGGTCGGAGCGTCGCGCAAACGGTTCCTCGGCGCCCTGCTGGCCGGCGCCGACGGCCAACCCCGGCCACCGGCCGGCCGCGAGACCGCCACCGCGGTGGTCTCCGCGCTGGCCGGTCTGCACGGAGCGTGGGGCGTGCGGGTGCACGATGTGCGCGCCTCGGTCGACGCGCTGAAAGTGGTCGAAGCGTGGACCGCTGATGGCTGACCGTATTGAGTTGCGCGGCTTGAGGATTCGTGGCCACCACGGGGTGTTCGACCACGAACGCCGAGACGGCCAGGACTTCGTCGTCGACATCACGGTGTGGATCGACCTCGCGGCCGCCGCGGCCAGCGACGACCTGGCCGACACCGTCGACTACGGCGCACTGGCGCAACGGGCCGCCGATATCGTGGCCGGCCCACCGCGGAAACTCATCGAGACCGTGGCCGCCGAGATCGCCGACGACGTCATGGCCGACGAGCGGATACACGTCGTGGAAGTCGTCGTGCACAAACCCTCCGCACCCATCCCGCTGACCTTTGCCGACGTCGCGGTGGTGGCGCGGCGTTCCCGGCACGGCGGTCGCGGCGCGGGCGGGGCGACGTGACGAGAGTGGTGCTGTCGATCGGCTCGAATCTCGGCGATCGGATGGCCCGGCTGCAGTCGGTCGTCGACGGGCTGGGCGGCGCGGTGCGCGCGGTGTCCCCGGTTTACGAGACGGCGGCGTGGGGCGGTGTCGAGCAGGGCCCGTTCCTCAACGCGGTGCTGATCGCCGACGACACCACGCTGGACGGCCACGGCTGGCTGCGCCGCGCCCAGGTGCTCGAACAGGCCGCCGGCCGGGTCCGCGGGCAGCGCTGGGGGCCACGCACGCTCGACGTGGACTTGATCACCTGCCACGACGGCGACACCGAGGTGACCTCCCGCGACCAGGGGCTCACGCTGCCGCATCCGCTCGCACACCTGCGGGCGTTCGTGCTCATCCCGTGGCTGGCGGTGGATCCGGACGCCACGCTGACGGTGGCCGGTGTGACGCAACCGGTCGCCCGCCTGCTGGCCGATCTCGACCCCGCCGAGCGCGCCGGGGTGAAGCTCACCTCGGTGGTGCTCGGCCCGCGCAACACCGCGGCCGCGGACGACTGATGGGACCGACCCGCAAGCGTGACCTGACGGCCGCGACGGTGACCGCTGCCGTCATCGGCTACCTGCTGGTGGTGCTGCTGTACCGATGGTTTCCGCCGATCACCCTGTGGACCGGTTTGTCGCTGCTGGCGGTGGCTATCGCCGAGGCCGGCTGGGCGTTCTACGTGCGGACGAAGATCGGCGCCGCAGAGATCGGCGACGGCCCGGGCTGGCTGCATCCGCTGACGGTGGCGCGATCGCTGGTGATCGCCAAGGCTTCGGCGTGGGTGGGCGCGTTGGTGCTCGGCTGGTGGATCGGGGTGCTCGCCTATCTGCTGCCACGCCGCAGCACCCTGCGCGTCGCCGGCGAAGACACCGCGGGGGCGGTGGTGGCCGCCGCGAGTGCGCTCGCGCTGGTGGTTGCCGCACTATGGCTTCAGCATTGCTGCAAGTCACCGCAGGAACCGCCGGACAATGCCGACGGGGCGCCGGAGTAGCTGAGCGGGCCGCCGACCAGGGCGAATCACCGAGGCGGTCGACACGCGGAGTGACCTGTGGCGGGTACAGTCAGCCCATGTCCGTTCTGACCCGCGGTGGCCGGTCTCGGCGCAGCAGCCGCAGGCCGGGCTGGCTGCTCTTGACGGTGTTGCTGGTGCTCACGATCGCGGCGAGTTCGGCCCTGGTGTTCACCAACCGGGTGGAGTTGCTCAAGCTGGCCCTCATCCTGGCGTTGTGGACCGCGGTGGTTGCCGCCTTCGTGTCGGTCATCTACCGCAGGCAGAGCGATATGGATCAGGCCAAGGTGCGGGATTTGAAGCTGGTTTACGATCTGCAGCTGGACCGTGAGATTTCCGCGCGCCGCGAATACGAGCTGACCGTGGAATCGCATCTGCGCCACGAGTTGGCCTCCGAGCTGCGCGCCCAGGCCGCCGACGAGGTGGCGGCGCTGCGGGCCGAGTTGACGGCGCTGCGGGCAAACCTGGAGATGCTCTTCGACACCGACCTCGGACACCGTCCCGCGATCGAAACCGAGCGGACCACGGTGCGTGCCTACAGCGACTGGGCCCGCGACTCCGAGACCACCGGCCGGGTCTCCAGCAGCAGGATCGACACCGAAGACCACGAGGACCTCGATGCCCGCACCGAGGAAAGCCCCATCATCGACGTGCCGGCCGAACCCCACCCGCCCGAGCCCGAATTGGCGCAGGTGGGCTACGGCGGCTCCCACCGCAGGCCGTCGGAGACGGAGCCGCAGGACCAGCGACCTATAGCCGACGAGCCGCTGGACCGGCGACATATTGCGGACGAACCGCAGTCGCCCGAGCCGCCTCCGCCGCCCGCCCAACCATCTTCGTGGCCGGAGCCCGAACGGGAACCGGCCCCGGCCGAAGGTCAATGGATCCCAGCGGGCACGCCCGGCAGCAATTGGGTGTTGCCCGCCGAGGAGACCGCCGAGGAGAACGGATCGGCCGAGGACACCGGCGGTCGACGGGACGCACCCGAGCCGGCGATGTCGGTCCCGTCCCCCGAGCCGCCGCCCGGCCGGCATTCTGCCCCGCCGCATGCCATGGACCCCGGACGGCCCGCACCGACGCCGCCGACGCTGGCGACCCCGCCGGCCCAGCCGCCGCCACCACCGTCGTGGGAGCCGGTTGCGGCGCGCCACCGCGGCCCCAACGAACCCCAGGATGCCAACGGTCAGCACGCCGGCGGACAGTCGGTCGCCGAGCTGCTGGCGCGGCTGCAGGCCGCCCCGACCGGAGGCGGCGGTCGTCGCCGCCGCGAAGAGTGAGCTAACCTCTTATCGACCGTCCGGTACCCGCAGCGCAGGACCGGAACGAAAAAACCACGACAACTTTGCGAGGTCGTCTGCGATGGTGCAGTCCCCCGCCAGCGGGAGGTACCCCCCCTCCGGACTGCGTCCAGCCCGGCTCACGGTCGGCATCATTTCGGCTGGCCGGGTGGGAACCGCGCTCGGTGTGGCGCTGGAGCGCGCCGACCATGTGGTGGTGGCGTGCAGCGCCATTTCCCACGCCTCTCGGCAGCGCGCACAGCGCCGGCTGCCCGACACCGCGGTGCTTCCGGTGGACGAGGTCGCGGGCCGCGCCGAGTTGCTGCTGCTGGCGGTTCCCGACGCCGAGCTCGCGTCTCTCGTCTCCGGTCTTGCGGCGACCGCCGCCGTGCGGCCGGGCACCATCGTCGTGCATACGTCGGGTGCCAACGGCATCTCCATGTTGGCCCCGCTGGCCGAACAGGGCTGTATACCGCTGGCGATCCACCCCGCGATGACGTTCACCGGGTCCGACGAGGACATCGTCCGGCTGCCCGACACCTGCTTCGGCATCACCGCTTCCGACGAGGTGGGATATGCGATCGCCCAGTCGCTGGTGCTCGAGATCGGCGGCGAGCCCTTCCGGGTCCGTGAGGACGCCCGCACGCTGTATCACGCCGCATTGGCGCATGCCAGCAACCACATCGTCACGGTGCTGCTCGATGCCGTCGACGCGCTGCGCGCCGCGCTGTGGGGACAGGAACTGCTCGGCCAGGAACTGGTCGGCGACGAACCGGGCGGCATCGCCGAGCGGGTGATGGGCCCGCTGGCACGGGCGTCGTTGGACAACGCGTTGCAGCGCGGGCAGGCGGCGCTGACCGGCCCGGTCGCCCGTGGCGACGCCGCCGCGGTCGCCGGTCATCTGCGGGCGCTGACCGAAACCGATCCCGCACTGGCGCAGGCGTATCGGGCCAACTCGCTGCGCACCGCCCAGCGCGCACATGCACTCGAGGACGTCTTCGCGGTGTTGGCGGAAGCGGGGCAGTCGTGAGATGAGTAAGCCACACTTCGCCGCCGGTGAACTCAACGTCTACACCGGCCCGCGCGATGTCTCCGACGTCACCCGCGCGCTGCGGCACACCGGGCGCCGGATCATGCTGGTGCCGACGATGGGCGCCCTGCACGACGGTCATCTGGCCCTGATCCGGGCGGCCAAGCGGGTACAGGGCGCGGTGGTCGTGGTGTCGATCTTCGTCAATCCCTTGCAGTTCGGTGCCGGCGAAGACCTCGACGCCTATCCGCGTACCCTCGACGACGACCTGGCGGTGCTGCGGGCCGAAGGGGTCGAGGTGGCGTTCACGCCTACCGCCGCCGACATGTACCCGGACGGTATGCGGACTTCGGTGCACCCGGGCCCGCTGGGCGCCGAGCTCGAAGGTGCCTCACGCCCAACGCATTTCGCCGGGGTGCTGACCGTAGTGCTCAAGCTGCTGCAGATAGTGCAGCCGGATCGGGCGTTCTTCGGCGAGAAGGATTACCAGCAACTGGTGCTGGTGCGGCAGATGGTCGCCGACCTCAACGTGGATGTGCAGATCGTCGGCGTGCCGATCGAGCGGGAGCCGGACGGGTTGGCTTTATCGTCGCGTAATCGCTACCTCAGCGACGTCGAACGGGAGCAGGCCGGTGCGCTGCCGTCGGCGCTGCTCGCGGGAATGTACGCCGCGTCGGGCGGAACATCGGCGGCACTGGATGCCGCCCGCGCGGTGCTCGACGAAGTGCCCGCGATCAAGCTCGATTACCTGCAGGTGCGCGACATCTCGCTGGGGCCGCCACCGCCGCACGGGATCGGCCGGATGCTGGTGGCTGCGCGGCTGGGCGGCACCAGACTGCTGGACAACATCGCCATCGACATTGGAGCAACCGCCGGCACCGACGGACAACAGGTCGGGCTGGACGAGCATCACGAATTACCCTGGAGGAACTGATGTTACGAATGATGCTGAAGTCGAAGATCCACCGCGCCAGAGTGACGCAGGCCGACCTGCACTACGTCGGCTCGCTGACGATCGATGCCGACCTGATGGACGCTGCGGACCTGCTCGAGGGTGAGCAGGTCACCATCGTCGACATCGACAACGGAGCGCGGTTGGTCACGTATGCCATCACCGGTGAGCGCGGCAGTGGTGTGATCGGGATCAACGGCGCGGCAGCACATCTGGTGCACCCCGGCGACCTGGTGATTCTGATCGCCTACGGCACGATGGAGGACGCCGAGGCCCGGGCCTATCAACCCCGGGTGGTGTTCGTTGACGCCGACAACAAGCAGATCGACCTGGGATACGATCCCGCACACGTGCCGGCCGACGCGGCCGACCTGATGTCGCCGCGGTAAGCCCGTGCTGCTAGCAATCGACGTCCGCAACACCCACACCGTCGTCGGTCTGATCTCCGGGTCGGGCGACCACGCAAAAGTGGTGCAGCACTGGCGGATCCGCACCGAGTCGGAGGTCACCGCCGACGAGTTGGCGCTGACCATCGACGGCCTGATCGGTGACGACTCCGAGCGGCTGACCGGTGCGACCGGACTGTCGACGGTCCCGTCGGTGCTGCACGAGGTGCGGTTGATGCTGGAGCAGTACTGGCCGTCGGTGCCACACGTGTTGATCGAGCCAGGGGTGCGCACCGGCATACCGCTGCTTGTCGACAACCCGAAAGAGGTCGGCGCGGACAGGATCGTCAATTGCCTTGCGGCCTATCACAAGTACGGCACCGCGGCCATCGTCGTCGACTTCGGCTCGTCGATCTGTGTCGACGTCGTCTCGGCCAAGGGCGAGTTCCTCGGCGGGGCGATCGCGCCGGGCGTTCAGGTGTCCTCCGACGCGGCCGCGGCGCGCTCGGCGGCCCTGCGACGCGTCGAGCTGACCAGGCCCCGGTCGGTGGTGGGCAAGAACACCGTCGAGTGCATGCAGGCCGGCGCGGTTTTCGGGTTCGCCGGTCTGGTAGACGGGTTGGTGCGCCGCATCCGCGACGACGTCGACGGGTTCGGCGGTAGCAATGTTGCCGTGGTGGCCACCGGGCACACCGCGCCGCTGGTGCTGCCCGACCTTCATGCCGTGGAGCATTACGACCGGCACCTCACCCTCGACGGCCTGCGGTTGGTGTTCGAACGCAACCGCGACAGCCAGCGCGGCCGCCTGAAGCAGGCCCGCTAGCGCCCCTGCACCGCGAGCGCGCGTGTTTGTACGGCAACACGCCGCCGAACGCGTGCATTTCGCGGACGCTCGCGGCGGGCGAGGGTCGGAAAAATGTGCGGATCCGGTCGGTCTCGAACAGTCCGGCCAGCCGAACCGCCGCCGCGCGCAGCGCCGTCAGGTAGGCGGTGACGTGGGCCAGTGCGTCGGCACGCAGCACGCAGACCGGTCCCACCGCTCCGTCGTCGAACAGGTTGGGCGCCTGCGCACAGCAGCTCTAAACCCCTTGTACCGCCAGTCCAGCGGCTCGTCCGCCAGGGCGGCAACAGCGGTCGCGTGGATCGCGGAAGACATGCGTTCATTTAAGCTGGCACGTCGTGAGCTCCGCCGATACGCCAGACTCAGACGTTCCCGAGCAATTCCGGATCCGTCAGGGCAAGCGGGAGCGGCTGCTTGCGGAGGGCCGCGACCCCTACCCGGTCCAGGTGGCCCGAACCCACAGCCTGGCCGAGATCCGCGCTGCCCACCCGGAGCTTCCGGCCGACACCGAGACCGGTCAGATTGTCGGCGTCGCGGGCCGGGTGGTGTTCGCCCGCAACTCCGGAAAGCTGTGCTTTGCGACCCTGCAGGAGGGGGACGGCACCCAGCTGCAGGCCATGATCAACCTGGCCCGGGTCGGGCAGGAGTCACTCGATTCCTGGAAGGCCGACGTCGATCTGGGCGACATCGTGTTCGTACACGGCGAGGTGATCAGTTCGCGGCGCGGCGAACTGTCTGCGCTTGCCGACTCCTGGCAAATCATCTCCAAGGCGTTGCGGCCCCTGCCCGTAGCCCACAAGGAAATGAGCGAAGAAGCCCGGGCGCGCCAGCGCTATGTCGATCTGATCGTGCGCCCAGAGGCGCGCACTATTGCCCGCCAACGCGTCGCGGTGGTCCGCGCGGTGCGCTCCGCACTGGAACGGCGTGGCTTTCTCGAAGTCGAGACGCCGATGCTG
>JBEVHG010000168.1:0-9534 GCA_040511335.1 Mycobacterium sp. | reverse complement strand
ATGCCGTTCTCGCCGAGCGCTCGCAGGTAGGCGACCGCGGCGGCGATGGCACCGGCGAGTTCCCATGATGCGCTGGCGCCCAAGTTATGGAACGCCGGGCCGTCGACGGTGATCGCACGAACTCCGCCGTCGTATCCAGTCACCTTCGCCGCGGTCGCCGCGACGTCGGCCACGCTCGGCGCCGGCCGCCGGCTCAGCGGGGCGGTCAGCGGATCGGCACCCAGGTCCACCGACAGCCGGGTGCGCTGGTCGTCGTCCAGGTCGGTCAGCAGCGCCAGCACCGCATCGGCCGCGGCCACGTAATCGGCGCCCGAATCGAGGATCACCGGCACCAGGTCGAGGAAGACACCCTCGAGCAAGCGGTCCAACTCCGCCGGCGCGACGCCGCGGGGTTGCCCGACGCGCAGCACCAGCGCGCTGACCCCCTCGGTGAGCGCGACCAACACCGCACCGTTGCCGTCGGCCACGAGGGATTGACCCGTCGGAAACTCTTCGGCGACCTTCCAGCCGGACTTGACGTCGCGCCGCGCGTCGCTGCCCCGCACGAACGGCCACTCTCCGGGCAGCGGTACCTCCGGCTGCGCGTCCAGGCCGGTGTAGAGCGGACGGATCGGGAAGCCTTCGTGGGTGGGCGAATCCAGCAGCCGCTCGGGTTCTGCGGGCAGATCCGCCGGGTCACGTCGGGTGCTCTTCGCCAACACCTGCGCGACCGCGGTGCGCCACCGCGCACGATCGGCTTCGAGGTCGCTGAGGCCGGCACTGGATCGCTTTAAGGACACGGGCATCTCCTGTTGTCGCAGCGTGTGACTAACCTACCCGTCCATCAGGCTAAATGATGGCCATCACGCCAACGTCCACCGGGCGGCACGGGCACACGGTTGACGTGAGTTGTTAACCGACGGCCCGTAGTCTTGGTAACCGTGAAGTCCGTCGTCAGCACCCTGCGCGCGCTGCGCGCTGCGGTGATTGCGACGGCATCTCAGGTTCCGCGCCGCCGAATCGTGGTGATGACGGCGGCGATTGTGATTCTCGTCGCAATCGCCCTGCTGGTGCCGCTGCCCACCGCGGTGCAGCTGCGAGACTGGGCGACGTCGGTGGGGCCATGGTTCCCGCTGGCGTTCCTCGCCGCCCACATCGTGGTGACCGTCTTCCCGTTCCCGCGCACGGCATTCACGCTGACGGCGGGGCTGATGTTCGGTCCCCTGCTCGGCGTCGCCATCGCGGTGGTGGCCAGCACCGCGAGCGCCGTCATCGCGCTACTGCTGATCCGGGCCGTCGGTTGGCAACTGAACCGCCTGGTCCGTCACCCGAAGATCGACTCGCTGGACGCACGGCTGCGGCTGCGCGGCTGGCCGACGGTCATATCGATGCGGATGATCCCCGCGGTCCCGTTCTCGGTGCTCAATTACGCCGCCGGAGCGTCGGCGGTTCGGGTGCTGCCCTACACGCTGGCCACGCTGGCCGGATTGTTGCCGGGGACCGCGGCGGTCGTCATCCTCGGCGATGCGCTCACGGGCAATGTCAGCCCGCTGCTGTTCCTGGTGTCGTTGTGCACCGCGGCCGTCGGCGTTGCCGGCCTGATCTATGAGATCCGCATCCACCGCCGTCACCACCACCGCACGCGTTCCACCGAGACAGATCACACCGCGGAACCCGTCATCACCGGCTGACGGGCGGCCCCTTGGTGGTCATCGACGCGAACACGGTGATCACGGCTCCACCGAACCGCTTTGGCGACCCGACGGCGGCGCTTCCTGCTGCGATAGCGGCGGGTACTGCACCGGCGCGGAGCTTGCCGGAGCGGCGTTGAGCGCATCGGGAACCGGCCTACGCGCGTCGGCCTCGGCCTTGGCGACGGCCTGCGCGATCGCCGGGTCAGTCTGCGTGGTAAACCACTCCGCGACCTCCGCGGAGTCGTCCTCCGGCTTGGGCAGGTCGTGCTCCACCGGCGAGGGCGTGTAGCGGAACACACCGTCCTCGCCGGGGGCGCCCAGCATCTTGGTGAAGCCCTGCAGCGCCGCGCCGAAATCGCTGGGCACGATCCACACCTTGCTGGCCTCACCCTTGGCCATCAGCGGCAGCGTCTGCAGGTACTGATAGGCGAGCAGCTCGGGTGTCGGGCGCCCGGCCTTGATCGCGGCGAACGTCTTCTCGATGGCCTTGGCCTGGCCCTGGGCCTGCAGGTAGGACGCCGCGCGCTCACCCTGGGCCCTCAGCATCCGCGACTGCCGATCGGCCTCGGCGGCCAGGATGGCGGCCTGCTTGGCGCCCTCGGCCGCCAAGATCTGGGATTGCTTCTGGCCCTCGGCCTGCTTGATCGACGACTCGCGGACACCCTCGGCGGTCAGGATCATGGCCCGCTTCTCGCGATCGGCCTTCATCTGCTTTTCCATCGACTCCTGGATCGATGGCGGCGGGTCGATGGCGCGCAACTCCACCCGTGCCACCCGCAGCCCCCAGCGGCCGGTGGCCTCGTCGAGCACGCCGCGCAGCTGGCCGTTGATCTGGTCGCGCGAGGTCAGCGTCTGCTCCAGCGTCATGCCGCCGACCACGTTGCGCAGCGTGGTGGTGGTCAGCTGTTCGACGCCGACGAGGTAATTGCTGATCTGGTAAACCGCGGCCTGCGGATTGGTCACCTGGAAGTAGACGACAGTGTCGATGTGCAGCGTCAGGTTGTCCTCGGTGATCACCGGCTGCGGGGGGAACGACACCACCCGCTCGCGCAGATCGACCCGTGCGCGGATCTTGTCGATGAACGGCAGCAGCAGCGTCAGCTGACCGGAAACCGTCTTGTTGTAGCGGCCGAGTCGTTCGATCACCGCCGCCTCGGCCTGCGGAATGAGCGCGACCGATTTGGCCACAATGACGCCCGCAAACAGCACCAGCACGATCAACAAGATGAGGCCGGTGATAGCACCGTCCATGGCGGATTTCCTCCTGGCTAGACGTTCTTCCAGACGACTGCGGTGGCGCCGTCGATGCGCATGACGGTCACGTGATCGCCCGGTTCGTAGACATCGTTGTCGTTGAACGGCCGCGCGGTCCAGACTTCGCCGTCGAGTTTGACCTGACCTTCGTGGCGGGCGATCCGGTCCAGCACCAGCGCGCTCTTGCCTTCCAGCGCCTTGGCCGGTTCCGGCAGCCCGTCACCCGACGTCAGGCGGCGGCGCAGCGTGGGCCGCACCAGCGCCAGCAACAGGATCGACACCACTCCGAAAACCACCCCGTCGGCCCAGATCGGCCAGTCGAACAGCCAGCTCGACCCGGCGGCGGCCAGCGCGCCGCCGCCGAGCATCAGCAGGAACAGGTCGCCGGTCAGCACTTCGGCCCCGGCGAGCGCCAGCGCGGCGATCAGCCAGATCAGCGGGACGGGCATGCGGCCAGCCTACGCGTAGCCGACCCCACAAGCCGCTAACAACTACACTGCGAGCATTATGTGGTGCCCGAGTTCGACACTGTCGGTGTGGGCCAACGCCTGGCTCGCCGGTGCCGCCGCGCCCGACGATGTTCTGGATGCGCTATCACATTGGGCGCCAAGGCATTCCGTCACCGCCTATGACTCGGTGGCGGCCGGCTACACCGGCCTGCCGTGGCCGGATCTCAACGACTCGGGCGCGGTGTCACTGCTGCAGACGCTGCGCACCGCGGCCGGCCCGTCGCGCGCTGCCCCGCCCTTCGGCATCGCGCTGCCGGTGCCCGGCGACGTGCGCGGCCTGCCGGCCGGCACCCAGTTTCAGCGCGACGCGCTGACCGCCGGTGAGGCGATCATCGTCACCGATTCTCGCGACCCCTCCGCGGCGGTGGGTCTGGTCCCGGATTTCGAATACGACGGCACCGACGGAGATTCGGAGTTTGACGCGGAGGTCCGCGCGTTGTCGTGGACGGTGTATTCGGCGCCGGGCACGCCGATGCCCGAGCACCTCGATCTCGGCGAGGCCGAGTATGCGCTGCGGTCCGCGGTGCGTTCGGCAGCGGATGCGCTCGGCGCCATTCGCGCCGGGGCCGGCGGCGTGGACGTCGCCGACCCGAGGGGACTTGTCGAGCAGGTGCTGGAGCCGGCCCGCAGGCACCGGGCACCCAACCATGCCCCGACGCGGGCGCTGCGGGTGTTGGAGAACGCCGCTCACGTCGACGCGATCATCACCGTCAGCTCCGGGTTGATGCCGATCGGGTTGCAGACATCGTCGGAGGTACAGATCGCAAACGATGCGCTGCGGCCACTGGCGCAGGTGGTGCGCTCGGCGCGGATGGCCGCGCTTGGCGAAATTCTGTACTCGGCGTGGGGTACTAGGTAACGCCGCAACATTGCGGCGCGCATGGCTGGCCGTTGACGCTGAACCCGTACCCGGGCACCGGATTTGGGCCCTCGACGCGGGCTGGTTCGCGGCCGTAGCGCAGCTCGTCGATCAGGTCGGCGGCCATCCGCGCGAAACGACGGTCGGCGCTGGGCGTTTCGGCCCGCGCGAACGCGATCCCGGCCCGCTCGGCTTGAATCCGCAGTTCGTAGTCGAGGTCCCACACCACCTCGATGTGGTCGGCGACAAACCCGATGGGGCAGACGATCACGGCCTTGGTGCCGGCGTCAGCCAGCCGACTAAGGTGATCGGCGACGTCGGGCTCGAGCCACGGGATCTGCGGCGGTCCGGACCGTGACTGCCACACCTGGTCGTAGTCGTCGTATCCCGCCGCCTCCGCGACCAGCCTTGTCGCATAGTCGATCTGGCGGCTGTACAGATTCGGGCCGTGCCGTTGGTCGGTGGCAAGCGGGATGGAGTGCGCGGTGAAGACCAGGCGGATGTCGTCACGCACGTCGTCGGGCAGGCTCTTGGCCGCCGCCGCGATCGCCTCGGTGAACATCGCCACGAACAGCGGATGGTCGAAGTACTGGCGCAGCTTCACCAGTTCCGGCGCCCCCTCACCGGCGGCCAGCCGGGCCCGGGCGATGTCCTCGACATACTGGGTGCAACTGGAATAGCCACCCCAGGCCGATGTGGTGAACACCGCGGCACGGTGTATGCCGTTGTCCCGCATGGCCGCAACGGTGTCCTCGACGTATGGCTCCCAGTTGCGGTTGCCGAAGTAGATCGGCAGATCCTCGCCGCGGTCGGCCAATTCGGCCCGCAGCGCGGCGATCAATTCCCGATTGATGCCGTTGATCGGTGACACCCCGCCGAAATGCAGGTAGTGCCCGGCGACGTCGTCGAGCCGCTCCGGCGGCACGCCGCGACCGCGGGTGACGTTCTCCAGAAACGGCCGTACCTGCTCGGGTCCCTCGGGGCCGCCGAAGGACAGCAGCAGGACGGCGTCAAAGTCCATCGCCGCTAGAGCAACTGCGTACTGGCGCCGCCGTCGGCGTATATGACCGTCCCGGTCGTCGCGGGCAGCCACTCCGAGATCAACGCGCATACCGTCTTGGCGACGGGGGTGGCGTCCTTCATGTTCCAGCCCAGCGGTGCCCGCTGATCCCAGCCCTCTTCGAGCAGCTGCAGCTCATCGCTGATCCCGGCGATACCGGCGCCGACGATCGCGCTCATGGCCAGCGTCCGGATCGGGCCGGCGGCAACGAGATTGGAGCGCACACCGTACTGGCCGGCCTCGCGGGCGACGAATCGGTTCACCGACTCCAGTGCGCTCTTGGCCACCGTCATCCAGTTGTAGAACGGCATCGCGCGGGTCGGGTCGAAGTCCATGCCGACAATGCCGCCGCCCCGGTTCATGATGGGCAGCAGCGCCTTGGCCAGCGAGGCATACGAGTAGGCCGAGATGTGGATGCCCTTGGCGACGTCCTCGAACGGCGCGTCGAAGAACGGGAACTCGCCCATCCCGCTGCGTGGCATGAAGCCGATCGAGTGCACCACGCCGTCGAGCTTGTTGCGCTCGCCGATGATCTCGCTGACGCGGTCGGCCAGGGTGGCCAGGTGCTCCTCGTTCTGCACGTCGAGCTCCAGCAGCGGCGCCGGTTTCGGCAACCGGTCAACGATGCGCTGGATGAGGCGCAGCCGGTCAAAACCGGTGAGCACAAGTTCCGCGCCCTCCTCCTGGGCAACGCGGGCGATGTGGAAGGCGATCGACGAGTCGGTGATGATCCCCGTAACGAGGATGCGCTTGCCTTCGAGCAGTCCTGCCATGTCAGTCCTTATCTTCTAGTGGCCCATGCCGAGGCCGCCGTCGACCGGGATCACCGCTCCGGAGATATAGCCCGCATCCTCGGATGCCAGGAAGCTGACGACGCCGGCGACCTCCTCGGTGTAGCCCATGCGCTGCAGCGGAATCGCGCTGAGCGCGGTCTCCTGCTGCTGTTCGGTGAGCGCGCGGGTCATGTCGGTGTCGATGAAGCCAGGGGCGACGACGTTGGCAGTGATCGACCGCGAGCCCAGCTCGCGTGTCAGCGAGCGGGCCATGCCCACCAGCCCGGCCTTGGACGCCGAGTAGTTCACCTGACCGGGCAGCCCGGTCAGCCCGACCACCGATCCCATGAAGATGAGCCGGCCGAACCGTTTCTTGATCATGTTGCGCGACGCCCGCTTGGCCACCCGGAAGACACCGGTCAGGTTCGCGTCGATGACCTTGGCGAAGTTCTCCTCGCTCATCCGCATGATGAGCATGTCCGCGGTGATCCCGGCGTTGGCAACCAGCACCTCGACCGGGCCCTGGTGCTCCTCCACCTCGCTGAATGCCGCGTCGACGGCCGCACTGTCGGTGACGTCACATTGGACCGCGAACAGATCGTCGCCGGGGGTGCCCGATCCGCGGTGGGTCACGGCGACCTTGTGTCCGTCGGCGGCGAGCCGGCGCGCGACGGCCAACCCGATCCCCCGGTTTCCACCGGTGACCAGCACGGAACGGGAGACGAACGGCGGGCGGCCGGCGGCGGTTTCGCTCGCCGAATCCGGCGAGATGGTCTCGGTCATGTCCGCCAACTTAGTGCCTGTGCGGCGCTCCCCCGAAATCGCACTAATTGGGCAGCCGGCGGTTGATCAGCAGCGCCGCCAACGCCGCCAACGCGAGCACCAACGCACCGATCCGCAACCAGCCCACGCTGGCGTCGCCCTTGATGGTCTCGTAGCCGATCTGCTGCTGCAGATTGGAGTAGACCTCCTTGAGCTGCTCGAGGCTGGACGCGGTGAACGAGTCGCCGCCGGACAGGTCGGCGATCTTCTTGAGCATCTCGTCGTCGACCGGCACCGGCTGGCGCTGATCGTTGATCTCGACGTAGCCGTACGGCGTGCCGAACGAGATGGTGGAGATCGGCACGCCCTGGTCCTTGGCCGTGCGGGCGGCGGTGAAGGCTCCCTTCGGGTTGTCCGGGTTCGACGGCACCGTTTCCTTGCCGTCGGAGAACAGCACGATGCGCGCCGGCGGCGGCTCGTCGCCCCCGCCGATCACCGCGCCGACCGTGGCGATGGCCTGCAGGGCGGTGAAGATGCCCTCGCCGGTGGCGGTGCGGTCGGCGTACTGCAGCTTGTCGATCGCGTTCTTGGTGGCCTCGCGGTTGGTGGTCGGCGACACCAGCACGGTCGCGGTGCCGGCGTAGGCGATCAGGCCGAGGTTGATGCCCGGCGTGAGCTCATCGGCGAACTGCTTGGACGCCTCCTGCGCGGCAGCCATCCGGGTCGGCGACACATCGGTGGCCCGCATGGACTGCGAGACGTCGATCACCAGCATCACCACCGCGCGGTTGCGCGGGATCCGGACGTCGTGGGTGGGCCCGGCCATCGCAATGGTCAGCAGCAGCAGCGAGGCGACGAGCAGGATCGCCGGCAGGTGCCGCCAGCGGGTGGGCCGCTTGGGCGCCACGCTCTCCAGCAGCTCCATGTTGGCGAACCGCAGCATCCGCTTCTGCCGGGCCAGCTGCACGACGATGTATAGCCCGATCAGGCCGAGGACCACGAACAAGAACAGGAAAAACCAGGGGTGTTCGAATCCAGACAGCGTCATCGGTCCGAGCAACGGCAAAGTCATGTGCGGCTAGTCATTTCGTTGGATTTACGGGCTGGTCATTCGCGCAATCATCGCCCGGCCAGCGCACCGCGCCGGCGGTTGGCGACGAAGCGGACCACATCGGCGATCCAGCCCCGGTCGGTGCGCAGGGTCAATAGCGGTGCGTCGCAGCGGCGCAGGGTACGTGCCACCTCGGCGCGGTGGGCGGCGGCGGCCTTCTCGAAGTCTTCACGCAGCTGTTCGTCGATGGTGAACTCGCGGATGACCCCGGTTTCGGGGTCCTGCAGGATGACGTCGCCGACGTCGGGCAGTTCGACGTCACGCGGGTCGAGCACTTCGATGCCTAGCACCTCGTGTCGTCCGGAGATGGCCCGCAGCGGGCGCATCCAGTTGATCGGCCCGAGGAAGTCGCTGATGATCACCGCCATGCCGCGGCGGCGCTCCGGGCGTCGCAGCGCGTCGATGGCGGTGGCCAGGTTGCCGCGGACACCGAGCGGCGCGTGTGGTGAGGTGGCGATCGCGCGAAGCAACGTCTGCTCGTGCATCCGCCCGCTCAGTGCGGGCACCCGTGTCATGGTCTCGCCGTTGGCGATCACGGCGCCGAGGCGGTTACCGCCGCCACTGTTGAGAAAAGCGATCGCGGCGGCGGCGGCCACGGCCAGGTCGCGCTTCTCGCAGCCGGTGGTGCCGAAGTCCAGGCTGGCCGACATGTCGACCACCAGCCAGGTCTCCAGCTCGCGGTCGGCGATCATCTGCCGCACATGCGGATGGGTGGTGCGCGCCGTCACCGACCAGTCCATCCGGCGCACGTCGTCACCGGGCTGGTAGATCCGCGACTCCCCGGGCTCCGATCCCGGCCCGGGAATCAGGCCGAGGTGATCACCGTGCAGCACCCCGTCGAGCTTGCGGCGCACGGTCAGCTCCAGCTTGCGCAGTGCCGCCGACAGCTCCGGGTCCCGGATCTGCCCGCGCTGCAGTGACGGCAGGTCGACCCTCCGCCGTGGCGACTCGCTCACCGACCGCTGGCCGCGGCCGCAGCGGCGGGCACCACGGGCGGCACCGAATGACCTTGCTGCGGAATCGCGTTCACCTGCGGCAGGGCAACCGTCTGCAGGATCCGGCTGATCACGGTCTCCGACGAGATCTCGTCGGCCAGCGCGTCATAGGTCAGCACCAGCCGGTGACGCAGCACGTCGGGGATGACCTCGACAACGTCCTGCGGGATCACATAGTCCCGGCCCCGCACCAAGGCGAGTGCCCGCGAAGCCGCGATGATGCCCAGCGACGCGCGGGGCGAGGCGCCGTAGGCGATCCAGGCCTTGGCGTCTGGCATGCCGAACTTCTCGGGCGTGCGCGTCGCCGTGACGACGCGGACCACATAATCGACCAGAGCGTGGTGCACGAACGTGTTGGCTGCGACGTCCTGCAGGCGCAGCAGGTCGCCGGGGTTGAGAATCTGCTTCGGCGTGGGCGGGCTGACACCCATCCGGTAGATGATCTCGCGCTCTTCCTCCGGCGTCGGATAGTCGATGTTGATCTTGAACAGGAAGCGGTCGCGTTGTGCCTCGGGCAGCGCGTAGACGCCCTCCTGCT
>JBEVHG010000167.1:0-16690 GCA_040511335.1 Mycobacterium sp. | reverse complement strand
TGGCGGCGCGCACCGAGAGCAGACCGGCCACTGTGAGCCACACCGCGAGCACTGCCATCAATACCGATGCCAGCGCCAGCCCTGGGTTGAGTCGACGATGGCTGCGCCTTGCGAGGTAGACCTGCGCGAGTACCAACACGCCCAACGTAAACAACGATGCCGCGGTGACCGCGCGGAACGGACCGGCCGACCGCTCGCTTGACGCCACGGCATCGGCCTGGGTCCGGTACAGCTGCTCTGCGGACGGGAGAATCGCCTGCTGCATCAGCGCGGACGCCCCGCTCAGATACGCGACTCCAATCGGCCGTCCCGCACGATTGTTGGCGCGGGCGGTGGCGATCATCCCGGTGTAGACGGCGAGCTGGTTCGAGAGGTCCGTGAGCAGCGTGAGCGAGTGAACGTCGTTGGGCGCCACGCCGTTCGAGGCAGTGACCAGACCGGCCGACGCTTGGCCGATCGCCGCGTCGTAGCGATCGCGAACGTCCTGCGGTTCGATGCCGCCGGACAGGAACGCAGTCGTAGCTGCCGTGTTGGCGATCGACAGCGCGCCATAGATCCGTTGCGCGGCATCGGCCAACGGTTCGGTGTGCAATCGCATGGTCTCCAGCCGATCTCTCCGGTCGGCAATCGTCGTTGACGCAGTCACGCCAACGGCGAGCACGGTGGCGATGAGCGCGATGGCGATCAGTGCCATCCGGCCTGGCGTGGACCCAACGAACTCGACGACCGGCTGGTCGCGTTCTTCGGTGTCGGTGAGTAGCGACTCATCGAGTGTCTGCGTCCGTTCACCGCCCTGCACTCGACATCTCCTCGGCTCCGTCGAAACTTCCGATTGAAGGGGTGTGTGATCTATTTCACTCCACCGGCGGTGGTTTCACCCTACGATCGCGCCGAATGACACCATGGCCGAATGCCCGTACCTCGTAATCTCACCCGGTTGGCTTCGCTCCTGCAGACCGGAACCGCGCTGGCCGCGTTGCCCGCAATGTTGTTGGCATGTTCGCCGGAGCCCCCGCCGACCACCACTGCGGCACCCGCGACGCCCAACACGCCGCTGACTGTCCCATTGCCGGCCGCACCGGTGCCACCGGCCTGCGGTGACGTGCTGGCCGCCATGTCCACCCGGGACAAGCTCGCACAGCTGCTGATGGTCGGGGTCACCGGCGCCGCCGATGCCCGCGCCGTGGTGGCCGACCACCACGTCGGCGGCATCATGATCGGCGGTTGGACCGATCTGTCGATGCTGTCCGACGGCTCACTCGCCGACATCGCCGGCTCGGCCGGACCGCTGCCGCTAGCGGTGAGCGTCGACGAGGAGGGCGGCCGGGTATCGCGGTTGGCGGGCCTGATCGGCAGCCAGTCGTCGCCGCGCGTGCTTGGCCAGACCAGTACGCCCGACGAGGTGTATGGCATCGCGCTCGAGCGCGGCCGCCAGATGCGCGCTCTGGGCGTCACCATCGACTTCGCCCCGGTCGTCGACGTCACCGCCGCCGCCGATGACACCGTGATCGGCGACCGCTCGTTCGGCTCCGACGCCGCGACCGTCACCGACTACGCCGGCGCCTATGCCCGCGGGCTGCGTGACGCCGGCGTGCTGCCGGTGCTCAAGCACTTCCCCGGCCACGGCTCGGGCTCGGGCGATACGCACGCCGGCAGCGTTGTCACCCCGCCGCTGGCCGACCTGCAGCAATCCGACCTGGCGCCGTACCGGACGCTGGCTTCGCAAGCGCCGGTGGCCGTCATGGTCGGGCATATGCAGGTGCCCGGCCTGACCGGTAGCGACCCGGCCAGCCTGAGCCCCGCTGCCTACGGCCTGCTGCGCTCGGGCGACTACGGCGGACCGCCGTTCAATGGACCGGTGTTCACCGACGACCTGTCCAGCATGCGGGCGATCGCCGATCGCTTCGGCGTCGCCGAGGCTGCGCTGCGCGGCCTGGCGGCCGGCGCGGACACCGCGCTGTGGACCACCACCGACGAGGTGCCCGCGGTGCTGGACCGGTTGGAGAAGGCGCTGGAGGCGGGCGAGCTGACGATGCCCGGCGTGGACGCCTCGGTTTTGCGGATGGCCGCGGTGAAGGGCCCGAATCCGCGGTGTGGGCGCTGAAACGCCGCCGATTGCTTACTCTGAAGTAAGGAAGACGCCCCGTATTGGCAGGAAAGGCCCGCGCATGGCAGGTGGCACCAAGCGGTTGCCGCGTGCCGTCCGTGAGCAGCAGATGCTCGACGCCGCGGTGCAGATGTTCTCCGTCAACGGCTATCACGAGACCTCGATGGACGCGATCGCCGCGGAAGCCGAGATTTCCAAGCCAATGCTGTACCTGTACTACGGCTCCAAGGAGGAGCTGTTCGGGGCCTGCCTGAACCGCGAACTGAACCGTTTCGTCGACGTGGTGCGCGCCGACATCGACTTGACGCAAAGCCCGAAGGACCTGCTGCGCAACACGATTCTGTCGTTTTTGCACTACATCGACGCCAACCGGGCATCGTGGATGGTGCTGTATACCCAGGCCACCAGTTCGCAGGCGTTCGCCCACACGGTGCGGGAAGGACGCGAGCGGATCATCGACCTGGTGGGCAGGCTGCTGCGGTCGGGAACCCGAAACCCCGAGCCGGACACCGACTTCGACATGATGGCGGTCGCGCTGGTGGGCGCCGGCGAGGCGGTGGCCACCAGGGTCAGCACCGGCGACGCCGACGTGAACGAGGCGGCCGAGCTGATGATCAACATGTTCTGGCGCGGGCTCAAGGGCACGCCGGCCGAAAAGGACGCCTCGGCGGTGGCCGCCGGCTCCTAGTGTCCTGAACCGCGCGGCTCGCGTCGTGCTGTGCCGGCATTGAACCACATGCGGTACCACTTTCGAGACAGGTCACATGCCTCTCGTGCCGCGAGCCGATCCCACACTTACGCCCCATCCATCGAGACTGCTGTTAGAGCCGGGGACCCTGGCTTTCGCGCACCACCCGGATCAGGGCCGGCAGGCCGACCAACAGCGCCTCGCGTTCGGCGGGGGTCATGGCCGCCGTCCACTGTTGGTACTGCGCGCCGTATCCGGCGGCGACGCGGACATGGAACGCGCGACCTTCGTCGGTGAGCCCCAGCCGATAAACCCGCCGGTTGGCGGGATCGCGTTGACGCTCGACCAGGCCCTTGCGCTCGAGGTCGGCCACCATGCGGCTGACGGTGCTCTTCTCCAGCATCAGGCGTTCGGCGAGTTCCTGCTGGGACAGCCCGTCGCCGTGGTCGAGCTCGTGAATCGCATACGCCGCCGATAGCGACACCGAATAACCGGGCAGTTGCTGGTCGGGCTGCAACAGGCCCGCCACCCGCACCAGGTCCATGAACAACTGATGCAGCTGCTCGGACTCGTCGGCCACCACCGCGTCTCCTGTCAGTTGTGCTGCACAACTATAGCCGGTACAGTGGACCGCGATAGTTGTACCGCACAACTTTGGAGGCGTGATGCGTGCTCATATTCACGGAAACCGGCCGGCCTTCTTCGAGGGACGCGCGAGCCGTTTCTACGATTTCGTGGCCCGCAGGCCGCTGCGCGGTCTGTACCGGCGGATCGCCGACGACCTGGTGGTCGCCATTCTGGAGGGTGCCGAGGTGCTCGATGTCGGAACCGGCCCCGGCGTGTTGCTGGTCGAACTGGCCGAGCGCCGACCCGATCTGCGGCTCACCGGGATCGACCTGTCGGCCGATATGGTCGCCGCGGCCGAACACAACCTGGCCCCGTTCGGCGAGCGCGCGTCGGCTCGGGTGGGTGACGTCACCGACCTGCCGTTCGGTGACGACTCGTTCGACGTCGTGGTGACGTCGTACAGCATGCACCACTGGGATCATCCTGCCGAGGCGGTTCCGGAACTGGCCCGCGTGCTGAAGCCGGGCGGCCGGCTGTACGTGTATGACTTCGACCGCGCGCCGTTCGACGTGCTCACCGAGACCGCAACCCAGCGTGGACTTTTCACCGGCCAGCCGGTCCGGCAGACCAGGATCCGCACCGGCGTGCCGTTCTTCAACCGCTGCGTGCGGCAGACGATGGCGGCTTAGCCGAACGGGTCAGCGGTGCTGGATACCGGCAAGCCGCGGAAGCCGGAAGCGATGCCGGTACTCGCCCGGAGTCAACCCGGTGAGGCGTTTGAACAGGCGTCGGAACGAGGCGGAATCCTCATATCCGACCGCCCAACTGATCTCCTCGATCGGCTCGCCGCCGGTCTCCAACCGTCGCTTGGCGAGCTCGATCCGGACCCGTTGGACGAAGGCAACCGGCGACTGCCCCGTCGCGCGCTTAAACCGTCGGGCCAGGGTCCGGGTGCTGAGCCCGGCGCAGTCGGCCATCCGTTCGATCGGGTTGGCGGTCTGGGCGTGCTCGGCGATGAAGCGTTGGGCCGTGAGCACGGCGGCATCGCCGTGGTCCGTCGGAGGGTTGAAGACCTTGAAGGCGGCCTGTCCGTCGCTGTGCCACTCCAGTAGATGGAAGCGGGCCACGGCCTGCGCAGTCGCCGGCCCGAGGAACCGGGCGATCAGGTACAGCGCTAGGTCGTGCCATGCCGTCGCGGCACCCGAGCACACAATCCGGTCACCATCCCCCGAAACGACGAGCGCCTCATCCATGCGCAACAAGACCTTCGGGTGTCGCGTCCGGAACGGTGTCTCCGAGGCCCAGTGGACGGTCGCCTCGTGGCCGTCGAGGAGGCCCGTCTCTGCCATGAGCAGGCCGCCCGAACAGGCGGAGCAGACCGTCGCGCCACCCTCGTGCATCCTTCTGATCCACTGCACTATGCCGGGATAGCGGCCAGTGACCCAGTCACCGGTTGCCGTCATCGCCATCGATGGGATTACCACCACGTCCGTACTTTCGACTTCATCGATCGTGCGGTGCACGGTGAGCGGGAGGCCGCTCGACCCCTGCATCGGCCCCGTTGAGAGGCCGACGATCTCCGGCTCGAAGTGGCGCATCGCAGAACGATCGGCGTCGGGCTCAGCGATTACCGCGGCCGCTGCAAGGACCTCGAACAGGCCGCTGACCGGCGAGACCATAGCTCCGGTGTCGCGACGAGGCTGACCCGAATTCGGCTCGACTCCTTAGCCATCTGTTCGCCTCCAGAGAGTCTTCGTGGCCGGCGACTGGCCCAATTCTCCCACCGGGCTGGCCACAGAAGTTGTCCGAAATGGACCGGATCGGCGCAGTTCGCCACTGGTTCGCCGCACCATCTCGACCGAAGCTGACACGACCACGACAAACCCCACGAAAGAAAAGCACATGTCCACGACCATCGACATCAACCAGGCCGAGCTTGAGGAGTTCCAGGACCGCGTGTTTGCAGATCTCGCCGCAGGCTATGGCGGTGTGATGACCAGCATCGGCTCGAAGCTCGGACTCTATGCGGCGCTGGCCGGTGCAGGCCCGCTGACATCGGCCGAGGTCGCCGAGCGCACCGGGTGTGCCGAGCGCTACGTCCGCGAATGGCTCAACAGTCAGGTCGCCGCCGGTTACGTCGACTACGACCGCGAGCACAAGACCTACGAGCTGCCGCCTGAGCGCGCGGCAGTGCTCGCAGACCCCGAGAGCCCGGCTCACTTGACTCCGGCTTTCGACGTTGTCGCGTCGATGTGGCTGGATGAACACCTTGCGATCGAGGCGTTCCGAACCGGCAAGGGTGTCCCCTGGGGGGCACACCACGAGCGGCTCTCCCACGGCGTCGCCGCGTTCTTCCGCACCGGTTATCGGACGATGCTCGTTTCGGACTGGCTGGTGGCGATGGACGGCGTGGTCGCCCGGTTGGAGGCCGGCGCTACCGTTGCCGACATCGGTTGCGGCCATGGCCATTCCACCGTGCTGATGGCCGAGGCCTTCCCTCAGTCGCGCTTCTACGGCTACGACACCCATGCGGCTTCGTTAGAGGCGGCCCGCGAAAATGCCGCAGCCGCGGGGGTCGAAGATCGCGTCACCTTCAAGATCGGCACCACGCACGACTACCCCGAGCGTGGCTTCGACCTGATCTGCTTCTTCGACTGCCTGCACGACATGGGCGATCCGCTCGGCGCGGCACGGCAGGCCCGTTCCGCCCTGGCTCCGGGCGGATCGGTGCTGCTGGTCGAGCCCGCCGCGGCCGACGATGTCGCCGACAACGTAGGGCCGATCGCGCACCTGTACTACTCGGCCTCGACGACGATCTGCTGCGCCCACGCGCTGTCAGAGGGCAGCGTCGCTCTTGGCGCGCAGGCCGGGGAGGCACGCCTGGCCGAGCTGTTCAGCGAGGCGGGCTTCGGCGATTGGAACGTGGTCGCCAAGACCCCGTTCAACCTGATCGCCCAGGTCAGAGCCTGAGCGGGTGCCTAAAGCCCCGTCACCGTCCCGGTCAGGTGCGGATCGCCCTTCGTCAGGTGGTGCAGCGCCAGGTGCCAGCCGCCCGAGGTGCGGTTGATGTAGAGACCGGCACGAGCGGGCAGCACCACCGGCTTGGCGAAGCGCACCGAATACTTCACGGCGTTGGGCAGCTGTCCCTCGATATTGGTCAGAACCGCTGCGGCGGTGAACATTCCGTGCGCGATGACGGTCGGGAAGCCGAACAGCTTGGCGGCGATCGGATTTGTGTGGATCGGATTGTGATCGCCGCCGACCGATGCGTAGCGGCGGATCTGTCCCGGTGAGATGCGCAGCACCGCGTTCGGTGGGCCGAGCTTCGCCTGCGTCTTCGGCGGCGGCTTGGGTTCGTCGGACAGGCTGGTGCGCTGTTGATGCAGGAACGTCGTCACCTGGTGCCACGCGGCGTCGTTGCCGACACTGACATCGGTCACCAGGTCGACCAGCAGCCCCCGCCGGTGTTCACGCAGGTTTTCGGCGTGCACCTTCACGCCCACGGTGTCGCTGACCAGGATCGGCCGATACTGCGTGATGTGGTTCTCGATGTGCACCGAACCCATTGCGGCGAAAGGGAAGTCGAAGTCGGTGACCAACGACATCATGGACGGAAAGGTCAACGCAAACGGGTATGTCAGCGGCACCGCGTCACCGAACCGCAACCCGGTGACGGCCGCGTACTCGGCGACGTTGGCCTTGTCGATCGTCAGGTCCTCGACGGTCAGCGTGCGATCGGGCAACTGATCGCCACGCGGGACGAACGGCAGAGCACCGGCCGCCGCGCGCAGCAGATTCTTCAGCCCACTGGGTTGTGTCACGACGCTCACCATAATTCCCTAGTCGCTTCGCTCCTGCCCGCCGGATCTAGGCGCCCAGCATGGCCTGGCCGCAGACGCGGATGGTGTTGCCGGTGATGGCATTGGAGGCCGGGCTCGCGAAATAGGCGATGGTCTCGGCGACGTCGACGGGCTGGCCGCCCTGATACAGCGAGTTCAGGCGGCGGCCCACTTCCCGGGTGGCCAGCGGAATCGCGGCCGTCATTTGGGTCTCGATGAAACCGGGCGCGACGGCGTTGATCGTGATGCCCTTTCCGGCCAGCACCGGGGACAGTGCCTCGGTCAGGCCGATCATCCCGGCCTTGGTGGCCGCGTAGTTCGTCTGACCGCGGTTCCCCGCGATACCGGCCATCGACGACAGGCCGATCACCCGGCCGCCCTCCCCGAGGGTGCTGTTGTCAAGGAGGCCCTCGGTAAGCCGTTGCGGGGCAAGCAGATTGACGGCGACGACGGCGTCCCAGCGCGCCTCGTCCATGTTGGCCAGTAGCTTGTCGCGGGTGATTCCGGCGTTGTTGACGAGGATGTCAAGACGCCCGCCGTGGTGCTCACGCAGGTGTTCGGTGATGCGGTCGACGGCGTCGTCGGCGGTGACGTCGAGTGTCAGAGCGGTGCCGCCGACCTTGGTGACGGTCTCGGCCAGCGCCTCTGCGGAACTCTCCACGTCGATGGCCACCACCTTGGCCCCGTCCCGGGCGAACACCTCGGCGATCGTCGCGCCGATGCCGCGGGCCGCGCCGGTCACCACCGCGACCTTGCCGTCCAGTGGTCGGTCCCAGTCGGCGGGCGGCGCCGAGTCGGCCGCGCCGACGCGGAACACCTGGCCGTCGACGTAGGCCGACTTGGCCGACAGGATGAACCGCATCGTGGACTCCAGGCCCGTCGCGGCCGGTTTGGCGTCGGCGGACAGGTACACCAGCGCGACGGTGGCACCGCGGCGCAACTCCTTGCCCAGCGATCGGGTGAAGCCCTCCAGCGCGCGCTGGGCGACGCGCTCGTGGACGCCACCGGTCTCCTCGGGCGTGGTGCCGACGACGACGACGCGCCCCGACGGGCCGAGGTTGCGCAGCAGCGGGGTGAAGAACTCGTAGAGCGCCTTCAGCCCGGCGGCCTCGGTGATGCCGGTTGCGTCGAAAACCAGACCTCCGAACGAGTCCGCCCAGCGTCCGCCCAGGTTGTTCGACACCACCTCGTAGTCGTCTGCCAACGCAGTGCGCAGCGGCTCGACGACGCGGCCCTCCCCGCCGATCAACAGGGAGCCGGCCAGCGGCGGTTCGCCGGGCCGGTAGCGGCGCAGCGTCTCGGGTTGCGGGATGCCCAGCTGCTTGGCGAGCAGCTTTCCGGGCGCGGAATGGACGATTTGCGAGTACAGATCGGAAGCCATGACACCGAACTTACTCCAGAGTAAGAACAGTGGGTACTATGGCCCCCATGGCCAACAGCACAACCAGCCGACGGGTGGCAATCCTCGGCGGCAGCAGGATTCCGTTCGCCCGGTCGGACGGCGCGTATGCCAACGCCTCCAACCAGGACATGTTCACCGCCGCGCTGAGCGGACTGATCGACCGCTTCGACCTCCGCGGCGAGCAGCTCGGCGCGGTGATCGGTGGCGCCGTGCTCAAACACAGCCGCGACTTCAACCTGATGCGCGAATGCGTGCTGGGCAGCTCGCTGAGCTCCTACACACCGGCATTCGATCTGCAGCAGGCCTGTGGCACCGGTCTGCAGGCGACGATCTCCGCCGCCGACGGGATCGCGGCCGGCCGCTACGAGGTGGCCGCCGCGGGCGGGGTGGACACCACCTCGGATGCGCCAATTGCGTTCGGCGACAACTTCCGTCGGACGCTGCTCGGGCTGCGGCGGTCGAAGTCCAATGTCGAACGGCTCAAGCTGGTCGGCAAGTTGCCCGCGACGCTTGGCGTGGAGATTCCGGTCAACAGCGAGCCGCGCACCGGACTGTCGATGGGCGAGCACGCGGCCATCACCGCCAAGCAGATGGGCATCAAGCGCGTCGACCAGGACGAACTCGCCGCCGCCAGCCACCGCAACATGGCGGCCGCCTACGACCGCGGGTTCTTCGACGATCTCGTCACACCGTTCCTCGGGCTCTACCGTGACGACAATCTGCGACCCGATTCGTCGCCGGAGAAACTCGCGAAGCTCAAGCCGGTGTTCGGGGCGAAGTCCGGTGACGCGACGATGACGGCGGGCAACTCCACGCCACTGACCGACGGCGCCTCGGTGGCGCTGTTGGCCACCGAGGATTGGGCGCAGCAGCACTCGCTGGAACCGCTGGCCTACTATGTCGACGGCGAGACCGCCGCGGTCGACTACGTCAACGGCAAGGACGGGCTGCTGATGGCACCCACCTACGCGGTGCCGCGGCTGCTGGCGCGAAATGGCTTGAGCCTGCAGGACTTCGACTTCTACGAGATCCACGAGGCTTTCGCGTCGGTGGTGCTGGCGCACCTGCAGGCCTGGGAGTCCGAGGAGTACTGCAAGGAACGGCTGGGTCTGGACGCCGCGCTCGGCTCGATCGACCGCTCGAAGCTCAACGTCAACGGCTCGTCGCTGGCGGCCGGTCATCCGTTCGCCGCGACCGGCGGGCGGATCGTCGCCCAGTTGGCCAAGCAGCTGGCCGAGAAGAAGAAGGAAACCGGGCAGCCGGTGCGCGGCCTGATCTCGATCTGCGCCGCCGGCGGGCAGGGTGTTGCCGCCATCCTCGAGGCAGACTAGTCACGGAAACGCCGGTGTAGCAGCCGCCTCTGCACGCCGAGCACCCTTCCGCCCACCATGGCTTGCGATCGTCCTCGACAGCACCCGCCTTCCGCGGCCGTCATCAGTTGATGACGGTTTCGCGAAGTATGCGTTGACGCTGTGACAACGGCGTCAGCGAGAGTTTCACGGGGCTGTAACGGCCGCGCGCGGGCATTCGATACAGGGGATAGCTCCGTGTTGTCGTCTGACCCCCGACCCGACGGCAACACGGGGCATCTACGTGTTGGCCTCGCGCTAGGGTGAACGCCGTGCAAACCTCCATCGTGGGATCGCTCAGCGACACCGGCGGGCGATCACCGATCGACGCCTGCGTGCAGAACCTCGCCCAGTTGCGCGACGAGGGGTTTCGCAGGGTGTGGATGACCCAGATGCCCTACGAACCCGATCTGATGACCGCACTGGCCGTCGTGCTGCGGGAGGTCGACACCCTCGAGGTGGCAACGGGCGTGGTACCGATCCAGGTCCAGCACCCGATGCAGCTTGCGCAGCGTGCCTTGACCCTCAGCCTGATCGGCGGCGGCCGGTTCGTCCTGGGCCTGGGGATCAGTCACCGGGTGGTCACCGAAGGGATGTGGGGCATCCACTTTGACAAGCCGGTGCGCCGGATGCGCGAGTACCTCGACGGCCTGCTGCCGCTGCTGGCCGGCGAACCCGCCGATGCCGTCGGTGAGACGGTCAGTACCCGTGGCGCACTTCAGATTCCGGGTGCGCCGACTCCCGACGTGTACATCGCGGCGATGGGGCCGCAGATGCTGCGGCTTGCGGCGAGACGCTCGGCGGGCACCGTCACCTGGATGACCGGACCCAAAACGTTGGCCGGGCACGTCGGGCCTACGCTGCGTGAGGCGGCGGCCGAGGCCGGCCGCCCTGACGGCGCGGTACGAGTGGTTGCCACGTTGCCGGTCAGCGTCACCGACGATGTCAGCGGCGCGCGGGCGCAGGCCGCCGATCAGTTCGCGATGTACGCCCGCCTGCCGTCGTATCGCGCCATGCTGGACCGTGAAGGCTTCGCCGGACCCGAGGACGCCGCCATCATCGGCGACGAGCAGACGGTGTCGGACCGCATCGGTGAACTGCAGTCCGCGGGCGTCGACGAATTCGTCGGCGCGGTGTTCGACGCTTCCGACGAGGTCCGTGCCCGCACTCGCGCGTTGCTGCGCGAACATGACAAGTGACGGTGATTGCCTCTGGTGTCCGCGGAATTCGCGGCGTACGATCGCACGCACGACGGGTTCGGGAAGGACCAATCCGAAGTGCCGGTGAAGGGGTAAAAACCGGCCGCGCGAGACAAATGAGACGCCCCCAAATGTCCTCCCGAACCCGCCTTTTTGTGAGCTGAGCATACGCAAACGACCCCCGACACGCGGTGTGCGGAGGCCGTTTGCGTCTGTTCGCGCAGACCTAGAAGGCCGCTTCTTCCAGTTCCATCACCTCGTTGTCGAGGGTCTCGAGCACCATGCGGGTGCTGGTCAGCAGCGGCAGGAAGTTCTTCGCGAAGAACGACGCCACCGCGACCTTGCCCTCGTAGAAAGCGCGGTCATCACCGCTGGCCCCGGCGTCGAGCGCCGCGATCGCCACGGCGGCCTGCTGCTGCAGCAACCAGCCGATGACCAGGTCGCCGACGCTCATCAGGAAGCGCACCGAACCCAGGCCGACCTTGTAGACGTTCTTGGGGTCCTCCTGCGCCGACATCAGGTAGCCGGTCAGGGAGGCCGCCATCGCCTGAACGTCCTGCAGGGCGGTGGCCAGCAGCTCGCGCTCGGTCTTCAGCCGGCCGTTGCCGGACTCGTTCTTGACGAACTGCTCGATCTGCCCGGCCACGTGCGCCAGCGCCACACCTTTGTCGCGGAAGATCTTGCGGAAGAAGAAGTCCTGCGCCTGGATGGCCGTGGTGCCCTCGTAGAGCGAGTCGATCTTGGCGTCGCGGATGTACTGCTCGATCGGGTAGTCCTGCAGGAAGCCGGAGCCACCGTAGGTCTGCAGGCTCTCGGTCAGCTTGGCGTAGGCCTGCTCCGAACCGACACCCTTGACGACCGGCAGCAGCAGGTCGTTGACCTTCACTGCCAGCTCCGCGTCGACACCCTGCACCGCCTTGGCGACAGCGGTGTCCTGATAGGTGCTGGTGTAGAGGTACAGCGCGCGCAGACCCTCGGCGTAGGCCTTCTGGGTCATCAGGCTGCGACGCACGTCGGGGTGATGCGTGATGGTCACCCGCGGCGCGGTCTTGTCGGTCATCTGGGTCATGTCGGCGCCCTGCACGCGGTTCTTGGCGTAGTCCAGCGCGTTGAGGTAACCGGTGGACAGCGTCGCGATGGCCTTGGTGCCGACCATCATGCGCGCCTGCTCGATGACGTCGAACATCTGCGCAATGCCGTCGTGCACCTCGCCGACGAGCCAGCCCTTGGCCGGAACGTCGTGCTGGCCCAGGGACAGCTCGCAGGTCGCGGAGGCCTTCAGGCCCATCTTGTGCTCGACGTTGGTGACGTAGACGCCGTTGCGTTCACCAAGCTCACCGGTTTCGAAGTCGAACAGGAACTTGGGCACGAAGAACAGCGACAGACCCTTGGTGCCGGGGCCCGCGCCCTCGGGGCGCGCCAGCACCAGGTGGAAGATGTTCTCGACCAGGTCGCCCGAGTCACCCGAGGTGATGAAGCGCTTGACGCCGTCGATGTGCCACGAGCCGTCGTCCTGCTTGACGGCCTTGGTCCGGCCGGCGCCGACGTCGGAGCCGGCATCGGGCTCGGTCAGCACCATGGTGGAGCCCCAGCCGCGCTCGGCGGCGATGACGGCCCACTTCTTCTGCTCTTCGGTACCGAGGTGGTACAGGATGTTCGCGAACCCGGCGCCGCCGGCGTACATCCACACGGCGGGGTTGGCGCCCAGGATGTGCTCATGCAGCGCCCACATCAGAGCCTTGGGCATCGGCGTGCCGCCGAGAGCCTCGGCTAGACCGACGCGGTCCCAACCGGCGTCCTGCACGGCGCGCACCGACTTCTTGAACGACTCGGGCAGCGTCACCGAGAAGGTCTTCGGGTCGAAGGTCGGGGGGTTGCGGTCCGAGTCGGCGAACGACTCGGCGATCGGCCCCTCGGCCAGCCGAGCCATCTCGGTCAGCATCTCGCGGGCGGTTTCGGCGTCTAGGTCGCTGTACTCGCCCTCGCCGAGCGCCTTGTCGACGCCGAGCACCTCGAACAGGTTGAATACCTGGTCACGGACGTTGCTTTTGTAGTGGCTCACCGTTCCTCCTCATCGAAGATGCCACCTGCGGTTGGGTACTTCGGTAAGTTACCCACCAGTAACTGCAGGCAACTATACCGCTCGGTAACTTCAACGCAAAGCGGTTGTGAGCAATTTCCGTGGGCTAAGCAACCCAGTGGTTGATCGGGACTGGTGACGGCCGCCCCGCTGGGCCGTGAACAGGCCTTTTCCGGAGATGTGACCCTCGCCACGGTAAGACGGGCACCAGCATTACGGTTGGGGTATGCAACGGCGTGTCGCGGTGTGGGGAACAGGCAATATGGGCAAGACGGCGATCCGATCGGCCGTCGCCTTCCCGGGGCTTTCACTCACCGGCGTCATCACGTCCTCGCCAGCCAAGGCCGGCACCGACGCCGCAACATTCGCCGCGCTGGACGATCCGACGGGCGTGATGGCCACCACGGATATCGACGCCACGCTGGACGGCTGCGATGCCGTCGCCTACATGGCCTCTGGGGACACCCGGCCCGACGACGCCGTCAACGACATCGAGCGGTGCCTGCGTGCGGGCGTGCACGTCGTCACCCCGTCGCTCTATTCGCTCTACGACCACGTTCGGCACCCGAGGAATGGGTCGCCCGGCTCACCGATGCCGCAGCGACGGGTGGCGCCGCGCTACTCGTCAGCGGGGTGGACCCGGGGTGGGCCAACGACGCGCTGGCGGTGATCGCCGCCGGGCTGTGCACCCGCATCCGGACCATCGCATGCCAGGAGATCTTCGACTATTCGACCTACGACCAGCCGCATGCGGTGCGGGTGCTGTGCGGGTTCGGCCGGCCGATGGACGAAGTGCCGATGATGCTGCTGCCGTCGGCGCCGACCATGGTGTGGGGCGGCAACATCCGGCTGATCGGCCGTGGTCTGGGGCAGGAGATCGACGAGATCACCGAGAGTGTCGAACGGCTCCCGTTGACCGAATCCGTCGACAACGTGATGGGCCACTTCGAAAAGGACACCCAGGGCGCCTTCTGGCTCAAGGTCATTGGCTCCGTCGCCGGGCGCGAGCGCATCGTCGTCGACCACATCACCCGCGTCGACCCGGCGTGCGCACCGGACTGGCCGCAGCCAGAAGAAGGCGTCGGCGACCACCGCGTGATCGTCGACGGGGACCCCCGGCTGACGATCGTGGTGCGGGCTGACGTCGAAGGCGGTACCCGCGCCGATGGCGGCAACACCACCGCGGCCAACCGGCTGCTGGGCGCCATCAGCTGGCTCGCGACGCAGAAGCCGGGAATTTACGACGGCCTCGACGTGCCGCTACAGAACGCCGACCCGGCTCTCGAGGCGGCACGATGGTCGGACTGATCTCGCACCGGATGCCAAGATGGACTCGATGAGTCGCATCAATCTGAGCCCGTCATCGCTGCGGGAGGCGTTCGGGCATTTCCCGTCCGGCGTCATCGCGATAGCCGCCGAGGTGGACGGCATCCGGGTGGGATTGGCGGCAAGCACGTTCGTGCCGGTTTCGTTGGACCCGCCGTTGGTGTCGTTCTGCGTGCAGAACACCTCGACCACCTGGCCGCAGCTCAAGGACCTCCCGTTCCTGGGCATCAGCGTGCTCGGCGAATCGCATGACGACGCCGCGCGCGCGCTGGCCGCCGACACCGGCGACCGCTTCGCCGGCCTACGGACGGTGTCGACGGCAACAGGCGCGGTCTTTGTCGAGGGCACCAGCGTCTGGCTCGAGAGCTCCATCGAGGAGCTGATCCCGGCCGGGGATCACACCATCGTCATCCTGCGGGTCAGCGACATCACCGTGCATCCGGACGTGCCGCCAATCGTGTTCCACCGCAGCACGTTTCGACGGCTGGGCATCTGATTTTGCTCGGCTCGTCTTCTGAGAGGCTGAGCCTCGTCGCAGTGCGAGGCCGGGACAGCATAAACCTTGACGGCTGCGAGGGCTGCCGCCGAAGTAACTCAGGACGTTAGGGCCGCTCGCCGAGCTCGGTACGGTAGCCCTGGATGCGCTGCTCGATCTCGTCGGCGTCGGCCTCCCGGCCTTCCTTGCGGGCGAGGTCGGCGCGAGCGGACAGCTCGCGGATCGCGGTGCGAATGTTGTTGATGCTCGTCGGTTCTCGCATGTTCATCATGCTGCCTTTCGGGGTTGCGGCACCGCACTGTGGGCGGCAGCCACAGCTATTTCGAGGCTACCCGGATTCGCCGTGGTTCAAAGCCGCTCTTAGCGCCGGATCGCCGCGTAGGTGCCCGGACACGGCGCCGGTGGGCAGGTGCCAGCTCACCGATAGAGTTTGGTGATCCGTGAAAGGGAGTCCTGGTGGCTGATGCGGGGTGGCAGTTCTGGGTTGACCGCGGCGGCACTTTCACTGACATCGTCGCGCGCTGGCCGGACGGGCGCATGCTGACGCACACCCCGCGCCAAGGGTTGTCAGTTGATCGACGCCCACCCCTCCAACTATCTGCAACTTGCAGTACCACTATCCGCTGCAGGCGCCCCATGGCGGCAGGGCCGTTTTTGTAGAAATAGTCAGAAACAGTCGCAACTCCCGGCCAGCGACCTCGACGAGTGGTATGACGAAGGCGGCGGGGCTGTGCTCACTGACCGAGACGAAATCCATCGCTTCGGACCTTCGGGTTCGTCACCCGACTCGTCAGAGGCCGCGTTGGAGTCACCCCCTTTCCACACAGTGCGACGATCGAAACGGGCGATTGGCATGACAGACACCAGCTCTCGGCATTCGCCGCGGGCCGCCATGGCGCCGTTGCTGCCCGGCGGAACGACCGTCGAGTCGCTGCTGCACGGGGCGCAGTTCTCTACCCCGGGACGTCCGACGCCGGATTATCACGGGGTGAACTGCACCGGCTCCTGCTCGTGGAAGGTCTACGTCAAAGGCGGCATCATCATCTGGGAAACGCAGCAGACCGACTACCCTTCCGTGGGCCCGGACGGCCCCGAGTACTAGCCGCGCGGCTGCCCACGGGGTACATCGTTCTCGTCCACTCAGCTGCAGGGCGGACGCAAGTGGCGCAGGGTGTCCCGTACTGACATCGGGCCGCCGGTGGAACAACCCACCGGCGTCCGCGAGGCCGTGCGAACGCTCAACCCCGGCTACTTCGCGCTCGTCATGGCGACCGGCATCGTCTCGCTTGGGATGCATTACCACCGCGTCTACGCACTCTCGGTGGCGCTGCTGTGGATAGCGTGCATCGCGTACGCATGTCTGGTCACGATGACCGTCGCGCGCGTCATCTGTTTCCGTCGGGAATTCTCGGACGACCTGACGGACCCGCGCCGCGGTTTCGGCATGTTTACGTTCGTTGCCGCGACGGACGTGTTGGGCGCCCGGTTGGCGGTGGACGCCCATTACGTGGCCGCTCTGGCCCTACTTGCACTCGGTTGGCTCACCTGGCTGGTATTGGGCTACGTGGTGCCCTGGACAACAGTTCTGGGTCACGCTGCGCGGCCAGTGCTGCAGAGCGCGAACGGAACCTGGTTCA
>JBEVHG010000166.1:0-14473 GCA_040511335.1 Mycobacterium sp. | reverse complement strand
TCGAGTCGTCAGCGACGACCTGGTGCGTCCTATTCGGGGGAGAATTCGGCTCGGACCGGGACGGGAGTACGTAAATGACGACTACCGAACAAACCGGCGAACGTCTCGTCGACACGAATCTGGCTGCAGACCTATCGGCGGCGGCGCTGGACCTGGCCCGACGGTTCCATGACGGCGCCACGCTGTGGGTGATTTCCCCGCAGTGGGAACCGCACGCCCATCACGTCGCGGTCGAGTTCGTCCATCCGGTGATCATGGGTAAACGGGCGCTGCCGGCGGTTGCCCTGGTTGAACCCGACCCGGTGGCGCAGGCCCGAGTCGCCAGCAGGCCTGGGGATCTGTTGATGGCGGTGGCCTCGGCCAACCAGCCCGCTGCCGTCGAAGCGATGCGCCGTGCGCCGGCGTGGGGTACCACGACGCTGTGGATCGGGGCGGGCCCGCGGCCGCCCGCCGGCGCGGCGAACCACGTCCTGTGGATTGACTCCGACGACCCGATGGTGCCGGCCACCGGCCGGTTCGTGCTCCTGTATCACCTGCTGTGGGAACTGACCCACGTGTGCTTCGAGCACCCGGGACTGCTGAAGCCCCACGACGAGGACTGCACCGAAACCGTCTGCGTGACGTGCAGCGACGAAGGACGGGTCGCCGAGGTCGTGCTCGAACCAGTCGACGCGACCGGTCGGGCGCTTGTCCGCACGGCAACGGGTGAGGAATGGGTGGACGTCAGCATGCTCGGTGAGGTCGCGACCAACGATCTCGTCCTTGTCCATGCGGGGGCGGCGATCACGCGGGTCGGCGGGCAGGAGCGAAGCGACCAGGGGAATCATCTGGACGACACCGGCGAGGAGGTGAACCGATGACCACCCACGAATCCGAGAGCACCAGCTTTCTCTACCCGTTCATCGAGTCCGAGGAGACCGACGCGCAGAGCCTGCTCGCGGATCTCGCCGCGTCGGCTCGGTCCAAGGCCACCGAAAGTGCCCGGCTGCAACGGGAATCGCTGGACGAGTACGCGCCCGCGTTGACCGCGGCCGGCACCGCGATGGCCGAGCGGTTCCTCCGCGGCGGCCGGCTCTACACGCTGGGCAACGGCGGCAGCTCGACGGATGCCGCGACGTTGGCAACGTTGTTCAGCCGTCCCGCGCGGGGGCGTCCGGTCGCGGCGTGGTCGCTGGCCGCCGACGAGGCGGTGGTGACCGCCCTGGGCAACGACGTCGGCTTCGAGCTCATATTCAAGCGGCAGATCATCGCCCACGGCCGCGACCGTGACGTCGCGGTCGCGCTGTCAACCTCGGGCAATTCGGAAGACCTGATGACGGCCATCACCGAGGCGAAGCAGCGGGGCCTGTTGACCATCGGGTTCTCCGGCCACGACGGCGGCCGGATGGCCGTTGCCGACGATCTCGACTTCTGCCTCACCGTGCACTCGCAGAGCATCCACCGCATCCAGGAAAGCCATGCAATGCTCGGGTACCGGCTCTGGTCGGTGGCCCAGGAGCACATGATCCGTCAACTCAGCGGTGCTGGGGCCACATGAGTACCACCGACGCGAAGTCCACCGAACGCGAAGATCGTGTGCTGGAGCGGATCGACAAGTTCCGGCAGCGGCGCCCGCGCCTGCTCGACGATGTGGTGACGCTGGCCCACGGCGCGGGGGGGAAGTCGTCGGCGGCTTTAGTCGATGCGGTGTTCGTAGAGGCGTTCCGCAACGAGGAACTCGAGCAGCTCGGTGACGCCGCGGCGCTGAGCCTGCCCTCGGGCGAACGGCTCGCGTTTTCCACCGACTCGTTTGTCGTTCAGCCCCTTCGCTTTCCGGGCGGTTCGATCGGAGACCTGGCGGTGAACGGCACGGTCAACGACCTTGCCGTGTCGGGCGCCCGCCCGCAATGGTTATCGGCGGCATTCGTCATCGAAGAGGGTTTCGGAATCGCCGAGTTGCGCGAGATCGTCGCGGACATGAGCGAGGCGGCGGTGCGCGCCGGTGTTCGGATCGTCACCGGCGACACGAAGGTCGTCGGCAAGGACGCCGCCGACGGCGTCTACATCTCCACGACCGGTGTCGGCGTGATCCCGGAGGGCAGGCGGCTGTCACCCGACCGGGTGCGCGCCGGCGACAAGGTGCTGTTGTCGGGCACGATCGGCGAACACGGTATGGCGGTGATGCTCGCACGCGGCGACCTGGCCATCGACGCCGACATCGCGTCGGACACCGCGCCGGTCAACGAACTGGTGGAGGTGCTGCTGGCGGCCGCCCCGTCGACGCGGTGGATGCGCGACGCCACCCGCGGCGGCGTCGGCACGGTGTGCAACGAGCTCGCCAAGAACAGGCCGTTCGCGGTGATCCTGGACGAGCAGGCGCTGCCCGTCCAACCGCAGGTACTGGGTGCCTCCGACATGCTCGGCATCGACCCGCTGTACATCGCGAATGAGGGCAAGTTCGTCGCGATCGTCGCGGCCGAGGAAGCCGACGCGGCAATCGCGGCGATGCGCGAACACTCGCAGGGCGCGCACGCCACGGTCGTCGGCGAGATCGTGCCGGAACCGCAGGGCATCGTCGCGCTGCGAACTTCGTTCGGCGGCAGCCGAATCGTGGACATGCTTGTCGGCGACCCGCTGCCGCGGATCTGCTAGGGACTTTGGAGAGGAGAACGGCGATGTGTCTGGGAATACCCGGTCAGGTGGTCGACATCGTCGACGCTGAACAGCATCTGGCCAAGGTGGACGTCAACGGCGTGCGTAGAACGATCAGTGTGCGGCTGCTGACCGATGACAATCTGATGGTCGGCGACTGGGTGCTCGTGCATGTCGGTTTCGCGATGGCCAAGATCGACGAGCTCGAAGCGGCGATGACACTCGATCAGGTACAGAAAATGGGCGCCGACTACGTCAACGAGATCGAGGCGTTCAACGCCTCTGAAATCGCCTGACGGGGAAGAGGTTTAGAGCATGAGGTTCGTCGATGAATTCCGGGACCCGGCGGCAGCTCGCGCCCTGGTCAAGTCCATCACCGAGCTCGCCGGCGATGACGACTACAAATTCATGGAGGTGTGTGGCGGCCACACCCACACCATCTACCGCCACGGAATCGAGCATCTCCTCCCTGAGGCGGTCGAATTGGTACACGGCCCCGGATGCCCGGTGTGCGTCATCCCCATGGGCCGGGTTGACGACGCGATGTGGCTGGCAGAACAGCCCGGCATCATCTTCACGACGTTCGGCGACATGATGCGGGTGCCCGGGTCGAAGGGCAACCTCATCGAGGCCAAGGCCCGCGGCGCAGACGTCCGATTCGTGTACTCCCCGCTGGACGCGCTCAAGGTGGCCCTCGACAACCCGGACCGCCACGTCGTCTTCTTCGCCGTCGGTTTCGAAACGACGGCACCGTCCACCGCCGTAACCCTGGTCCGGGCACGAAAACTCGGCGTCCGCAACTTCAGTGTGTTCTGCAACCACGTCACGATCGTTCCGCCGATAAAGGCCATCCTCGAATCCCCCGACCTGCGGCTCGACGGGTTCCTCGGACCGGGTCACGTGTCCACCGTGGTGGGACTGCGTCCATACCGATTCGTCTCGGCGGTGTACGGAAAACCGATGGTGGTGGCCGGTTTCGAGCCGCTCGACATCCTCGCGTCGGTGCACATGCTGCTGCAACAGATCCGTGACGGGCGGTGCGAAATCGAGAACCAGTACACGCGGGTGGTGCGCCCGGAGGGCAACACCGCGGCATTGAAGCTGCTGGCCGAGACGTTCGAGCTACGGCCCCACTTCGAATGGCGTGGACTCGGTTTCATTTCGCAGAGCGCGCTGAAGGTCCACCCGGACTACGCGGACTTCGACGCGGAGCTCAAGTTCGAAATGCCAGGGGTCCGTGTCGCCGATCCGAAGGCATGCCAATGCGGTGAGGTTCTCAAGGGCGTCATCAAGCCGTGGGAGTGCAAGGTTTTCGGCACCGCATGCACGCCCGAGACACCAATCGGCACGTGCATGGTCTCACCGGAGGGTGCCTGCGCCGCGTACTACAACTTCGGCCGCCTCCACCGCGAAACGGCCCAATTGCTGGTCCAACCGAGCTGAAAACGATCTTGAACTGCGAAAACTGGCTTCTCGGTCGGTTTCTGTGCGTCGATGCGCGGGTAACCCGCCTCCAATGCCGCAAAGGTGTGGCTGTAAAGGTGTGGCTGTGAGGAGACGTCATGAGTACCCCGAGTGAACATGTGGCCGAGGAACCACAGGAAGAGCGCGGAGCGCCGGGCTCCCGGGACACCGGTGCGGATCGGCCGTCGGCCGGACCGGCGGATCGGCCGTCGGGAACGTACGAGGGCGACGAGTCGGTGCCGACGTACGGCGACGAGGAGAAGCCGGAGTTCGACACCCGGTTGACCGAACAACCACCGAAGGACGCCGAACCCGCCGTGCCGCCCTACGAAGGGCGCAAAGAATCAGCCAGCGGTGACTGACGCAGCGTTAGCCCGCGAGCAGTCGCAAAGTCGCCTCAACACGCCGATGAAATGGCGATTATGTGTCTGCTCGCGGTAATCGGCGACTCACCACTGGTCGCGGGGAACGTCGAAGTCGGCGCACAGCGCTCGCCACACGTCGCGCGGGTCCACGCCGTCCTCGATGGCCTGCGCGGCGGTGCGACCGCGGAAACCCGTCAACACGTGGTCTACGAGCAATGAGGGCCCGCGGATCGCACCGAACTGTCCTTCGACCAATTCGTGGAATTCCGTCAACCGCACCCGACAAACCTACGCCGACGGGGTCAGCGCTTCATGGCACACCCGTACCGGATCGGCGACCTGCGCAATGCTGGCCCCGGCCCGCCGGGCGGCCCGCCGATATCGCGGTGACGACAACACCTCGCCAACCGCTGCCGTCAAACCCGTCGCGGTCAACGGCCGGATCAGCTGCGCACTGCCTTGGCGCACAACGCGATTGGCGATCTCCCATTGATCGCCGCCACCGGGCACCACCACCAGTGGCACGCCGGCCAACAGCGTCTTGGACACCATGCCGTGCCCGCCGCCGCAGATCACCAGATCGGCCTGCGACAGCAGTTCGTCCTGGCGACCGAGGCCCACCACCGCCCACGGCGGAACCGCCACATCGGACCCGCTGAGCCGCGACACCACCAGTCGGGACCCTTCGGGCAGCACCTCCCCCGGTGTCAGCGTCTCCAGCGCCAACTCCACCACCCCACGCGCGCCGGTCGTCGCGGTCGAAGGCGCGACAACCACCACCGGCCCGGGCCCCGGCGGAATCTGAAGCACCGACGAGGTGGGTTCGAAGTGCAGCGGCCCCACGACGACGGCCTCGGATGGCCAGTCCGGCCGGGGCACCTCCAGGGCGGGCAGCGTCGCTATCAAGCGCCGCAGCGGGCCGGGATCGACTGCAGGCAAACCGATCTCGACGCGCACAGCCGAGCGCTGACGCAGGCCCTCGCGCCACGATCGGGCGGTCAGCGCGCGCATCACCGTATCGCGCAGCCGTCCGCGGACGCCGACACCCGGCGCCAGCCCGCTGCCCAGCGGCGGCAGGCCCTTCGACGGCCGGTACAACGGATGCGGGCAGAGCTCGACCCACGGCACGCCCATCAGTTCGGCCGCCATCCCACCGCAGGCGGTGATCACATCCGAAACCACCAGATCCGGCGCGAGTTCGCGCAGCACCGGCACATTCAGCACCGCCATCCGCGCGGCCCGCTGGTGAAGCTTGGCCCCGGAATCGGTGTCGTCGTCGAGTTCGGTCGGATCCAGGCCGACAAGTTCGACGGCGTCCACACCGGTCGCCCGGGCCGTCTCCAGCCATTCGGTGCCGGTCAGCAACGTCGGGGCGTCACCGGCGGCCAGAAACTTCAGGCACAACGCGATGGCCGGAAACGCGTGCCCGGGATCGGGCCCGGCGACCACGGCGACGCGCATCCGCCTACCCTGCCACAGCACCTCGCAACTAGGCTGGCGGCCATGACCGATCAGACTTCCGAGAATCGGCCCGCCCTGGACGGCTCAGACAACGCGCGCACGGTCGAGACCTTCCTGAACGCGCTGCAGGACGAGGACTTCGAGACGGCTGACGCCGCGCTGGCCGATGACCTGGTCTACCAGAACGTCGGGTTGTCAACCGTTCGCGGTCGCCGCCGTGTGATGAAGCTGCTGAGGGCGGCGGAGGGCCGAATCGGCTTTGAGGTGAAGACTCACCGCATCGCCGTCGACGGCGCGGCGGTGCTCACCGAGCGCACCGACGCAATGACCTTTGGTCCGCTGCGCCTGCAGTTCTGGGTGTGCGGGGTTTTCGAGGTGCACGACGGCCGCATCACGCTGTGTCGCGACTACTTGAATTTCTTCGACTTTTTCGTCAAAGCGCCCCTGCGGGCCGTCGCCGCGATGGTGGTCCCGTCCCTGCGGCCCACGCTGTAGCCATGAGCAATGCAGCACCGCGCCGCCGGCCGAACCTCTGGGAGTACATCACCTACTGCTACGGACGCCGGCTACCGGACTCGATGCGGGACTGGGTGCGCAACGACCTGGCCGGACAGGGTGCCGTGCGCCGGCACATGATTAGGGTCGCGATTCCGGCGATCTTGGTGCTTGCCCCGTTCTGGTTGATCCCGGCTTCGTTCTATGTGCACGCGGAGATGACGCTGCCGATCTTCATCCCATTTGTTCTTTTCTCTCACGCGCTCAACAAGGTGTGGCGCCGTCACCGGCTGGCGCAACACGGGCTCGATCCCAACGTCGTCGACGAATTGAAGCGCAAACGCGATGCCCACATTCACCAGGCGTACATCGAACGTTTCGGGCCTCGATCAGGGCCACCCAGCAGTCACGACATTTAGGCCCGGCGCAGCTGACCCAGTTCGTCGAATGCCTGCGCCCACCCGACCAGCCGATCGGTCGCGTTGACCAATTCGTCGCGGTAGCGCTGCTGCGACATCGGTGAGCTCGACATCGATCCCGAATTGGCCGCAGACACCAATTGCGCTGCGGCGGTGACCATTTCGTTGTACTGGCGCACACCGTGGTCCAGCTGCGTGGTGAACGCGTTGATCGTGGGAGCCAGGTGGGCACGCGACTGAGGCGTCAAGTTCATCGCCCGCTCCATCGACACCACCTCGTTGGCGGTCGCGGCCAAGGTGGCCGCGGTCCGGTTCGCCGCCGAGGTCAGTTCACGAAGCTCGCCTGCCGGCAACATCCGTCCGCGCTCCATCACGCCGAGCAGCGAGAACAACGAGCGCTCGGACGCCGCCAGCGCGGCCATCGGCTGTCGGGCCGCCGATCCCCAGGCCGGCAGTCGCCGGGCGGCTCGCGAACGCTGCGCAGGCAGCGGCGACGCCTTCAGCCAGCGGTACCGCAGGAAGAACAGCGTCGCCGGAAACGCCGCACCGGCCGCGATCAGGCCGGTGATCAGCAGCACCCACACCGGGGTGCTCCACGACGCCAGCACGGCCGTCACCACCGCCCAGAACCCACACGCGACCGTGAAGAAGAGCCCGAGCCGCAGCGCCCAGCGCCGCTTGCGCATTAACTTGGCGCGCGGATCGGCTGCCGCATTGAGCTTTTCGGCCAGCACGTCGGACAACTCAGCGGCGGTGTCCACACCGCGCTGCAGCAACGAACGCCAGGCTTCTGGTCGGGCCACGCGTGATTTCACTGCCATACTCGCGAAAACCTATTGACTGATCGGCTTTTCGGGGGTCGCCGCGTCCGCGGTCGTCGCCGAGGTGGCTGGAGCGGCCGCGCCCCCAGCCGGCAAAGCCTCGCCGCGCATCGAGGCGCGGATCTGCTCCAGTCGCGAATGTCCGGCCATCTCCACGGTGGCCTGCTGCACCTCGAGCATCCGGCCCTGCACCGAGTTCTGCGCGAGTTCGGTGGCGCCCATCGCGTTCGCGTAGCGGCGTTCGATCTTGTTGCGGACCTCGTCGAGGCTCGGGGTGTTGCCCGGCGCGGCCATCTCGCTCATCGACCGCAGCGAGGCACTCACCTGCTCCTGCATCTTGGCCTGCTCAAGCTGGCTGAGCAGCTTGGTGCGCTCGGCAATCTTCTGCTGCAACATCATCGCGTTCTGCTCGACGGCCTTCTTCGCCTGCTGCGCCGCGTTCAGCGCCTGGTCGTGCAGACCCTTGAGATCCTCCACGCTCTGCTCGGCGGTGACCAGCTGCGCGGCGAACGCCTCCGCGGCGTTGGTGTACTCGGTGGCTTTCGCCGCGTCTCCGTTGGCGGTCGCCTGGTCGGACAGCGCGAGAGCCTGACGCACATTGACCTGCAGCTTCTCGATGTCGGCCAACTGACGATTAAGCCGCATCTCCAGCTGACGCTGGTTGCCGATCACCTGGGCCGCCTGCTGCGTCAACCCCTGGTGCTGGCGCTGCGCTTCCTCGATGGCCTGCTGGATCTGAACCTTCGGGTCGGCGTACTCGTCGACCTTCGAGCTAAACAGCGCCATGAGATAGCGCCATGCCTTGACGAACGGATTGGCCATGAGTTCTCTCCGCCTTCGTATCGTTGTCTGCCGGTGCCGGGACGGGCTCCTGCGCTTGCCCTAGTCCCAACTTATCCGTTCTCCGCAGATCACCACACCGTTGCGCACGATTTCCAAGATCAAACCGCCGATTGGGGCTCAGGCCACCGCCAGCGAGACGACCTGAGGGATGACCACCTTGGTGGTCGCGTCGATATTGGCCGCGCTGACCGTCTCCTTGTTCATCTGGCTGGTGAAGGCCGCGCGTTCCTGGCGGGCCATCTTCTCGCCGGCATCGGACAGGACACGCGACATCGGGACATCCAGCGCCCCGCAGATGGCCCCGAGCAGTTCGCTTGACGCCTCCTTGCGGCCGCGCTCCACCTCCGACAGATAACCGAGGCTGACCCGGGCCGAATCGGACACCTCCCGCAGGGTGCGACCCTGCGAAGTGCGGGCACGACGCAGCACGTCGCCAATCACCTCGCGCAGCAATGTCATCGTGCTCTCCTTCATCGGCTGGGTTTGGCTACTAGCTGAACGCCGACGGATGCCGGGTTGGTTCCCGGATCGCCGAACTCACTGCTGCTCGACAAGCGCCCGCAGGCGGGCGATTGCCTCGTTGACCGCCGAGACCCGGATGTCCCAGCGTGATCCCGAGAACACCAGATGCGCGACCTCGGTGTCGACCGGGCCGGCCAGACCCATGAAAACCGTTCCCACCGGATGCTCGCCGTGCGGTTCCGGGCCGGCCACCCCGGTCAGGCCGACGCCCCAGGTGGCCCCGCAGCGCTGCTGCGCCCCCACGGCCAGCGCCCGCGCGGTGGGCCCGGCGACGGGGCCGACGGCGTCGAGCACCTGCGGCGCGACCCCGGCCAACGCGATCTTGGTGTCCTCGACGTAGGTGACCAGGCCGCCGCGCAGTACCACGCTGGCGCCCGGCACCCCGGCCAGGGTCGCCGCCAGCAGCCCGCCGGTCAGCGATTCCGCGGTGGCCACGCTCTGGCGCCGAACGGTCAGATCGGCGATGAGCGCGCGGGCATCGTCAGTGACCAGCGGGTCGTCCACGCGAATCCCTGACGGCCGAGACGACGTAATCCACGCCCGTGATCACCGTCAGCACGACGGCCGCGGCCATCACCACCCACGCGGCGGCCAGCCACGGTCCGGACAACGGAAGGATGAACAAGCCGATCGCCACCGCCTGCACCAGAGTCTTCAGTTTGCCGCCGCGGCTGGCCGGGATGACTCCCCGGCGCAGCACCGCGAATCGCAGGACCGTGACGCCGATCTCGCGCACCATGATGACCACCGTCACCCACCACGGCAGGTCGCCCAGCATCGACAGCCCGATCAGCGCCGCGCCGATGAGCGCCTTGTCCGCGATCGGGTCCGCCAGCGTGCCGAACTCGGTCACCATTCCGTAGCTGCGCGCCAAGGCACCGTCTAACCGGTCGGTGATGACGGCAGCCGCGAAAACTATGAAAGCGACTATTCGCCAATATGTTTCATGACCGTCGCCGACGAAAAGCGCGACCAGGAATACCGGGACCAACACCAACCGCACGCCGGTGAGCACATTGGCGATATTCGCTACCCGGGCGCGCGGAACCGTCGGATCGGTGTGAGGTTGGCCCGACACCGCAACAGAATATCGGTTGGCCAGGCCGATAATGTGCATGTGTGAGCGCAGCGGACGGTCCAGGGGCCGATCGGCTTGTCCTCCGGCGTGCCCGAACCTCCGATGTGCCCGCGATCAAGGCGCTCGTCGACATCTACTCCGGCAAGATCCTGCTCGAGAAGAACCTGGTGACGCTGTATGAGGCGGTCCAGGAGTTCTGGGTCGCCGAACTGGACGGCGAACTGATCGGCTGCGGCGCGCTGCACGTGCTGTGGTCCGACCTCGGTGAGGTGCGCACGGTGGCGGTGCACCCGAAGGTGCGGGGACACGGCATCGGCCACGCGATCGTGGACCGGTTGCTCGACGTCGCCAGGGAATTGCACCTGGAGCGAATCTTCGTGCTGACCTTCGAGGTCGAGTTCTTCAGCCGGCACGGATTCACCGAGATCGAGGGCACGCCCGTCACCGCCGAGGTCTTCGAGGAGATGTGCCGCTCGTACGACACCGGTGTGGCGGAGTTCCTTGACCTGTCCTACGTCAAACCCAACATCCTCGGTAACTCGCGAATGCTGTTGACGCTGTAGCGCCCAAACCAACCCTTGGCCGCGAAAGTGCGAGCGCGGCGCGCCATTGCGTCGATCTCGGCGTCAGTCCCCGTCGTAGCCCCGGGTCTCAGTCCCGCGGATGGATGCCAGCGTGGCCGCCAGTTCGTCTGGCTTGACCTGAACATCGCGCGCCTTGGATCCCTCACTGGGCCCGACGATGCCTCGGGTCTCCATCAGGTCCATCAACCGGCCCGCCTTGGCGAAGCCCACCCGCAGCTTGCGCTGCAGCATCGACGTCGAGCCGAACTGGCTGGACACCACCAACTCGACGGCCTGCAGGTAGACGTCCATGTCGTCGCCGATATCCGGGTCGACGTCGGTGCGTTCGCCGGTGGTCTTGGCCGTGGTGACGCCGTCGGTGTACTCCGGCTCGGCCTGTTCCTTGCACGCGCTGACGACGGCGTGGATCTCGTCGTCGGTGATGTACGCGCCCTGCAGCCGGATCGGCTTGTTTGCCCCCATCGGCAGGAACAGCCCGTCGCCCATGCCGATCAGCTTCTCGGCGCCCTGCTGATCCAGGATCACCCGGCTGTCGGTCAGCGACGACGTGGCGAACGCCAGCCGCGACGGCACGTTGGTCTTGATCAAACCGGTCACCACGTCCACCGATGGGCGCTGCGTGGCCAGCACCAGGTGGATGCCCGCGGCGCGCGCCTTTTGCGTGATCCGCACGACCGCGTCCTCGACGTCGCGCGGCGCGGTCATCATCAGGTCGGCCAGCTCGTCGACGATCGCCACCACATAGGGATACGGGCGGTACTCGCGCTGGCTGCCGAGTGGCGCTGTGATCTCGCCCGACCGCACCTTCGCGTTGAAGTCGTCGATGTGACGCACCCGCGATGCCTGCATGTCCTGGTAGCGCTGCTCCATTTCCTCGACCAGCCACGCCAACGCGGCCGCCGCCTTCTTCGGCTGGGTGACGATCGGGGTGATGAGATGCGGAATGCCTTCGTACGGGGTCAGTTCCACCATCTTCGGGTCGATCAGGATCATCCTGACCTCCTCCGGAGTGGCTCGCGCCAGCAGCGACACCAGCATCGAGTTGATGAAGCTCGACTTGCCCGAACCAGTCGACCCGGCCACCAGCAGATGCGGCATCTTCGAGAGGTTCCAGGAGATGTATTCGCCCTCGATGTCCTTGCCCAGGGCGATCACCAGCGGGTGATGGTCTCGCCGGGTGGATGGCGCGGTGAGAACGTCGGCCAGCCGCACCATTTCGCGGTCGGCGTTGGGCACCTCGATGCCGACGGCTGACTTGCCCGGGATCGGTGCCAGCATCCGCACGCTCTCGGTGGCTACCGCATAGGCGATATTGCGTTGCAGCGCAGTGATTTTCTCCACCTTCACGCCGGGGCCCAATTCGACCTCGTAGCGAGTGACGGTAGGCCCGCGGGTGCAGCCGGTTACAGCGGCGTCGACGTTGAACTGTTCCAGCACCGACGTGATCGCATCCACCATGTGGTTGTTGGCCGCGCTGCGCTTCTTCGGTGGGTCGCCTGCGATCAGCAGATCCAGCGACGGAAGCGTGTACGGCCCCTCCACGACGCGGTCCGTCGCCCCGTGTTTCGCGGTCTTCTTGCGCCGCGTACGGGTAGTGGGCTCCGGGATGGTGGGCGCCTCATCGGCCAGCGGATAGTTCTCGTAGGGCGTGCCCGGCCACGCCTGGGCCTCGTCGTCGCGACGCGCCGACTGGTCGTCGTAGTAGCCGTCGGAAAAATACTCCTGGTCTTCGGCGGCGTACTGCTCACCCTGGTCGTAGTCCCCGTAGAACACCCCGCCGCGGAAAGCACGCGTGGAGAACATCGCGTGCACCGTCGAGGGCACCTCTCGGATCGTCGTGCCGGTGACCAGCAGCACGCCGAAGAGCACCCCGATGAACAGCAGCGGCGCTGCGATCCATTCGGTCAGCCCGTCCGAGAGCGGGCCGCCGATCGCGAAACCGACGAATCCGGAGGCGTGCCGGCGACCGGCGGGATCCTCCGGAGACCCGGCCCACAGGTGCCACAGGCCCAGCGCCGGCAGCGCGATCATCGTCGCGCCGAGGATGAGCCGCGGTCGGGCTTCCGGATCCGGCTCGGTTCGCATCAGCACGACCGCGATCGCGACGAGTGCGACCGGCAACAGCACCACCGAGGACCCGATGAGCACGCGCAGGAAGGTGTCCACCGACTGGCCGACGGGGCGGGCCGCGTCGAACCACGAACCCGCGGCGATCACCACCGCGACACCCAACAGCGCCAGCGCGATGCCGTCGCGGCGGTGGCCCGGTTCGATGTCGCGGGCCCTGCCGACCGAGCGCGCCGTCGATCCGGCGCCCTTGGCCAGCATCATCCAGCCGGCGCGAGCGCCCCGACCAACGGTCACGCCGGCGGCGGCGACGCGCGAGGTGTTGCGGCGTCGGGCCGGCTTCCGACGGGGCGCCGACGGCCGGGCCGGGCGGGATCCGGTCCGCGAACCGGTCTTTGACCTGCTCGTTCGGGCACCGAAGCGGGAGACGGTCTTGCTGGCCATGGCCGTAAGCCTAGTCGCAGATGCCCCATATTCACCATCTGCCACACGGGTCACAGAGATGTGACCGGAATGAACTTAGATCGGCTGAGTAGGGTGGAGACTCGTCCGACCAGCACACTCACCTAGGAGTTCACCGCCCATGCCCGTCGTCGTCGTCGCCACCATGACCGCCAAACCCGAGTCTGTGGACACCGTGCGGGAGGCCTGCAAACGGGCCATCGAAGAGGTGCACCAGGAGCCGGGCTGTGACCTGTATGCGTTGCACGAGTCCAACGGGACATTCGTGTTCGTCGAGCAATGGGCCGACGAAGACGCGCTGAAGACGCACAGCGGCGCACCCGCGATCTCGACACTGTTCGGCACGGTCGGCAAGCACCTCGACGGCGCACCCGATATCAAGCTGCTTGCGCCCGTCGTTGCCGGTGACGCCGAGAAGGGCCGGCTCCGCCCCTGATGAGTGGACTCGAAGGCAAGGTCGCGTTCATCACCGGTGCAGCGCGTGGCCAGGGTCGTGCGGAGGCCGTGAAGCTGGCGTCGGACGGCGCGAATGTGATCGCGGTCGATCTCTGTGACCAGATCGCGTCCGTCCCCTACCCGATGGCCACGTCCGACGACCTGGCGGCGACCGTCAAGCTCGTCGAGGACACCGGCGCGCGAATCGTCGCGCGCGAGGCCGACGTCCGGGATCGCGCGGCGCTGAGCACCGCACTGCAGGCCGGGCTCGACGAGTTCGGCCGGCTCGACATCGTCGTCGCCAATGCCGGTATCGCTCCGATGCAAGCCGGCGAGGACGGCTGGCGTGACGTGATCGACGTCAATCTCACCGGAGTTCACTACACCGTGGAGGTCGCGATACCGACGATGGTGGCGCAGGGCGACGGCGGGTCGATCGTGCTGATCAGTTCGGCGGCGGGCCTGGCGGGTATCGGCAGCCCCGATGCCGGATCGATCGGCTACGCGGCGGCCAAACATGGGCTGGTCGGTTTGATGCGCACGTACGCCAACCATCTGGCGCCGCACAGTATTCGGGTCAATTCAGTGCACCCCGCCGGTGTGAACACGCCGATGATAAACAACGAGTTCATCCGTGACTGGCTAGGTGACATTACTGCGACCAGCGCGCAGGACATGGGCAACGCGTTGCCGGTGCAGGTTCTCGAGCCGGAGGACATCGCCAACGCGGTGGCGTGGCTGGTGTCCGATCAAGCGAGGTACGTCACGGGCGTGACACTTCCTGTGGACGCCGGAGCGATCGTCAAACGCTGAGCAGCGCTTTTCG
>JBEVHG010000165.1:0-4478 GCA_040511335.1 Mycobacterium sp. | reverse complement strand
TTCCTGTTCCACGGCTCCACGTTCACCGGCCTCAAGGATGTGCTGATCAACTGCGGCTATCCGCTCATCGAGCGGTTCCCGCTGATGTTCTTCACCTCGGCCGCCGTGCTGCTGATCGGGATGGCCCGCTGGTACAACGGCATGTCGACACGCCGAACCCCGCCGAAATCCACCACTAAGGACGCGACGAACGTTGGGCGGATGGCAGCGGTCACGTCCAAGATGTCGCAGATCCTGATGCGGGAACCGGCCGAGGACGAGCCCGACGCCACCGATGCGCCGCGCCGCAAGCACTCCATCGACCGGCCCAGCCGGGCGGCCAAACCCGCGCCCGCCCGCGGTGGCAGGCCGGCCAAGCGCGCACGCCCGTCAGGCTCGCGCCACGCCCGGCCGCCGGACACGGAGATCATCGAACCCGTGGCCGATCGTCCCCGCCGGCCGCGTTCCGCGCGGGTCGATCCGCCCCCGGTACCGCCGGCCGAGCCGCGGCGGCGGCCCCGCACGCCATCGACGCGTGAACCGCGCAAGTCACCGCCGCCGGTCGACCGACAGGCCACCTATGAGCGGCCCCAGCGGCGCGGTCGCCCGGCGGGGTTTGAACCCGACGGCAGTAGTGGCAACGGCACGCACCACCCGATATCGCGGGTGCGCTACCGCGGCGCCGACGAAGGTGATGACCGCGTTCAGCACCGGACCCGGCGCCGGAGCCGACACTCGGTCGAGCCCGAGACCTGGCAGCACGACGTCTAGCTGCCCGATCGCGCCGTCACGCGCCGATTGTGCTCCCTTGCGGCGCGCCGCGGTGACGGCTGGCGTCGAACGTCTCGAAGTGGCCCTTGCCGACCACGAAGACCCCACGTTGGGGCACCCAGAAGTCGCCGAGCCTGGCCTGTTGCGGCAGTCGGCCGATGGGGCCGAGATCTTCGCCGCGCAGCGTCGCCTGTGACGCGGAGACCGCCCACATCTGCCTCGGTGCGATCATGAAGTCTTGCCCGTTGGACGCGGTTCCGTGCAGTCTGGCGCGGCCGATCCCCAGTATCGGGCCCGCCGCTTGGCCGATCACGGCCAGCGCGGCCCGGTTGGTCCAGGCCCGCTCGGGCAGCCGGGTTCCGACCGCGGTCTTCATTCGCGTCGCAGCCGTGCGACGCATGTCGACTCGCCAGTCCAGCAGGTCGTCGATCCGGATGTGCAGCGACCACGGGCTCAGCCATTCGACGTCGATATCGCATTCGACCGGAGGGGCAGGGGTGGCGGAGCTGAAATATCGGGTGCACCCCAGATGTCCGGGTACCGTCGCGTAGAACGTCCAGATGCCGGCCGGGTCGCGATGTCACACCGATTGGTAGGCGGGCGCAAACGTCGTCGCCGGGAAATCGCGCAGGGCCAACACGTGACCGCCGGCGAACGGAAAGCCCATCACACCGAACCCGGTGAACCTTTCGTCGTCTCCGGTAGGCAGGCGAGGGTCTTGGACAACCGCCATGGCGGCGTCGCGGGGAGTAGGCAGATTCGTCATGCCTTGATGCTCGGGTAACCGGCCCTGCCGGCGCGTGAGGCATTTGCCTCAACTTCGCGGTACGCCCCGGGAATCAGTTCCGAGCCGGGCGGATCTCTCGTGGCAGCGCGAACACCAGCGTCTCGTTGGCCGTCGTGACGGGCTGCACCACGTCGTAGCCGTACTCGGCCAGCCGCTCCAGCACGCCGCGCACCAGCACCTCGGGCACCGATGCGCCGGAGGTGACGCCGACGGTCGTCACACCGTCAAGCCACGCCGGGTCGATGTCGTCGGTGTAGTCGACGAGGTGGGCCGACGCGGAGCCGGCGCCCAGCGCGACCTCGACCAGCCGCACCGAGTTCGACGAGTTGCGCGAGCCGACGACGATGACCAGCCCGCATTCGGGCGCCATCGCCTTGACCGCGACCTGCCGGTTCTGCGTGGCGTAGCAGATGTCGTCGCTGGGCGGGTCCTGCAGTTTGGGAAAGCGTTCGCGCAGCCGCTGCACGGTCTCCATCGTCTCGTCGACGCTCAGCGTGGTCTGCGACAACCAGATCACCTTGTCCTCGTCGCGGACGGTGACGTCGTTGACCGCGTCCGGGCCGTCGACCAGCTGCACATGGTCGGGCGCCTCGCCCGCGGTGCCGATGACCTCTTCGTGGCCCTCGTGGCCGATCAGCAGGATGTCGTAGTCGTCGCGGGCAAACCGCTTGGCCTCGTTGTGCACCTTGGTGACCAGCGGGCAGGTGGCATCGATGACCTGCAGCTTGCGCTCGGCGGCGCTGGTGTGCACGGTCGGGGCGACACCGTGTGCGGAGAACACCACGATCGCGCCCTCGGGCACCTCGTCGGTCTCGTCGACGAACACCGCGCCGGCCTCGGCCAGGGTGTCCACCACATGCCGGTTGTGCACGATCTCGTGCCGGACATAGACCGGGGCGCCGTGCTTCTCCAGCGCACGTTCCACGGTTTCCACGGCCCGGTCGACGCCCGCGCAGTAGCCGCGCGGTTCGGCCAGCAGCACCCGCTTGCCGACTACGGGCTGCGCCACCGAGCTGGTGGCGCCCGGAATCCCCATGTTGATCGTCGGCGGCATGGCTACCAGGGTACGGGCCCGCGACGTCGGGAGGCCAGCCGTAGGGTGGAGGCCATGGCTACTGCACCGTATGGGATCCGTCTGCTGATAGGTGCGGCGGTGACCGCCATCGAGGAAACTAGGAAGCTCCCGCAGACCATCCTGATGTATCCGATGACCGTCGTGAGTCAGCTGGCGCACATCGTCATGCGCCTGCAGCAGGACGTCGCCGACCTGGTGATCAAGGGCGATGAGGCGCTCGAACTGCTGTTTCCTCCCAAGGAAGAGAAGCCCGAGTGGGCGACCTTCGACGAGGACCTCGGCGACGAGCTGCCGCCGCGCCCGGCGAACGATGGTGAGCGCCTGACCAAGGGTCGCTTCGCGCTGTACACCGGCGGTGAGCCCGACGATCCGCCCCCGGTGGTCAAGGAAGCCAAGCTGGCCAAGGCCGACCCGCCCGACATTGTCCACCACCTGGACTACGAGACGTTGACCCTCGCTCAACTGCGGGCCCGCCTGCCATCGCTGCGTGTGGCCGACCTGGAGGCGCTGCTGGCCTACGAGGGCGCCACCAAGGCGCGCGCGCCGTTCCAGACCCTGCTGGCAAACAGGATCGCCCGCGCGACCGCCAAGTGACCGCCAACCCTCCGCCCAACTCTGCGGAGAATCCCTGGCCGGTGCGGGCCGTGGCCATCCGGGTGGCGGGGTGGATCGACAGGCTCGGCACCGTGTGGGTAGAGGGCCAGCTGACCGAGCTCAAAGTCCGGCCGGATTCCAGGACCGTGTTCATGGTGCTGCGCGATCCCGCCGCCGACATGTCGCTGACCATCACCTGCCCACGCGATCTGGTGCGCAACGCTCCGGTGAAGCTGAGCGAGGGCACGCAGGTGATCGTCTGCGGCAAGCCGACGTTCTTCACCGGCCGCGGCACGTTTTCGTTGCGGGTCAGCGAGATTCGCGCGGTCGGCGTCGGCGAGCTGCTGGCCCGCATCGAGCGGCTGCGTCGGCTGCTGGACGCCGAAGGACTGTTCGAGCCGCGGCTCAAACGTCCGATTCCCTTCCTGCCCAACACCATTGGTCTCATCACCGGACGCGCGTCGGCCGCCGAGCGTGACGTCATCACGGTCACGACCGCGCGCTGGCCCGCGGCCCGGTTCGCTGTCCGCAACACCGTCGTGCAGGGGCCCAACGCCGTCGCACAGATCGTCGAGGCATTGCGCGAGTTGGACGCCGACCCGGGCATCGATGTCATCGTGATCGCCCGTGGCGGCGGCAGCGTCGAGGACCTGCTGCCGTTCTCCGACGAGACTCTGTGCCGCGCCATCGCGGCGTGCACCACCCCGGTGGTCAGCGCCGTCGGCCACGAGCCCGACAACCCGCTGTGCGACCTGGTCGCCGATCTGCGCGCCGCCACCCCGACCGATGCTGCCAAGCGCGTCGTGCCCGACACGGCGGCCGAGCAGGCGCTGGTGGCCGATCTGCGCCGCCGCAGTGCCCGCGCCCTGCGCAACTGGGTGCATCGCGAGCAGCACACGTTGTCCCAACTGCGCAGCCGACCGGTGCTGGCACAGCCGCTGCAGGCGTTGACCGCACGCGCCGACGAGATTCACCGGGCCCGCGCCGCCGCCCGTCGGGACATCACCCGGCTGGTGGCCGCCGAAACCGACCGCGTCGGCCACCTCTCGGCGCGGCTGTCCACGCTGGGGCCGGCGGCCACGCTGTCGCGCGGCTATGCCGTGGTGCAGGGCGGTTCGTCGGTGCTGCGATCCGTCGCGGACGCCCCGAGCGGGACCGCGCTGCGGATCCGGGTGTCCGATGGCGCCATCATGGCGGTCAGCAAGGGTCCTGAGGGGTCACAGCGATGAAGCCCGTTAGCGAGCTGGGGTATGAAGAAGCCCGCGATGAACT
>JBEVHG010000164.1:0-8699 GCA_040511335.1 Mycobacterium sp. | reverse complement strand
GCGATGTTCGACTCGGGTTTCCGACCGGACCGCAGCCACGCCAAGTCGGCCCGTTCGGTCGCCGAGACGATGGGTAACTACCACCCGCACGGCGACGCATCGATCTACGACACCCTGGTGCGGATGGCCCAGCCGTGGTCGTTGCGATACCCGCTCGTCGACGGCCAGGGCAACTTCGGCTCGCCGGGTAATGATCCCCCGGCCGCGATGCGCTACACCGAGGCCAGGCTCACGCCGCTGGCCATGGAGATGTTGCGCGAAATCGACGAGGAGACAGTCGATTTCATCCCGAACTACGACGGCCGTGTGCAGGAACCCACCGTCCTGCCGAGCCGGTTCCCGAACCTGCTGGCCAACGGCTCGGGCGGTATCGCGGTCGGCATGGCGACCAACATCCCCCCGCACAACCTGCGCGAGCTCGCCGACGCCGTCTTCTGGTGCCTGGAGAACTACGAGGCCGACGAAGAGGCGACGCTGGCCGCGGTGATGGACCGGATCAAGGGGCCCGACTTCCCCACCGCCGGCTTGATCGTTGGCTCGCAAGGGATTACCGACACCTACACCGCCGGCCGCGGTTCGATCCGGATGCGCGGCGTAGTGGAGATCGAAGAGGACTCCCGCGGGCGCACCGCGATCGTCATCACCGAACTGCCCTATCAGGTCAACCACGACAACTTCATCACCTCGATCGCCGAGCAGGTCCGCGACGGCAAGCTGGGCGGCATCGCCAACGTCGAGGATCAGGGCAGCGACCGGGTCGGCATCCGCATCGTCGTCGAACTCAAGCGCGACGCGGTGGCCAAGGTGGTGCTGAACAACCTCTACAAGCACACCCAGCTGCAGACCAGCTTCGGCGCCAACATGCTGGCGATCGTCGACGGCGTTCCCCGAACGCTGCGGCTGGACCAGCTGATCCGGCATTACGTCGACCATCAGCTCGACGTCATCGTCCGGCGCACCACCTACCGGCTGCGCAAGGCCAACGAGCGGGCCCACATCCTGCGCGGCCTGGTCAAGGCGCTGGATGCGCTCGACGAAGTGATCGCGCTGATCCGCGCGTCGGAAACCGTCGACATCGCCCGGGCCGGCCTGATCGAGCTGCTCGACATCGACGACATCCAGGCCCAGGCCATCCTGGACATGCAGCTGCGCCGCCTGGCCGCCCTGGAACGGCAACGCATCATCGACGACCTGGCCAAGATCGAGGCGGAGATCGCCGACCTCGAGGACATCCTGGCCAAGCCGGGACGGCAGCGCAGCATCGTTCGAGACGAGCTGGCCGAGATCGTCGAGAAGTACGGCGACGACCGTCGCTCGCGAATCGTCGCGGCCGACGGCGACGTCGCCGACGAGGACCTGATCGCCCGCGAAGACGTTGTCGTCACCATCACCGAGACCGGCTACGCCAAACGCACCAAGACCGACCTGTACCGCAGCCAGAAACGCGGCGGCAAGGGCGTGCAGGGCGCCGGACTCAAACAGGACGACATCGTCAACCACTTCTTCGTCTGCTCGACCCACGACTGGATCCTGTTCTTCACCACGCAGGGACGGGTGTACCGCGCCAAGGCCTACGACCTGCCCGAGGCGTCACGCATCGCGCGTGGGCAGCACGTCGCCAACCTGCTGGCCTTCCAGCCCGAAGAGCGCATCGCCCAGGTCATCCAGATCCGCAGCTACGAGGACGCGCCGTATCTGGTGCTGGCCACCCGCAACGGCCTGGTCAAGAAGTCCAAACTGACCGACTTCGACTCCAACCGCTCCGGCGGCATCGTCGCGGTGAACCTCCGCGACGGTGACGAACTGGTCGGTGCGGTGCTGTGCTCGGCCGAAGACGACCTGCTGCTGGTGTCGGCCAAGGGACAGTCGATCCGGTTCTCCGCAACCGACGAGGCGCTGCGGCCGATGGGGCGTGCGACATCGGGTGTGCAGGGCATGCGGTTCAACACCGACGACCGGTTGTTGTCGCTCAACGTGGTCCGCGAGGGCACGTATCTGCTGGTCGCGACTGCCGGCGGCTACGCCAAGCGCACGGCTATCGAGGAATACACAGCGCAGGGCCGCGGCGGCAAAGGCATCCTGACGATTCAGTACGACCGCCGACGTGGCAGTCTTGTCGGTGCGTTGATCGTCGACGACGACACAGAGCTGTACGCCATCACCTCGGGCGGAGGCGTCATCCGGACCGCGGCTCGCCAGGTTCGCAAGGCCGGGCGGCAGACGAAGGGTGTTCGCTTGATGAACCTGGGCGAGGGCGACACACTTGTTGCCATTGCGCGCAACGCCGAGGAGGGTCCGGAAGCCGACGAGGCTACCGAAGGCGCCGAGCCCGATGCGACGTGACGATTTGAGGCTAAGGAGCCGTGGGTGAGTTCACCGAACGAGCCGGGATACCCGCGAACGGGTGAGGCCCCCGGCAGCGGCAACGGCTCTGTTGCCGGTTCCGGCAGCGAAGGCGGGTCTCTCGGCAACGCGGCGGGCCGGTCTGGCCCGTCGACGGCCGGTTCGACCGCGGGCCGCATTACCGACCCCGGCGACGTCCCGCCGTGGGAGCGGGGCGCGGCGCGCGCGCCCAAGCCACCGCAGCGGCCGACGCGGGAGGCCCCGGCCCGTCCGGACTCCGCCCGCGGCGGATCCTCGGACCACTCCTCCGGTGTCGACGCAGGCCTCAACCGATTCATCTCCGGCGGAACGGCCCCGTCGGCGCCCGCACCATCGCCGGCGCCGCCCTCCGAGGAAGCGGATCAGTCCCTGACGCCGACGCGCAACGAGCTGGTCCCCAACGAGGCCTACGCCAGTGAACTGCCGGACTTGTCCGGGCCCGTCCCGCGACCGCCGCAGCGCAAGCCGCCGGCCGAACGCACCACATCCGAGCCACCGAGCCGGCCCATCGCGCCGACCAGCCGGGTCCAGGTGGGCACGCATCCGCGCGGCCCGGTACGGGCCAGCATGCAGATCCGCCGGATCGATCCGTGGAGTGCGCTGAAGGTCTCGCTGGTGCTGTCGGTCGCATTGTTCTTCGTCTGGATGATCGCGGTCGCGTTCCTCTACCTGGTGCTGGGCGGCATGGGCGTGTGGAGCAAGCTCAACAGCAACGTCGGCGATCTGCTGACCACCGCCAGCGGCAGCAGCGGTGGCGAGCTGGTCTCCAGCGGCACGATCTTCGGCGGCGCGGCGCTGATCGGGCTGGTCAACATCGTGCTGCTGACTGCAATGGCGACCATCGGGGTATTCATCTACAACCTGACCACCGATCTGGTCGGTGGCGTCGAGGTGACGCTGGCCGACCGCGACTAGCGCGGTTTGGGGCCAGCGTCGCGATTGCGGTAATCTCGTCGCTCGGCCGTGTGCGATTGCGGGCCTATAGCTCAGGCGGTTAGAGCGCTTCGCTGATAACGAAGAGGTCGGAGGTTCGAGTCCTCCTAGGCCCACGGAAAGGTGCACCATGAGGTTGCTATTGGTGCTTGCCGCGGCGGTGGTGGCGGTGCTCGTGTGGCGCTCCCGGCATGGCGTCGAGGTGTGGCACGCCGCCGCCGACCAGCCAACCTGACCCAGATACGGGGCCTTAGCTCAGTTGGTAGAGCGCTGCCTTTGCAAGGCAGAAGTCAGGGGTTCGAATCCCCTAGGCTCCACAACTGATTCAAGCGCGGAAGGCATTGCCGCGCATTCGCTTTGATCCAGTTACGGCCGCGGCGGCACGTCGACGCTCGGCGGTCGCGGCGGCACGTCGACGCTAGGCGGGCGCGGCGACGGCTCCGGCCGCGACGACCGGCGAACGATCGAGAACGCCACCGCTCCCCCGGCCAACACCACTGCACCTACGGCGGCCAGCAACAGTGGCCGGCGGCGACGCCCGGGACGGCGTGCATCCTGCAGCGCCTGCGGCAGGTTGGCGACCACCTCCTGGGCCGCGGCGAGTTCGTGGGCGATGGTCTCTTGAGCGGCGGCCAGGTTCTTGGCCACTCTCCCCCGCCGGTAGCGATCGCCGATCCAAGCCGCCGACGACTGCGCGGAGTGCACACCCAGTCCCAGCGCTCCCCTGGTGACGTCCACGGGCCCAACCGCCGAGTACCTCAGGCCGCGGGTCAACCGTTCCGCTGGGGTCAACCGGGCGTCGGTCTTAGAGCTCATAGCGCACCTCTCTGTGGCCTGGACGGAATGGACTTTCAAGCCTGCCATCATCGGCAATTCTGCGGTGCCCGTTGGCCGTCACACGTTGGTTGGACGGGTGCCGGGTTGGGTGGCGTGGCGCGGATGGCACACTGGCATGCCGTGACGAGCCCCATTCAGACAGCCACAGCGACGCTGCACACCAACCGCGGCGACATCAAGATCTCCTTGTTCGGAAACCACGCCCCCAAGACGGTCGCCAACTTCGTCGGATTGGCGCAGGGCACCAGGGACTACAGCCAGCCGAACGCCTCGGGCAGCGCCTCGGGGCCGTTCTACGACGGCGCCGTGTTCCACCGCGTGATCGACGGCTTCATGATCCAGGGCGGCGATCCCACCGGCACCGGCCGCGGCGGGCCCGTCTACCAGTTCGCCGACGAGTTTCACCCCGAACTGCAATTCGACAAGCCCTACCTGCTGGCCATGGCCAACGCGGGCCCCGCGACCAACGGCTCGCAGTTCTTCATCACGGTGGGCAAGACCCCGCATCTCAATCGGCGCCACACCATCTTCGGCGAGGTCATCGATGGGGAGTCGCAGCAGGTCGTCGACGCCATCGCCACCACCGCGACCGATCGCAACGACCGGCCCACCGAGCCGGTGGTGATCGAGTCGATCACCGTCTCCTGACGGCACGCCTACGGCTTCAGATTGCACCCGGGGCTGCGATCTCGAGATCCACGACCCTGGGTGCAATCTCAACGGGCAGCGGGCACCCAGTCAGCGTGCGCCGGCGTAGCCGGCGGCGGTCAGTGCGTCCAGGACGTCCAGCGGATCGGTGCCCAGATCCCACCGGGTGAACACCAGCAGCCGATCGTCGACGGTGTCGATCTCGAGCAGGCGCACAGTGCGGGCGATGCGGCGGAACTCGGTGATCCGTATGATCTTGATATCGCTGCGCCGTAGGACATGCATACGCCACCATCCGCGGATTACTAGACCGTCGTCGCTGATTGCCAGCTTGGGCCGCGCGCGCCAGGAGGCAGTTGCAAACACAAGCAGTCCCGCCGCGGCAATGCCCGCCAGAATTCGGCCGGGCAGGTCTGTGATCAGAGTCACAGCAGCAGTAGCCATCATGAGTCCGAATACGCCGCAACCTGCGATTCCAACCGTCGGCGGACTCCATTCAGTTTGCTGCACGGGTTCCTTATACCCTCTTACCGCTGCTAATGAGGTTATCCACAGGTGCTATCCCCAATGGGGATGAATCACAACCATGTGATTGGATGACCATCAGGTTGCTAAACCGGTAACACGCCGAAGCTAAGATGAATTCATATGAATCGTCGGCACGGTCATCGCCAGCGCATTGTGAGCAACAAACCGGTGATCATGAAAGCAAAGGCGATCGCGTAGTTCCAGGCGTACAGATCGGCCATCCACTGGAGGGCCGCCGGGGTGTCGGAGCCGCTTGCCGCCAGTTGGAAAACCAGCAGCCAGATCAAGCCGATCAGCATCAACCCGACGAACAGAACCACGAACCACACGCTCGACGGTCCAGCCTTGACCTTGACCGGTGTCCGGCTCACCGGGTTGATGGTGAAGTCGTTCTTCTTGCGAACCTTGGACTTGGGCATGGCTACCTTTGCGAACAGTCGGCGTCGCACAAGTGCGACGATGAAGCAGGATGCACCCACGAGCCTAACGCAGGTACGAACTGCCGGAGGGAGCCGATGGACCAGCCCCGCCGTTCCGCGTGGCGCTTCGGCGTGCCGTTGGTGTGCCTGCTGGCCGGACTGCTGCTGGCGGCCACCCACGGCGTCTCCGGCGGCGACGACATCCGGCGCAGCGATGCGCCCCGGATGGTCGACCTGGTGCGAGAGTCCCAGGCGTCGGTGGACCGGCTCAGCGACCAGCGCGACTCGCTGGCGACGGCGATCGACACCCACCACGGCGGCTCACCCGGCGCCGACGCGGCGCTGGTGGCGATCACGGAGCGCTCCGCGCGCCTGGCCACCGACGCCGGCCTGGACCCGATACGGGGGCCCGGGCTGATCGTCACGCTCAACGACGCCCAGCGCGACGCCGAGGGGCGGTTTCCGCGCGACGCATCTCCCGATGACCTGGTGGTGCACCAGCAGGACATCGAGGCCGTCCTCAACGCGTTGTGGAGCGCGGGTGCCGAAGGCATCCAGATGCAGGACCAGCGGATCATCGGCACCTCGGCGCCCCGCTGCGTCGGAAACACGTTGCTGCTCAACGGCCGCACCTACAGCCCGCCCTATGTCATCACCGCGGTCGGCAACGCCGCCGCCATGCAGGCCGCGCTCACCGCGGCACCCCTGGTCACCCTCTACAAGCAGTATGTGGTGCGGTTCGGGCTGGGCTACAGCGAAGAACCACGCGCCGAGGTCGAACTGGTCGGGCATACCGAACCGGTGCGGATGACGTACGCCAAGCCGGCCGGGCCGGTGGGCTACTGAGCGGTTTGGGAGTGCTGAGTAACACCTGGCGCCAATCACGCCGAAATCGCGAACTGTAGCCTGGCCGGATGCAGGTTCTGGTCGTCGACAACTACGACAGCTTCGTGTTCAACCTGGTGCAGTATCTCGGCCAGCTGGGAGTGCACGCGCAGGTCTGGCGTAACGACGACGGCAGCCTGGCCACCGACGCCGCCGTCGCAAAGGCCGCCGAGGATTTCGACGGCGTTCTGCTCAGCCCCGGCCCGGGCACACCCGAACGCGCGGGGGCGTCGATCCCACTTGTGCGCGCCTGCGCCGCGACCGCGACCCCGCTGCTGGGCGTGTGCCTGGGCCACCAGGCCATCGGGGTGGCGTTCGGGGCCACCGTCGACCGCGCGCCGGAACTGCTGCACGGCAAGACCAGCACCGTGTTCCACGCGAACGTCGGTGTGCTGCAAGGACTTCCGGATCCATTCACCGCGACGCGCTATCACTCGCTGACGATTCTGCCCGACACTGTGCCGGCCGAACTCGAAGTCACCGCGCGCACGCAGGGCGGCGTCATCATGGGCGTGCAGCACGTCGAGCTGCCGATCCACGGCGTGCAGTTCCACCCCGAGTCGATCCTGACCGAGGGCGGTCACCGGATGCTGGCCAACTGGCTCGCCTACTGCGGCCCGGCCCCGTCCGAGGCCTTGGTGCGCCGGCTGGAGGACGAGGTCGCCGATGCTGTGGCGGCTGCTACGAGGCGAACCTCAGCGTGATCGTGCTGTCGAAGTTCACCCCGGTGCCTGGCGACGGGCTCTGACTGACCACCGCGTTGGTTCTCTGTCCGCTGTTCTGCACGTCGGCGCCCTTATCCAAGCCGCCGGTCCACCCCAGAGCCCGTAGCCGCGGTTCGGCGTCGGTCCAGAACTGGCCGGTCAGATCCGGCATCACGAACTGGTTGCCCCTCGACACCTGCAGCGCGATCACCGTGTCGAGCGGAACCGTCGCTCCCGCGGGCGGATTGATGCCGATCACCTGACCCTCGGGTTCGGTGCTGTCCACCTCGTTCCGGATGGCATTAGGGAATCCGTACACAGTGAGGTTCTGTTTCGCGAGATCGAAGGGTTGGTCTTTGACGTCGGGGACCTGCCGGGTCTCCGGACCCGAGCCCACCACGATGGTGATCTCATTGGTGATCGCCGAGGTCTGGTTGGCCGGCGGGTTGGTGCCGAGCACCTTGTCCTTCATTTCGGGCGGCGACGACGAGGACGCCGGCTTGAATCGCCCGAACCCGGCGTCGGTGAGCTTGCGGACCGCCTCGGCATAGGTCAGTGACGACACATCGGGCACGGCGCGCTGCTCCGGGCCGGTGGACACATTGATGGTGATCTCGTCACCGGCGCTCACCGAGGTGTCGGCGTCGGGGTCGGTGTTGATGACGTGGTCGGGCGGGACGGTGGAATCGGGCTTCTGCTGAGTCCGGGTCTTGAAGCCGGCGTTCTGCAGCGCGGCGATCGCGTCGGCCGACGCCTGGCCCTTCACGTCGGGCACCTGCACGTCGCGGGGAGCGCCGCCGATCATGTTGATCGCGATGGTGACCACCACGGTCAACACCGCCAGCGCCGCGACCGCGATCAGCCAGCGGCCGACCGATCCGCCGCGTTCGCGCTCGACGTACTCGGGCATCGGTTGGGGCAACTGCTCGGTCGAGGTGGAACGACCGTGCGATGCGGCGGCCGCGAGCATCGACGTGCGCTCGGCGTCGGTCATCACCTTCGGGGCGTCGGGCGCTTCGCCGCTGTGCACCCTCACCAGGTCAGCGCGCATCTCCGCGGCGGTCTGGTAGCGGTTGTCCGGGTTCTTGGCCAGCGCCTTGAGCACCACGGCGTCCAACTCGGGGGAGATGCCGGGATGCCGCTGCGATGGCGGCACCGGATCCTCACGGACGTGTTGGTACGCCACCGCGACAGGCGAGTCACCGATGAAAGGCGGCTCGCCGGTGAGGATTTCGTAGAGCACGCAGCCCAGCGAGTAGACATCTGAGCGGGCGTCGACGGCGTCGCCGCGGGCCTGCTCGGGGGACAGGTACTGGGCGGTGCCCATCACCGCGGCGGTCTGCGTGACGCTGTGGCCGCTGTC
>JBEVHG010000163.1:0-5435 GCA_040511335.1 Mycobacterium sp. | reverse complement strand
TCTGCGGCGGCACCTCGGTGGCGAAGGCGAACGGGTCCGCGCGGTCGGTCACCGAACCGTCGGCGCCATGCACGCGGAACTTGTACAGCCCGCCATCGGGGAAATCCGGCCAGAACAACTCCCAGACCCCCGAAGACCCGAGTACCCGCAACGGCGCCTCGTTGCCGTCCCAGTGGTTGAACTCGCCGATCAGGCTCACGCCCTTGGCGTTTGGTGCCCATACGGCGAACGACACTCCGCTCACGACGCCGTCGGCGGTGGTGAAGGAGCGGGGATGGGCACCGAGGATCTCCCAGAGGCGCTCGTGGCGCCCCTCGGCGAACAGATGCAGGTCGATTTCGCCGAGCGTGGGCAGGAACCGGTATGGGTCGGCCACCGTGTGCACATCGGGTGCATCGCCCGCGCCGGGATAGCTGACCTCCAGCCGGTAGTCGATCAGGTTGGTGAACGGCACCGCCACGGCGAACAGGCCCGAATCGAGGTGGGCGAACACATACCGGTCATCGCCGACCAGCGCCACCACTTGCACCGCGTGCGGACGGAACGCCCGGATCACTGTGTGGTCGCCGTATTCGTGCGCGCCCAGAATCGCGTGCGGGTCGTGATGCACACCGGCCAGCAGTCGCCTGAGGTCGGCGGGATCGGGCCGGAGATGCGGGCTTGTGAGTTGATCGGTTCGTGTCATCTCTCCCTCATTTCCTGCGCAACAAGGTTGTTCGAGATTCGTATGGTATTTGAGGCATGTTGAGCACATGCGCGGTCGCCTTCACGGGATCGAGGCGAACGTAATTCGCTTGTCCCCATTGGTATTCCTCTCCGGTGATCTCGTCGCGCACCCAGAAGCGGTCGTAAGGCTCCATCCCCAACGCGCCCATGTCCAACCACAGCGTGGCCTCCTCGGGCCCGAACGCGTTCAGCGTCACGACCACCAGCACGGCGTCGCCGGTGACCGGGTCGAACTTGCTATAGGCGAGCAGCGCGTCGTTGTCGATATGGTGGAACTTGATGGTGCGCAGCTCACGCAGTGCTGGGTGTAGTCGGCGAACCTCGTTGAGCCGGGCCAGGAACGGCTCCAACGACTCACCGCTGGCCAGCGCCGCGTCGAAATCACGCGGCCGCAACTCGTACTTCTCCGAGTCCAGGTACTCCTCGCTTCCTTCGCGGACCGGACGATGCTCAAAGAGTTCGTAGCCCGAATACACCCCCCACGACGAACTCATGGTGGACGCCAGCGCGGCACGGATCGCGAACATGCCCGGGCCGCCGTGCTGCAGGCTGGCATGCAGGATGTCGGGCGTGTTGACGAACAGGTTTGGCCGCGCATAATCGGCGTGTTCGGCGACCTGCTCGCCGAATTCGGTGAGCTCCGACTTCGCGGTGCGCCAGGTGAAGTACGTGTAGGACTGCGTGAAGCCCAGTTTGGCCAGTCCGTAGAGGCGGGCCGGTCTGGTGAACGCCTCGGCCAGGAACAGCACATCGGGATCGTCGTTCTTCACCTCGCCGATCAACCACGCCCAGAAGTTCGGCGGTTTGGTGTGCGGGTTGTCGACACGAAAGATCTTCACGCCGTGGCTGATCCAGAACCGCACCACCCGCAGCACCTCCTCGTACAGCCCCTGCGGGTCGTTGTCGAAGTTCAGCGGGTAGATATCCTGATACTTCTTCGGCGGGTTCTCCGCGTAGGCGATGGTTCCGTCGGGCAGCACGGTGAACCATTCCGGGTGCTGCTTGGCCCACGGGTGGTCGGGCGCGCACTGCAGCGCGAGGTCGAGCGCCACCTCCATGCCCTGGTCCCGTGCGGCCGTGACGAAATCGTCGAAGTCGTCGATGGTGCCCAAGTTCGGATGCACGGCGTCGTGGCCGCCTTCGTCGCTGCCGATCGCCCACGGCGATCCGACATCGTCGGGCGCCGCGGTCACCGTGTTGTTGCGGCCCTTGCGGTGCACCTTGCCGATCGGATGGATCGGCGGCAGGTAGACCACGTCGAAGCCCATGTTGGCGATGCGCGGCAACGCTTTCGCGGCGGTGGCGAAGGTGCCGTGCTTGGGCTTGCCCTTCTTGGTCCACCCGCCCGTGGAGCGCGGAAACATCTCGTACCAGGCGCTGAAACGGGCCAGTGGGCGATCCACCCACACGCCGTATCGTTCGCCGCGGGTTAGCAATTCGCGCAGCGGATACTGTTGCAGCAGGTCGGTCACCTCGGGTGACAGCGCCGCGCCGGCCCGGGTGAACGGGTCGCCGGGGGTGCGCAGTGCTTCCGCGGCCTCGAGCAGCGGATCGCGTAGCTTGCGGGGCGTGCCGGTGGCGGCCCGCTCCAGCAGCCGAGCACCGATGAGCAGATCGTTGGACAGCTCGACCTCGCCCTGCCCGGCGTCCAGCTTGGCCCTGACGGCGCGGCGCCAGGTGGTGATCGAGTCGCCCCAGCCGTCCACCCGGAACGTCCACAGCCCGACGCTGTCGGGAGTGAACTGGCCGTGGAAAATGTCGGGGGCGCGGCCCAGCGACATCGGGAGTAGCTGCGGCTTGATCCGCGCCGGCGGGTTGACGACGGCCTCGATCGGAACCGGTTCCGCAGCCGTCGTGGCCGGCACCGGCGCCTCGGCCAGCCGCGGATATGCGGTGCCGTGATAGCGCACCACCAGGGTCGCCGACACCGCGTCATGGCCTTCGGCCCACACCGTGGCCCGGACCGGCATCACCTCGCCGACGACGGCTCTGGCCGGAAATCTTCCGCCCGAAACGACGGGTGCGACGTCATCGATCTCGATACGACCGGCCACCCACCCACTCCTAACATTGGCGCGGCCACGGAGGTTGCTTTGTCGGCACCGCCGACGTGGCCGCTGTGCTCGTTCTCGTTTACCGCCTCGTCGCGCCCTATACCCACCGTAGTGTCCGGCCCAATCCCGCGTGGGTGAAGCGGACTGCTCCGCGACACTGCACGGACGCGAATTGTCAGTAAGGTTTAGTCGCGTGAAAGCCCTCCGCCGGTTCACGGTCCGCGCACACCTTCCCGATCGCCTGCTCGCGCTGGAACGGCTCTCGATCAACCTGCGCTGGTCGTGGGACAAGCCGACGCAGGACCTGTTCGCAGCCATCGATCCCGAGCTGTGGGAACAGGTCGGATGCGATCCGGTGGCGCTGCTCGGGCAGGTCAGCCCGAAGCGGCTGGACGAACTGGCAACCGACGAATCGTACGGGCAGCGCCTCGACGCGCTGGTCGCCGATCTGGACGATTACTTGAGCCGGCCGCTGTGGTATCAGCACAAGCAAGCGGACGGGTCTGCTCTGCCGACCGGTATCGCCTACTTCTCGATGGAGTTCGGTGTCGCCGAGGTGCTGCCGAACTACTCCGGCGGGCTGGGGATTCTGGCCGGCGACCACCTGAAGTCGGCCTCGGATCTGGGCCTGCCCTTGATCGCGGTGGGCCTGTACTACCGGTCCGGCTATTTCCGGCAGTCGCTGACCGCCGACGGCTGGCAACACGAGACTTATCCCTCGCTGGACCCGCAGGGGCTGCCGCTGAGGCTGCTCACGGACAGGGCCGATAACCCGGTGCTGGTGGAGCTGGCGATGCCCGACTCCAGCCAGCTGCGGGCACGCGTCTGGATTGCGCAGGTCGGCCGAGTTCCGTTGCTGCTGTTGGATTCCGACATTCCCGAGAACGAGCACGATCTGCGCAGTGTCACCGACCGGCTCTACGGCGGCGACCAGGAGCACCGGATCAAGCAGGAGATCCTGGCCGGTATCGGCGGTGTCCGAGCGATCCGCGCCTTCACCGAAATCGAAGGGCTGCCCGCACCCCAGGTGTTCCACATGAACGAGGGCCATGCGGGCTTCCTGGGCGTCGAGCGCATCCGGGAGCTGATGACCGAAGGGCTCGATTTCGACACCGCGCTGACGGTGGTGCGGTCCAGCACGGTGTTCACCACGCACACGCCGGTACCCGCGGGCATCGACCGGTTCCCGGTGGAGATGGTGAAGCGGCACTTCGGCAGTCCGGCGGGCAGCCCATCGGGTGCCAGCTCACGGCTGCTGCCGGGGGTTCCGCTGGACCGCATCATCGCGTTCGGCGCCGAGGACGACCCGTCGAAGTTCAACATGGCGCACATGGGCCTGCGGCTGGCCCAGCGTGCGAACGGGGTGTCGCTTCTGCACGGCCGAGTGAGCCGCGAAATGTTCAGCGAGCTGTGGCCGGGATTCGACTCGACCGAGGTGCCGATCGGTTCCATCACCAATGGCGTGCACGCGCCGACCTGGGCCGCGCCGCAGTGGCTGGAGTTGGGCCGCGAGCTGCTCGGCTCGGATTCGCCGAGCGAACCCGCGGTGTGGCGGAGGTTGCAGCAGGTCGATACCGGGCACCTGTGGTCGATCCGGTCGCAACTACGTGAGCAGCTCGTCGCCGACGTTCGGGGCCGGCTGCGGCGATCCTGGCTGGAGCGGGGCGCGTCGGATGCTGAATTAGGCTGGATCGCAACGGCATTCGATCCCGACGTGCTGACAATCGGGTTCGCCCGACGGGTGCCGACCTACAAGCGGCTGACGCTGATGCTGCGTGACCCGGACCGCCTGGAGAAGCTGCTGCTGGACGAGAAGCGTCCGATCCAGCTCATCGTCGCGGGCAAGTCGCACCCCGCCGACGACGGCGGCAAGGCGCTGATCCAGCAGGTTGTGCGCTTCGCCGACCGGCCCGAAGTGCGCCATCGCATCGCGTTTCTTCCCGACTACGACATGTCGATGGCCCGAATGCTGTATTTCGGGTGCGACGTCTGGCTCAACAACCCATTGCGCCCGCTGGAGGCGTGCGGCACCTCGGGGATGAAGAGCGCGCTGAACGGCGGACTGAACCTGTCGATCCGCGACGGCTGGTGGGACGAGTGGTATGACGGCGAAAACGGCTGGGAGATCCCGACCGCCGACGGCCTGGCCGACGAGACCCGGCGCGACGACCTGGAGGCCACCGCGCTCTACGACCTGCTCGAACGGTCGGTGTCACCGAAGTTCTACGAACGCGATGAGCAGGGCGTTCCGCGGCGGTGGGTGGAGATGGTGCGCCACACGTTGGAGACCCTTGGGCCGAAGGTCCTGGCGTCGCGGATGGTGCGCGACTACACCAAGAATTACTACGCGCCCGCAGCGTTCTCGCTGCACAAGACGGTCGAGTCGGTCGAAGGGGTTCCGTTCGGTGCGGCCCGTCAACTGGCCGCCTACCGGCAGCGCGCGGCGGAGGCCTGGCCCAAGATCCAGATCACCGACGTCGACAGCTACGGACTGCCCGACACCCCACTGCTGGGCTCCGAGCTGACCCTGACCGCGACCGTCCAGCTGGCGGGTCTGCGACCCGACGAGGTGGTGGTGCAGGCGGTGGTTGGCCGCGTCGACGCCAGCGACGCGCTGCTGGACCCGGTGACGGTGCCGATGCCGCACACCGGGAC
>JBEVHG010000162.1:0-7096 GCA_040511335.1 Mycobacterium sp. | reverse complement strand
CCCCGGCGGCCAGCACGTTCAGCGCCGAGGTGTGCATGTGCTCGTCGACCACGATCCTGCCGTTATGCGTGGTGAGCCCGGCGTCGGCGGCCAGCGCGGACCGCGGGGTGACCCCGGTGGCGGCCAGCACCAGGTCGCAGTCGATGGTGCCGCCGTTATCGAGAAGCACCGCGTTCTCCTCGACGGCCTCGACCGCGACCGAACCGACGAACCGCACGCCCGCATCGGACAACAGGCCGACGATGCGTTCGCCCGCCTCCACACCGAGGCGCGCCTCCTGCGGCAACCGTTCCGGCGCGACCAGGGTGACCGCAAGCCCGCGCATCGCCAGCGACGCGGCGGCCTCACAACCGATGAAACCGGCGCCGATGACGACGGCGGAGTCCGCGTGCGCGGCGGTCGCCCGCAGCGCCACCGCATCGGCCAGTGACCGCAGGTACAGCGCCGATCCGCCGCCCGGCGCCGGCAGCGGCGAGGGCGCCGCCCCGCACGCCAGTACCAGATGCCAGTACCCGAAGCGCTGCCCGCCGGACGTGACGACCAGTCGGCGATCGACGTCGATCCGGTCCACCGTCACCGACGTGATCACCTCGATGTTCCGGTCGTCGAACCAGCCCTGCGGATGCAGCCCGACATCGGTCTGCTCACCGCGCAGGAACTCCTTGCTCAACGGCGGACGGGCATAAGGCAGCGCCGCATCGGCCGTCAACACGTAGACCGGGATGCCGGGGTGGTGCCGGCGGAAGGCTTCCGCCGCGCTCAGGCCGGCCGGGCCGCTGCCGACCACCACCAAGCCTGGTTTGTGCATACGGCCATTTACCCGCGCATCGCCTCCGCCGAAACGAAAACCAGGGCGGACGTCATCGTCATGTAATAGCTGTAGCCGCAGTGTCACGGCTACCCATCGCCTGCGGCCGCAGGTCCAGGCGCCGCAGCAGCTGCGCGTTGAGGGCCACCACCACCGTCGACACCGACATCAGGATCGCACCCACCGACATCGGCATCACGAAGCCGATCGGTGCCAGCACACCGGCCGCCAGTGGCACCGAGATCAGGTTGTATCCCGCTGCCCACCAAAGGTTTTGCTTCATCTTGCGGTACGACTCCTTCGACAGCTGGATCACCGACAGCACCGAGCGCGGGTCGGAGCTGGCCAGGATCACACCCGCCGACGCGATCGCAACGTCGGTGCCGGCGCCGATCGCGATGCCGACGTCGGCCTGCGCCAGCGCCGGCGCGTCGTTGACGCCGTCACCGACCATTGCGACCTTCAGACCCTCGGCCTGCAATTCGGACACCTTGACAGCTTTGTCTTCTGGTCGCACCCCGGCGAATACCCGGTCGATGCCGAGCTCGCCGGCCACGGACGACGCCACCGCTTCGGCGTCACCGGTGATCATCACGACCTGAATGCCGAGTGCGTGCAGCGCGTCGACCGCCTGCCGCGACTCCTGGCGAACCTCGTCGGCCAGCGCCAGCGCCCCCACGACGGCGCGGTCGACGAGTACGTGCAGGATGATCGCGCCCTCGTCGCGCCACGGGCCGGCCTCGGGAAGCTCGGCCCGGCCGGTCTCGTCCAGCAGCCGGGGCCCGCCGACACGCACCACCCGGCCGTTGACGGCGGCCGTCACCCCGACGGCTGGCGACGAGGAAAACTCCGTGGACGCCGGCACAGTCAGGCCGCGGCGGCGGGCCGCGTCGACGATCGCGCGGGCCAGCGGATGTTCGGAGTCGGATTCCGCGGCCGCCGCCAGCGCCAGCACGTCGTTCTCGGCGCGGCCGGCCGGGCTGGCGATCGCCGTGACGGCCGGCTCGCCCTTGGTCAGCGTGCCTGTCTTGTCGAACAGCACGGCGCCGACGGTGCGCATGCTCTCCAGCGCCAGCCGGTCCTTGACCAGCACGCCGCCGCGGGCGGCTCGTTCGGTGGCGATCGACACCACCAGCGGTATCGCCAGGCCCAGCGCGTGCGGGCAGGCGATCACCAGCACGGTGATGGTGCGCACGACGGCCTGTTCGGGCAGGCCGATCAGGCCCCACACCACCGCGGTCACCATGGCCGATCCCAGCGCGAACCAGAAAAGCCAACCAGCGGCGATATCGGCCAGCCGCTGTGCCCGCGATGACGAGTTCTGCGCCTCGGTGACCAGCCGCTGGATGCCGGCCAGCGCGGTGTCGTCGCCGACGGCGGTCACCCAGACCCGCAGGCCGGAGTCGGTCGCGACGGTGCCCGCCACCACGTTGTCGCCCACGCCGCGGCGCACCGGGCGCGATTCCCCGGTCACCATCGACTCGTCGACATCGGCGGCACCCTCGGCGATCTGGCCGTCGGCCGGCACGCTGCCGCCCGGGCGCACCATCACGATGTCGCCGACCCGCAGGTCGGACGGCGCGACCGTGGTGACGGTGTCTCCTTCGATGCGTTCGGCCTCGTCGGGCAGCAGCGCCGCCAGCGAGTCCAGTGCCGACGTGGTCTGCGCCAGCGATCGCATCTCGATCCAGTGCCCGAGCAGCATGATCACGATCAGCAGCGCCAGCTCCCACCAGAAGTCCAGTTGGTGGTCCAGCAGCCCGAGGCTGGCGCCCCACGACGACACGAACGCCACCGTGATCGCCAGCCCGATGAGCAGCATCAGTCCCGGTGTGCGGGAACGGATCTCGCTGATCGCCCCGGTCAGGAAGGGCCGGCCACCCCAGAGGTACATGACGGTGCCCAGCACCGGCGACACCCATCGCGCGCCCGGGAAGTCCGGCACGGTGTAGCCGAGGATCATCGCGAACATGGCGGAGAACGCCACCGTCGGGATGGCCAACACCAGCATGGTCCAGAACAGCCGGCGGAACTGGGCGACGTGATCGCCATGACCGCCGTGACCCTCGTGCGTCTGGTGGGGTGTGTGGTCGACCTGCGTCATGACTGGCACTATACCCCCTAGGGGTATATGCGGTGTTGAGATTGCAACCAGGGTCGTGAATTCCAGCCACGCACGGCCCTGTGCGCAATCTCAGCGCGGCGGCGGTCGGCTAGCATCCGCTGCATGCCCCTGGGCAGCTTCATCCGACAATCCGGATACCTGCGCAAATGGCTGATCCTCGGCATCTCGATAGGCATCATCGCGGGATTGGGCGCGGTCGTCTTCTATCTCGCGCTCGACTACGCAGGCCGGTTCCTGCTGGGCTATCTGGGCGGGTACGACATCCCCAAACCGGTCGGTGACGGCGGCGACGCCGGCTCACCCGGCTTCGATCGGCCATGGGCGATACCGTTGGTGACGTCCGGCGGCGCGCTGGTGTCGGCGTGGCTCGTCGCCAAGTTCGCCCCCGAGGCCGAGGGGCACGGCACGGACAGCGCGATCGAGGCCGTGCACTCCGACCCGCGGGCAATTCGGGCGCGAGCGATCGTGGTGAAGACCATCACCAGCGCTGTAACGATCGGCTCAGGCGGATCGGGCGGCCGCGAAGGACCCGCTGCTCAGATCTCGGCGGGCTTCGGCTCACTCTTGACCCGGCGGCTGGACCTGTCCGACGCAGACGGTCGCGTCGCGGTGTCGCTGGGCATCGGCTCGGGCATCGGCGCGATCTTCGGTGCGCCGCTGGGCGGGGCGGTGCTGGCGGCGTCGATCGTCTACCGCGAGGACTTCGACTACCGCTCACTGATACCCGGCTTCATCACCTCCGGCACCGCCTACGCCATCTACGGATCGATCCTGGGTTTCGAGCCGCTGTTCGGTTTCATCACGCCGGACTACGACTTCGACCCCCGGCAGCTGATCTGGTTCCTGGTGATCGGAATCGTCTCTGCCGCAATTGGATACCTCTACGCCCGCACGTTCTACGCGACCGTCGATTTGACTCACCGACTGCCGGGCGGCTCGGTGATCAAGCCGGCGATCGGCGGGCTACTGGTCGGCCTGCTGGCGCTGGTAATCCCACAGATCCTCTCCAGCGGCTACGGGTGGGCCCAGAAGGCGGCCGCAGTCGACACGCTGATGGCCATCCCGTTGTGGATCGTGCTGATTCTGCCGATCGCCAAGATCGTCGCGACGTCGCTGTCGATCGGCACCGGCGGCTCGGGCGGGATCTTCGGGCCCGGCATCGTGATCGGTGCGTTCGTCGGCGCCGCGATCTGGCGGCTGGCGGACCTGGCCGGCGCACCCGGAATTCCCGAGGGTCCAGGGGTTTTCGTCGTCGTGGCGATGATGGCATGCTTCGGCAGCGTGGCCCATGCGCCGTTGGCCGTGATGATCATGGTCGCCGAGATGACCGGCTCGTTCTCGGTCGTACCGGGCGCGATGATCGCCGTAGGGATCGCCTATCTGCTCATCACCCGAACCGACGTGTCCATCTATCAGGCCCAGCGACTCAACCGCGAAGCCGCCGAGGCCGAACGCAGACGCGCCGCACCGGCGGACTAACAACTGCCGACATCAACATCGGTTTGGGCGCAGAACGACGAAGGACGTCAACTCCCGCAACACTATCAGCGAGAGCTGGTGACGCCAGCCTGCTACTTCACAGGAGCTTTCTTCTTCGCGGCGCGGGCCGCGCCCTTCTCCGTGGTGGCGCCCCGGTTGGACAGCTGACCGCCCGAGTTCTCCAGATGCGCGCGGACGAACCACTGGAACTTCTCCAGCTCGGCTGCGTGGTCGATGAACATGTCCTGGGAGACCAGGTCGAGGTCCTCGAGGCGGTCGATCGCCTTGCGGGTGTCCTCGATCACGCCGGTGTAGACGAGATCCAGCGCCCCCAGGTGCGCCTGCACGGTGTCGCGGCCCACCGAGTAGTCGTCCCAAGTGCGGTCCTTGATGATCGCACCGGGCGTGCCCTGCGGGGACTTGCCGAGCGCGGCGATCCGCTCGGCGACCTCGTCGGCGTAGCCGCGCACCAACTCGACCTGCGGGTCGATCATCTCGTGCACGCCGATGAAGTTCGGGCCGACCACGTTCCAGTGGACATGCTTGAGGGTCAGGTGAAGATCGTTGTAGGTGCTCAGCTGCATCTGCAGCAGCTCGGCGACCTCGCTGCCTTCCTTTTGCGACAAACCGGGAATGGTGAATTCTGTCATCAATAGCTCCTTCGCATGATCGCCTGTCCCGCGATGTGTACCCGCGCGCCACGGTCGGTAATCACGCCTACAGGGCGCGCAGATTCGGGATCGCCTGCCGTGCGCCGAACCGCGGATTTCGTGCCAGACCGCTTACCTCCAGCAGCCGCACCGCCCGGTGGCGATGCGGGCGCATCGGCTCGAGCAGCGCCACCATCGCGGCGTCATCAATGGGACGGCCGAGCAGGCTCCAGCCGATCAACTTGGCCAGGTGGTAGTCGCCGACCGACAACGCGTCGGCGTCGCCGAACGCGCGCTGGGCGGTCTCGGCGGCGGTCCACTCCCCGACACCGGGTAGGGACATCAGCGCAATGCGGGCCTGCTCCGGCGGGCGAGCCGACAGCCGCTCCAGCGAGTCCGCGCGCTGTGCACACCCGACCATCGTGCGGGCGCGTCCCGGGTCGATGTTGGCGCGATGAAACTCCCACGACGGGATGCGCCGCCACACGTCGGCGGACGGCGGCACCCGCATGTGCGCGGGTGCCGGTCCCGGGGCCGGCGCGCCGAACTTCGTCACCAGCGCCCGCCATGCGCGGCGCGCGTCCATCCCGGACACTCGCTGTTCGAGCACGGCAGGTATCAGCGACTCCAACACGCGGCCGGTGCGGCCCAGCCGCAGGTGCGGCACTCGGCGGTGCGCTGCGGCGATGGTCGGTTCGTCGGGGGTGAACCCGGTCGCGTCGTCGTCGGCACCCAGTAGCGCGGGCAGCGTGTCGACGAATTCCGTTGCGCCACTGCCCCATGCCTCGCAGTCGACGGTGTCGGGCGCGGACCGGCTTATCCGCGCCGTCACCGGGCCGCGGGCCATCAGGCTGGTCCGCCAGATGGCGCCGTCGAGGCCGAGGTAATAGCACGGGTCGCCGCGACCTCGGCGCAGCGGCGACAGCGTCAGGCCGGGACTGGCCGGGCCGGAGAGAACCACGCTGGCGGTGCGGGGCACCGCCGTAGACTATGCCGCTTCGACGGTGATGTCTGCCTTGTCCGGGTAGAACGCGACATGACCCGCGATGTCGCCCACCGCCGGGTAGGGCTGCTTGTAGGTCCAGATCACGTCATCGATGTTGGCGCCGGCGGCCGTCATGACGTGGTAGTAGCTGGCATCGCCCTTGTACGGGCAGTAGGTGGTGGTGGCGCTGCGCCGCAGCACCGCCTGCACGACGTCGCGGAACGGGATGTAGTACACCGCGGGATAGGTGGACTCCTGCAGCGTCACGGCATCGTGGGTGTCAGCGACGAGCTCGCCGTTGACCCGCACGGTGACGTGTTTGCCGGTCGGTTCGACGGTGATCGGATGCTCGGCGGTGGGCTGCTTTACGGGTCGGTCGGCCATGACTGCTCTCCTGACGACTGGTTGCGCTATCTCATTCTCGCAACGTGTCCAGGCGTGCGATTTCTTCCGGCTCGCCCTATACGATTCGCCGCATGACTCAGCAAGGCGAAGCCGACGTCGAGGCCACCGTGGATATCGCCGCCGAGCCCGAAGCGGTGTATCGAATCGTCACCGATCTGCCCACGATGGCAGAACTGGCGGCAGAGACGTCGTCGATGCGGTGGCTGAGCGGCGACAGCGCGCAGCCCGACGCGAAATTCAAGGGCACCAACAGCAACGGCGGCAAGAGCTGGTCGACCACCTGCACGGTCACCGACGCTGAACCGGGCCGGGTATTCGGGTTCGATGTGCGCAGTGCGGTGGTGCCGGTCGCGCACTGGCGCTACGACATCGTGCCGACCGACGGCGGCTGCCAGGTCACCGAGCGCACCTGGGATAGGCGGCCCGGTTGGTTCCGTGTTCCGGCGGAATGGGCGACCGGTGTGAAGGACCGCAAGGCCGCCAACGTCGAGCACATTGCCCGCACGCTCGAGCGGCTCAAGGCGAAAGCCGAAAGCGCGCGCTCGCCGTCCTAGGTGGCTGGTGTTTTTCGCGTGGCGGTGACGGGCTGACTGGCTCGGCTCGAGTTGAATGAGTGGGTGACGTTGGGACGGGCGCCAGCTCAG
>JBEVHG010000161.1:0-7680 GCA_040511335.1 Mycobacterium sp. | reverse complement strand
TCAGCGGCGGGTTTGAGACGTCCGACGGCGCGATCACCGGTTCGCCGGCCTACACCGCGCCGGAGGTGCTGTTAGGCCATCCGCCGGACGCGACCTCGGACGTCTACAGCCTGGCGTCGACGCTGTTCTGCGCCGGCACGGGGCATGCGGTGTTCGAGCGGCGCCGCGGCGAGCAGATGGTCGCGCAGTTCCTGCGGATCGCCAAGCAGCCCATCCCGGACCTGCGTGATTCCGGCCTGCCGGGCGATGTCTGTGCGGTGATCGAGCAGGCCATGTCGCGTGATCCGAAGGATCGGCCGGCGACCGCAGCGGAGTTCGGCGAGCGACTGCGCGAGGTGCAGCGCCGGCACGGCATGCCGGTCGACGACATGCCGGTACCCATCGCGGCCCCCGAAACTCGCGTCTCCACGACGCGATCGACGAGCACGCTGGAGCGCGAGTATCCGGCGCAGATGCTGACGCCACCGGCCCCGGCCACCAGGTTCCACCCGCCGGTGTCGACCCGCGCGCTGGTCGACCGCGACCGGTTGATCGACATCCTGCGCGCCGGGCAGAGCCGTCGGCTCACGGTCATTCATGGGCCCACGGGCTTCGGCAAGAGCACGCTCGCGAGCCAATGGTGCGAGCTGTTGACCGCGGAGGGCGTCGCCGTCGCCTGGCTCACCGTCGACCACGACGACAACAACGTGGTCTGGTTCCTGGCCCACCTGGTGGAGGCGATCCGCGCGGTAACACCGGCGCTGGCCGCGGAACTCGGGGAGGTGCTGGAGGAGCACGGCGACGAATCGGAGCGCTATGTCCTGACCTCGTTGGTCAACGAGGTCCATCAAAGCGGCACGCGGATGATGCTGGTCATCGACGACTGGCATCTGGTCACCAACAAGGCAACCATCGCGGCGCTGCGTTACCTACTGGACAATCTGTGCAGCGGGCTGACGTTGCTGGTGACCAGCCGCAGCCAGCGCGGACTGCCGATGAGTCGGATGCGGGTGCGGGACGACCTAGTCGAAATCGACTCCACCGCACTGCGTTTTGATGTCGACGAGTCCGAGAATTTTCTGGTCGGCGTTGGCGGGCTGGACCTGGACCACGGCGATGTCGAGGATCTCACTGCCAAGACCGACGGCTGGGTTGCCGCGCTGCAGTTGGCGTCGCTGTCGCTGCGCGAGTGTGAGGACCCGGTGCGGCTCATCGGCACGATGACCGGTCGGCACCACGCGATCAGCGAGTTCCTCGCCGACAACGTACTGGACACCCTCGAACCGTCGATGCTCGACTTCCTGCTCGCCACTTCGATCACCGAGCGAACCTGCGGTGAACTGGCTTCCGCGCTGTCCGGCGTGCCACATGGGCAGTCGACGCTCGAACAGGTCGACGAGCGTGACCTGTTCCTTCAGCGGCTCGACGACCAGTGGTTCCGCTACCACCGCCTGTTCATCGAGTTCCTGCGGCACCGGCTCGAGCGTGACCAACCCGAGCGGGTCGTGGAGCTGCACCGCATCGCGTCGCGGTGGTTCGCCGAGCACCGATTGGTCAGTGAGGCAGTCGATCACGCGCTCGCCGCTGGCGACCAGCTGCGAGCGGTTGAGCTCGTCGAGAGCGACGGCAGCTACCTGCTCGAGCAGTCCCAGATGGCAACCCTGATCGGTCTGATCGGCAAGTTGCCCGCGGCAACGGTGCAATCACACCCGAGGTTGCAGCTCGCGCTCGCCTGGGCCAATGTCATGTTGCACCGCTCCAAGCAGTGCGAACAGGCTCTGGCACTGGTCGATTCGGCACTCGACGGCGCCGGTTTGGGCGAGGACGCGATTGCCGATCTCCGAACTGAGATCGACGTAGTGCGCAGCGTCGTCGCGCTTCGAGCTGACCGGGTCGACGTCATCGATCAACTCATCGCGCCGTGCCTGACCCGCGCGGAGCGGCTCCGGCCTTTCGTCGTCGGCATTGCCGCAAATGCTGCAACGTTTGCGGCGGCCTACCGCGGCGATCTCGACGAGGTGCACCGCCTGCAGGGGTGGGCGGCCCAGCACTACCAACGAAATATCGGCAAGCACAACGTGATTCTCGGCTTGTGCTTCACCGGACTTGCGGCCCGCATGCAACTGGATCTCGTCGAGGCCGAAACGTGCTACCGCAAGGCACTGAAGATCGCCAAGCGGTCGGGCGGCAGTCGTTCCCACACCGCGCGGTTGGCGAGCTCGCTGCTCGGCGAATTGCTCTATGAGCGTGGCGACCTCGACGAAGCCGAATCGCTGCTGGACGAGGGCTACAAGCTGGGTCCGGAAGGTGGGCCGGTCGATTTCAAGATCGCCCGCTACGTGACCGGCGCACGGATAAAGGCGCTAAGGGGCGACCGGCGTGCCGCGATCCGACGGCTCAGCGAGGGCGCGCGGATCGCCCGGGCGATGTCCCTGCCGCGGCTAGGCGCACTCGTGGAAAACGAGCGGATCCGGTTGGGCCTTCCGGCGAATCCGGAACTCGGCGCGTCGCCAACGACGTCGTACAATGCGCGCCGCCGGCCCGTGGACGTGATCGACGAGATCACGGTGCAGCTCGAGGAGGCCGCCGCGATCCGCACGCTGCTCGTCGACAAGGACCCGGCACAGATGGATCTCGCGTGCCGGTGGGCGCAGGAATGGGTCGACAGACTGACGGCGCAGAGGCGGCCCAGGGCGTTGTTGCGGGCGCGACGACTGTTGGTCGGCTGCCTCGCCGCCGCCGAACGCAGCGACGAGGCGAAGGCCATGCTCGCGACAATCACCGCACAATGCGCGCAGTTGGGTACCGTGCGTTACCTAGTCGACGGCGGGCCGCACGTGGTTGCCACCCTCGCGCAACTGCACGCGGACCAGCAGGCCGGACGATGGTGCTCGGACTGGCCCGCGGTACCCGCGGAATTTCTGGACCGACTCGTCAATGCCGAGGCGGTTCAGCGGATTTGACTGTGCTCACTGCTTGCGTCATTGCTGCGCATCGGGGCGCTCCCGGAACCGGGAGGCGCTCATTCCGCCGTGATGGCTTGCTCGGGGCAGCTTTCGACGGCTTCGGAAACCGCTGCCTCGAGTTCGGTGGGGACGTCAGCTTCCGCCGCCACCGCGTAGCCGTCGTCGGTGAGCTCGAACACTTCGGGGCAGATGGTGATGCAGACGCCATGTCCGCGGCAGCGCTGGTCGTCGACGGTGGCCTTCATCGAGCCGTCTCCTCCGCGACATCGAAGTCCAGGTGCAACTCGGTCAGGCCGCGCAGGATGTAGGTCGGGACGAAGCTGTAGCGCCGGGCGTCGGCGGGACCGTGCTTGTCCTCCGAGATCCTGATGTCGGTGGTGCGGTCGAGGAGTCGTTCGATGCAGACCCGGGCCTCGGCCCGCGCGAGCGGCGCGCCGGGGCAGGAGTGGATACCGCGGCCGAATGCGATGTGACGACGCGCATTTGGGCGGGCGACGTCGAATTCGTCGGGCTGCTCGAACTGGCGTGGATCGCGGTTGGCGGCGCCGTTCATCACCATCACCGTGGTGCCGGCTGGAATGTCGACCCCACCGACCGTGGTCGGCAGGCGCGACAGCCGGAAGTCGCCCTTGACGGGGCTTTCGATCCGCAGCGTCTCCTCGATGAAGTTCGGGATGCGGTCGCGTTCGCTGCGCAGCAGCGCCTGGATGTCGGGGCGCTCGCCGAGCACCTTGAGAGCAGAACTCAGCACGTCGCTGCAGATGATCGCCGACGAACTGGGCTTTACCAAGGCGGCCATCTACTACCACTTCCGCACCCGGGAGCAGCTCCTCAACGCGGTCGTCGAGCCGATCTTCGTGCAGTTGCGCGACATCATCACCACGGCCGAGTCGCAACGCAGCGTGCACGCGCGAGCCGAGCACATGCTCAGCGGCTATGCGGCGCTGGCCGTGCAGAACCGCGCGGTGGTCTCGGTGCTCGCCGGCGACCCGAGCGTGGCCACGATGCTGCGCTCCCAGCACGAGTGGGGCGACCTGATCAACCGCCAGTTGGCGCTGCTCGCGGACGTCGACCCCGGTCCGGCCGGACTGGTCAAGGCGGCCTTCGTGCTGGGCGGGCTCGCCAGCGCGGTGGGACCGACATGGGTCAACCTCGACGAGGACGCTCTACTCCGAAACGTGGTGGAGACCGGACGACGCACTCTTGGGCTACGCAGCCCGCGCAACTCCAGAAAGGAAATCGAATGAAGACAGCTGTCGTCACCGGCGGAGGTTCGGGTATCGGCCAGGCGATCGCCAAGCGCCTCGGCACCGACGGCTACCACGTCGCCACCATCGACCTGAACCCCGGCGACGAAGATTTCGCGTATGCGGCCGACGTCACCGACCGGGCGCAGGTGGACGCAGCGCTGGCCAAGGTCCGCGAAAAACTCGGTCCAGTAGGCGTTTTGGTCAACGCCGCGGGCGTCGACGGGTTCAAGCCCTTCACCGATATCTCGTTCGACGACTGGCAGCGGGTGCTCAACGTGAACCTCCACGGCGTCTTTCACTGCATCCAGGCCGCGCTGCCGGACATGATCGAGGCCGGCTGGGGACGGATCGTCAACATCTCCTCGTCCAGCACCCACTCCGGGGTGCCGTAGATGGCGCACTATGTTGCGGCGAAGTCGGCGGTGAACGGATTGACCAAAACCCTTGCCCTGGAGTACGGCCCGCACGGCATCACCGTCAATGCGGTCCGCCGGGCTTCATCGATACGCCGATGTTGCGCGCCGTCGAAGTGACATCGCCGCGGCGTGCGCATTCTGATCTCGGAGGAAGTCGGCTATATCACCGGGCAGATCCTGGGAGTGAACGGCGGACGAAACACGTAAGCCGGCGCTCCGGCCTACCCGCAGACCGCACCGCCGGCCGCCGAGCCGACCAGCTTGATGTACTTGGCCAGCACGCCGGTGGTGTAGCGCGGCGGCAGCGGAGTGAAACCCGTTTTGCGCGCCTCGAATTCGGCCGCGTCGACCAGGACGTCGAGGGTGCCCTTCGCGACGTCGAGGCGAATGCGGTCGCCGTCGGCCAGGAAGGCGATCGGGCCACCGTCGACGGCTTCGGGCGCCACATGCCCGACGCACAGTCCGGTGGTGCCGCCGGAGAACCGGCCGTCGGTCATCAGCAGGACGTCCTTGCCCAGGCCGGCGCCCTTGATCGCGCCGGTGATAGCCAGCATCTCGCGCATTCCCGGTCCGCCCTTGGGGCCCTCGTAGCGGATGACGACGACGTCCCCGTGGGTGATTGTGCCGTCCTCCAGAGCGTCGAGAGCGGCCCGTTCACGCTCGAAAACCCTTGCCGTGCCTTCGAACACATCGGAATCAAAGCCCGCCGACTTCACCACCGCACCCTCCGGAGCCAGCGACCCGTGCAGGATGGTGATGCCGCCGGTCGGGTGGATCGGATTGTCGAGCGCCCGCAGCACCTTGCCGTCGGGATCGGGTGGCGCGATATGGGCGAGGTTCTCGGCCATGGTCTGGCCCGTCACCGTCAGGCAATCACCGTGCAGCAGACCGGCATCCAGCAGCGCCTTCATGATGACGGGCACGCCGCCGATCCGGTCGACGTCAAACATCACGTGCCGCCCAAAAGGTTTCACGTCGGCCAGGTGCGGAACCTTAGCGCCGACGCGCGTGAAGTCCTCCAGCGACAGCTTCACATTCGCTTCGTGCGCGATCGCCAGCAGATGCAGCACCGCGTTGGTCGACCCGCCGAACGCCATCACCACCGCGATTGCGTTCTCGAAGGCTTCCTTGGTGAGGATGTCGCGGGCGGTGATACCGCGGCGCAGCAGCTCGACGACGGCCGCACCGCTGCGCCGGGCGTATCCGTCGCGCCGGCGGTCGGTCGCGGGCGGCGCCGCGCTGCCCGGCAGCGACATGCCCATTGCCTCGGCGGCGCTGGCCATCGTGTTGGCGGTGTACATGCCGCCGCAGGCGCCCTCGCCGGGGCAGATGGCGCGCTCGATGGCGTCGACGTCCTCTCGGGGCATCAGCCCGCGTGCACAGGCGCCGACGGCCTCGAACGCATCGATGATCGTCACGTCCATCTCCGTGCCGTCGGAGAGCTTGGCCTTGCCGGGCAGAATCGAGCCGGCGTAGAGGAACACGTTGGCCAGGTCCAGGCGTGCGGCGGCCATCAGCATGCCGGGCAGCGATTTGTCGCAGCCGGCCAGCAGCACCGAGCCGTCGAGGCGCTCGGCCTGCATCACGGTCTCCACGCTGTCGGCGATCACCTCGCGGGACACCAGCGAGAAGTGCATGCCCTCGTGCCCCATGGAGATGCCGTCGGACACCGAGATGGTGCCGAACTGCATCGGGTAGCCGCCCGCGGCGAAGACGCCGTCCTTGACCGCCCTGGCCAGTCGGTCCAACGACAGGTTGCACGGCGTGATCTCGTTCCACGACGAGCCGACGCCGATCTGCGGCTTGGCGAAGTCGTCGTCCTCCATGCCTACCGCGCGCAGCATTCCGCGGGCGGCGGCCTTCTCCAGACCATCGGTGACATCGCGACTGCGGGGCTTGATATCGGGGGCTGATCCTGAGGGCATCGTCCCAGTATGCCTGTGGCGTTCTACCCGGCCAAACCCCTATCAATACCCCGGTGGGGTATCCGGTAGGCTGGTGTCATGACGCCCATCATTGCGCGCATCGCCGCACTCCTGGCCGGTCTGGCCGCCGCCCTGTTCCTATCCTCCTGTAACAGCCCCGCTCCCGACGGCCACACCGAACTCGAACACACCGAGCAATCCTCGGTGGCCGCGCAGCCCGCCGGATTCAACGCCGATGACGTCGCGTTCGCCACCAACATGATTCCGCACCACCAGCAGGCCGTCGAAATGTCGGCACTGGTTCCGGACCGGTCTACCAATCCCGAGGTCATCCAACTGGCCGAGCAGATCTCCGCCGCCCAGGGACCCGAGATCGAGGCCATGAAGGTGTTCCTGGTCCAGTGGAAAGAGAACCCCGACAGCAATACCGGTCACACCGTCCACGGCAACATGGCCATGGCCGGCATGGTCGATGAGGCGGCCATGGCGAAGTTGGCGTCGCTGAACGGCGCAGAATTCGACACACTGTGGCTGGAATCGATGATCGGTCACCACCAGGGTGCGATTGAGATGGCGAAGGCCGAGATCGCCAACGGCGAAAACGTCGACGCCATCGGTCTTGCCAAGACGATCGTCGGCACGCAGCAAGCAGAAATCGACCAGATGAGCCGGATGCTGGGAGGCTAAAGTGACTGCCGCACATGGCTATTCGCCACAGAAAGAAAACTACGCGAAGCGGCTGCGCCGGATCGAAGGCCAGGTCCGCGGCATCGCCAAGATGATCGAAGACGACAAGTACTGCATCGACGTCCTCACTCAGATCAGCGCCGTCAACAGCGCGTTGCAGTCGGTCGCGCTGGGACTGCTCGACGAGCACCTCGGACACTGCGTAACCCAGGCCGTCGCGGAGGGCGGTGACGAGGCCGACGCCAAGCTTGCCGAGGCGTCCGCGGCCATCGCCCGCCTGGTGCGGTCTTGAGCCAGCCGGCGCCGGGATCTACACGGTGGAATTGCCCACCTCACTCGAAAATTTGAGGTGACCAGGAGCTACGCCGCGGCCGGGACTCCGCCCGGCAGCGGTGGCCCTTCGGGCAGCACAAACTGACGGTCTGCGATGGGCTTCGACCGCCGTGCCCAGGTCCCT
>JBEVHG010000160.1:0-19546 GCA_040511335.1 Mycobacterium sp. | reverse complement strand
TCACCGAGGCGGCGCTGCGGCGCGTCAAGGACTACATCGACCAGGGTGTGGAGGCCGGCGCCGAAGCCGTCGTCGACGGCCGCGAACGCACCAGCGACGACCTGCAGTTCGGCGACGCGAACCTGGAGGGCGGCTACTTCATCGGCCCGACCCTGTTCGACCACGTCACCCCGGACATGTCGATCTACACCGACGAGATCTTCGGCCCGGTGTTGTGCATCGTGCGCGCCGACGATTACGAGGAGGCCCTGCGGCTGCCGTCCGAGCACGAATACGGCAACGGCGTTGCGGTTTTCACCCGCGACGGCGACACCGCACGCGACTTCGTGTCCCGGGTGCAGGTCGGCATGGTCGGTGTGAACGTGCCGATTCCGGTACCGGTGGCCTACCACACCTTTGGCGGATGGAAGCGCTCCGGCTTCGGCGACCTCAACCAGCACGGACCCACCTCGATCCAGTTCTACACCAAGGTCAAGACGGTGACGCAGCGCTGGCCCGCGGGCTCACACGGCGCCGAGTTCTCCATCCCGACGATGAAGTAGGCCACCTTGTCGATGGACTACTTCGGAATGGACGACGACGACCGCGTGATCGCCGAGACGGCGGCGGCGTTCGCCGAAAAGCGGGTCGCCCCATACGCGTTGGAATGGGACAGCACCAACCACTTCCCCACCGACGTGCTGCGCGAGGCGGCCGAACTCGGGATGGCGGCGATCTACTGCCGCGATGACGTCGGCGGCAGCGGGCTGCGCCGGCTGGACGCCGTGCGCATCTTCGAGCAGTTGGCGCTTGCGGACCCCACCGTCGCCGCGTTCCTGTCCATCCACAACATGTGCGCGTGGATGGTCGACACGTTCGGCACCCACGAGCAACGCAAGACGTGGGTACCACGCCTGGCGTCGATGGAGGCCATCGCCAGTTACTGCCTGACCGAGCCCGGCGCCGGATCCGACGCTGCCGCGTTGCGTACCAAGGCCGTTCGCGAGGGTGACAGCTATGTGATCGACGGCGTCAAGCAGTTCATCTCCGGCGCCGGGACGTCCGATGTCTACATCGTGATGGCCCGCACCGGTGCTGACGGTCCACGTGGCATCACGGCGTTCGTGGTCGAAAAGGGCACGCCCGGGCTGAGTTTCGGCGCCAACGAGCAGAAGATGGGCTGGCACGCACAACCCACCGCGCAGGTGGTGTTCGAGGGTGTGCGGGTGCCCGCCGACGCGATGCTGGGCGGTCCCGACGGTGAGGGCACCGGATTCGGCGTCGCGATGAACGGGCTCAACGGCGGGCGTCTCAACATCGCCGCCTGCTCACTCGGGGGCGCCCAGTCCGCCTACGACAAGGCGGTCGGCTACCTGGCCGATCGACAGGCGTTCGGGTCGTCGCTGCTCGACGAGCCCACCATTCGGTTCACCCTCGCCGACATGGCCACCGCGCTGGAGACGTCGCGAACCCTGTTGTGGCGCGCGGCAAGCGCGCTCGACGACAACCACCCCGAAAAGGTCGAGCTGTGCGCGATGGCCAAGCGCTACGTCACCGACGCCTGCTTCGGTGTGGCCGATCAGGCTCTCCAGCTGCACGGCGGGTATGGCTACCTCCGCGAGTACGGGCTGGAGAAGATCGTCCGCGATCTGCGGGTACACCGAATCCTCGAGGGAACGAACGAAATCATGCGCGTGGTCATCGGACGGGCCGAAGCGGCCCGGGCCCGCGCGTCCGCGTAGAGAGGGCTTGAGATCAGATGACCACGATCGCGTTCCTGGGGTTGGGCCATATGGGCGGCCCAATGGCGGCGAACCTGCTGGCGGCCGGGCACACGGTGCGGGGTTTCGACCCCGTGGCCGCAATGAAGGCAGCCGCCGAGGGAAAGGGCGCCAAGGTTTTCGACAGCGGCGCCGAGGCGGTGGCAGACGCTGATGTGGTGATCACTTCGCTGCCCAACGGTGACATCGTGAAGCGCTGCTACGCCGAGGTGTTGCCCGCCGCCAAACAAGGCGCCCTGTTCATCGACACCTCCACGATCTCCGTCGACGATGCCCGCACCGTCAACGGGCAAGCCGCCGAGCACGGCTTCGCACAACTCGACGCCCCGGTGTCCGGCGGGGTGAAGGGTGCGACCGCCGGCACCCTGGCGTTCATGGTGGGCGGCGACGAGGCCGCCGTGGAACGTGCCCGGCCGGTGCTGGAACCCCTGGCCGGCAAGATCATTCACTGCGGCGCCTCCGGCACGGGCCAGGCCGCCAAACTCTGCAACAACATGGTCCTGGCGGTGCAGCAGATCGCTGTCGGCGAAGCTTTCGTGCTCGCCGAGAAGCTGGGCCTGTCGGCGCAATCGCTGTTCGACGTGATCACCGGCGCAACCGGCAATTGCTGGGCGGTGCACACCAATTGCCCGGTTCCGGGTCCGGTGCCAACCTCACCTGCCAACAACGACTTCAAGCCCGGCTTCGCGACGGCACTGATGAACAAGGATCTGGGTCTGGCGATGGACGCGGTGCATTCCACCGGCTCGTCCGCGCCGCTGGGCAGCCACGCCGCGGAGATCTACGCCAAGTTCGCAGCCGACCACGCGGACAAGGACTTCAGCGCCGTCATCGAAATGCTACGCAGCTGACGGCTTGTGATCAGCCCACCAATGCCCGTGCAGGCGTTGGCAATTCGCGATGAGCAGCGGTTCGGCGCCACCATAGTCCGAGCGGACCACGGCGGCGGCGGGGAAATCCACGGCGGCGGCGCAGTCGGTGACAACGACGGTGGCCAGACCCGCGCAGTTCGCGGCGCGCAGCCCTGCGGCCGAACCCGTGATCGCCAGCGCGTTCTTCGGGGACATCCCGAGTTCGGCCAGTGCGAGTTGATAGGCCTCGACGGGCCTCGTCACGTCTTCTGCGGTCACAATCGTTTCGATGAGCCCCTCACCGACCAGTTGCCGCACTAACGGCTCCGCCCAACTGCGTTGACCACTTGTCACCACGCCCACCCGCACGTCTGCGGCGAAGGCGTCCATGATCAGGTCGATGAGACCCGGTCGCGGCGCCAGGTCGGCGTCGGCGATCATCTCTTCGAACATCATCGTCTTGGTCGCGTAGATCTCGTCGGCGAGCAGCTGGGTCAGCACATCGGCTTCCGTGCAGATGCCCCTCGCCCGCAGTTCGGCCGTGACGCGCTGGCGCTCGTCGCCCAGCGCCAAGAGTTTTTGGTAGCGCGCCACCGACCACTCGAAGTCCAGGCCGTGCGCGGCGAATGCCGCGTTGTAAACCACCCGATGACCGTCGCATTCAATGTCGGTCAGGGCGTCGAGGTCGAAGATCACCGCGCGCAGCGGATACTGGTCGACGTCATTGGGCCGGGCCCGGTCCCACCAGAACCGCCCCGCCGGTGTCGCTGACCGGGTGGCTGCCACCGGGCGCGTCACCTCCCGTGTCGATAGCATGGTCAAAAGCGTGGCGCAGGTCACAGTTCGGGGCGTCCCCCAAACGGGGGATTGGCCAGGCCAAGTTGCGCTACCACGCCAAATGCCGGCCCTAAGGTATTGCCATCCCTAAGGTATTGCCATGATCACGTCGGGCGCCCAAGGGCCCGCGGAACCCGTGCGAATTGTCCTGGTAGATGACCATGAGATGGTCATCGAGGGGCTCAAGGCCATGCTCGCGGCCTTCCAGGACCGGGTGCGCGTGGTGGGGCACGCCGTCGGCGCTGAGCGAGCGCTCAGCGTGATCGATGAGCTCAAACCCGACATCGTGCTGTGCGACGTCCGGATGCAGGGGTCCAGCGGCCTGGATTTGTGCCTGGAACTGCGGGAGCGCGATCCGCAGCGCAAGGTCGTGATGCTCTCGGTCTACGACGACGAGCAGTACCTCTTTCAGGCGTTGCGCGTCGGCGCGTCGGGTTACCTGCTGAAGAGCATCAGCAGCGACGAGTTGGTGCGCCAACTGGAGTTCGTGCACGGCGGGGAGACCGCTATCGACCGGGGGATGGCGGCCAGGGCCGCCGACACCGCGGCGCGGCTGCAGCGCGACGAATTCTGGCCAGGGGCGCGGCAGGGGTTGACGCAGCGCGAAAGCGAAATCCTGTCCTATGTGGTCAACGGCCTGTCCAACCGCGGCATCGCGACCAAGCTGGTGATCGGCGACGAAACCGTCAAGAGCCACCTGCGGTCGATCTACCGCAAGCTCGGCGTCAGCGACCGCGCCGGAGCGGTCGCCACCGCCCTACGGGAAGGCATCTACCAATGAGGCCACACCCCGGATCCCGGGCATCCAAAGTCCGCGACGTCGTCGACGCCGACCGCGAACTCGCGCTGCTGCGCGAGCTGATCCAGGCGGCCTCCAGCGGGCCGGGCGTCGAACCGCTGGCCGCCGCGGCGGCGCGGATGATCACCGCGGCCACCGCGAGCGACGTCTGCTTCGTACACGTGCTCGACGATTCCGACCGGTCGCTGACCCTGGCCGGGGCCACGCCCCCGTTCGACAGCGAGGTCGGCAAGATCCGGCTGCCGCTGGGTCAGGGACTCTCGGGATGGGTGGCCAGCCACCGCGAACCCGTGGTGATCAGCGACGACAAGGAGTCCGATCCCCGCTACATGCCGTTCCAGTCACTGCGCGGCTCGGATTTCACGTCGATGGTGTCGGTCCCGATGGAGACCGACCCCGGCGGGCTGGTCGGCGTGCTCAACGTGCACACCGTCGAGCGACGCGAGTTCACCGAACGGGACGTGGAACAGCTGCTGGTGATCGGCCGGCTGATCGCCGGGGCGCTGCACCAGGCCCGGCTGCACCGCCAGCTGGTGGCCCGCGAACGCGCGCACGAGAACTTCGTCGAGCAGGTGATCGAGGCGCAGGAGATCGAACGACGCCGGCTGGCCGGTGACATCCATGACGGCATCTCGCAGCGGCTCGTCACGCTGTCGTACCGGCTGGACGCCGCGACCCAGGCGGTCGACGATCCGGGCGCGGTCGGCGAGCAGCTCGAGAAAGCCCGCGAACTGGTCGATTTGACGCTGCAGGAAGCGCGCGCGGCGATCGGCGGACTCCGACCGCCGGTGCTCGACGACCTCGGGCTGGCCGGCGGGTTGGCCAGCCAGGCCAGATCCATCCCGCAGATCGAGATGGAGGTCGACCTGGCCGACACCCGGCTGGCTGAGCACATCGAGCTCGCGCTGTACCGCATCGCCCAGGAGTGCCTGCAGAACGTCGTCAAACACGCCAACGCGACGAGCGCGCGGCTGACATTCGCTGTCGACAACGACACCGCCCGACTCGAAATCGTCGACGACGGGGTCGGTTTCGACACCTTCGAGCATCCGCTGGGCAGCGACGAGATGGGCGGCTACGGCCTGCTGTCGATGGCCGAACGGGCCGAACTGGTCGGCGGGCGGCTGAACATCCGATCGCGCCCCGGCTCGGGCACCGCCGTGACGGCGACGATCCCGCTGCCGTCCCCTGCGCGAGTAGACGCAAACGTTCCCTGAACGGCGTGTCGGGTGCTTTTCCGTCTGCTCGCTGCTCGCGAGAGAAGCCGTGACCCTCAGAAGTCGCCGGCGTGGCGGCGCAGCGTCTCGATCGACCTGGCGAGCGTGCGTGACTCGTCGTCGGACATTCCGATGTCGGCGAAAACCTCGTTGTTCAAAGTCACGGTCGCGTCCTCGACCGTCGAGCGGCCAAGCTCGGTGATCCGCACCAACGTGGTGCGGCCGTCGGTCGGATGCGGGATCCGCTCCACCAGCCCGTTGGCCTCCAGCCGCCGAATCGCATGCGTGACGCTGGTGACGTGCACCTGCAGCCGGTCGGACGCCTTGGTGATCGGCAGTGCGCCGCTGCGGCTGAACGCCAGCAGCCGCAGCAGCTCGTAGCGCGAGAAGCTCAGGTCGTAGGGCCGCAGCGCCGTCTCGACGCGGGCCAGCAGGATCTGGTGCGCCCGCATCACCGATGTCACGGCGACCATGCCGTCGGCGACCTCACCCCAGCCGGAACGCTCCCAGTTGTCCCGGGCCAGCGCGATCGGGTCGGCCTTCTCCTGTGGCGACGGTTGCGAGGACACGCCTCTTCATACCGCATCCCGTTGGCGCGCCGAGGCGATTGTCAGCGCAGCGCCATCCGGCGCCACCGCGGACAGCACCGCCCGGGTTGACTGCCGGTTGCCGACCGTGATCCGCACGCTGCCGTCGGCGTAGTTGCGCACCTGCAGCCCGGTGCCGTCGAAAACCTCGCGCCAGGGCCGACCGCGCGCGGGCAGGTACACGAAGTTGGCGTGGCTGTCCGTGCTGTAGATGCCCATCGACCGCAACCGCATCCGCAGATAGCGCCGCTCGGCCGAAATCATCCGAATACGTTGCTGTAGTTCGTTTTCGGCGTCGTAGGAGGCGGCGACGGCCACCATGCCGGTGATGCCGATCCCGAACGGCAGCTGCATCGTCCACAGCCTGCGGGCCAGGTCGGGCGCGCAGAAGCCGTAGCCGACCCGAAGACCGGCCAGCCCATAGGCCTTCGAGAACGTCCGCAACACTACGACATTGGGATACCGCTCGACGAGGTCCGGCCCGTCGATCCGATGTTCCGGCGACAGGAATTCCACATACGCCTCATCCAGCAGCACCACCGTGTCGGTGGGCACCCGCCGCAGGAACCGCTCGATATCGGCGGCTGGCTCGACCGTGCCGCTCGGATTGTGCGGCCGGCACACCACCACGACCCACGCCCGGCTTGCCGCCTGCCATGGCGTCCAGGTCGTGGTGGCCGTGCTGGTCCAGCGCGACGGTGACCGACGTCAGCCGTGCCATCAGGCACCCGTCTCACTGTCGCCAACGCGGCCGCCCCACCGGACGGCGGCGGCGCCGGCGAAGTCACCGGCGTGCGCGAAAGCCGCCATCATCACCACATCGCCCTTCTTCAGCCGGCCGTCGGAGATCGCGCGGTCGAGGTTGACCGGGATGCCCGCGGCGAACAAGTTGCCGCACTCGTCAAACGTGTCGCGGTGACGCCCCTTCGGCATTTCCAGTGCTTCCCGCCAGTTGCGCAGGAAGACGCGGTTGGGCTGGTTGGTGACGAGCAGGTCGATATCCTTGGGTTTCAAGCCGATTCGGTCACACACCGCGTAGCACACCTCGGGCACCTGCCGGTTGCCCCGTGCCAGCACCTTGGTGATCTTGCTCTCGGTGAAGCCGATGCAGCCCTCGCCGGGACCCGCCTGCCAGTACTTGCGCGGCGGATCGAAGGTGGCGGTCATATCGCCGGTGAACTCCGGGTATGTGCGACATTCGACGTCGAGGATCGGTGAGGCGTCTGACAGTGTCACCAGCCCGACCGCCGCGCCGTCACCCGGAACCGAAGCCTGCGCCTTACGCCGCACCGTAGGCTGTCGAACACCTGGCCCGCGGTGTTCTGCGCGACGGCGATCAGCGCCGTGTGGCGGATGCAGCAGGTTGCGCGCCACCTTCAGCCCCAGCACGAACGCGGCACAACCGCCGCCATGCAGGTCCAGCACCCAATTCGGCTTCATGCCAAGGCGATCCGCCATGCCGGCGCCACCACCGTACAACGGCATGTCGGGCAACTGGGTGTGGGTGATCAGCACATCGGCTCCTGCGATGGCCTCCTGGCCGTGGCGTTCGATCAGGCCCGCGGTGGCCCGCTCGACCATGTCGATCGCGGTCTCGTCCTCGGCCACGTGGTGGCGGAACCTGGGCGCCCGTTACATCACGTTGTCGCGCAGATCGTTCGATTCGGCGAACTGGGCGTAGTAATCGGCGCCGATGGGCTCACCGGGCAGATACGCCGAGATATCAATAAGACTGACGGGCTTCTGCTCGTTCATGCGCTCCTCATTTCATCCAGTTCGGGGTCACCGGTAGGCCGTTGTGGTGGCGGTACTCGGCGATCGCCTTGAGGTTCTTCAGCTCCAGCAGATGACCGGGGCCGAACATGTCCCAGAAGTCACCGACCCAGACCGGCCGCTTCGGCGGCGCGGTTTCCGGGTAGGGCTTGCGGTCATAGAACGGGTGATGGCAGTTGGTCCACAGCACAACCGAACCCGGCTTGTCGAACACCACCTGCGCGTCGACAATGCGCATCAGGTAGATCATCCACAGGTGCTTGCCCTGGTCCCACGCGCAGTGGTAATCGACCGTGAGTGCCTCGCGGTTGGTTATCGTGCGGGTGTAGATCGCGCTCCCCGGGCCAGCGGGCCCCGCGCCGAGCCGGTCGTGGGCCAGCCACAGGCCCGGCGTCTCGGTGGGTGTGAAGCCGCGCAGGCTGTAGGTCCACTCCTCCAGGCAGCGGGTGTCGGCCATGTAGTCGAAGAGCTCGTCGGGCGGACAGTCGATATAGTCGTTAATGGTGCAGTACGTGCCGAACACCTCGTCGTGCGGGTACACCGACCGCATCATCTCCATGACGATCGGCGTGGCCTTTTCCTTCGGCGACGTCTCGATGCGGATCAGGCCCTCGATCGGGTTGGTGGTGCCGGTATGGGCAGTTATGTCCTCAAGCGCGGGCAGCGACATCGGAACGGTCCTCCTTGTGAGTCAGATCAGTCGAATTTGGTTGCGGCACTGCAACTGTGGGCAATGACTTGGCCAAAAATGGTGCGAACGGCGGGATTTCGTCGGCGGAACATTCAATACTGACCACCGAAGGCCCCTCGATATCCAGCGCCGTTCGCAAAGCATCGGGTAGCGCGCCGACCTCGTCGACGTCGACCGACGGCAAGCCGGGGAACATCGCGGCCAGACCGGCGCCGAGACGGCTTGGCCCGAACCGGTTGTAGCTGTAAAGGTCGTCGTAGAACAGCTGCTCGCGGGTGACGCACATGGCGTGGGCGTTGTTGTTGAACAGCACCAACGTCACCGGCAGCCGGTACTGGATCGCGGTGTGCAGCTCCAGGCCGTGCATGAAAAAGGCGCCGTCGCCGGCGATGATGATGACTCGCCGGCTGAGTCCTTCGCTCTTCGCGCGAGCGCTCATCGCACGAGCGAACGCCATGCCGATCCCGGCGCCGAAGCTGTAACCCATCCCGCCCATGCCGAGCGCCACGACAAAGCGCCCGGCGCGCCGGACGGGCAGGTGATGGATGGCCGCGGCACCGGTGTTGCCGGCGTCGACGACGACGTCCACGCCGTCGGGCACCGCCGCGTCCAGCACGGTCATGGCGTCGCGGTAGCGGATGCCCTCACCGTGGTAGGCCGGGGGCTTCAGCTCGGCGCGGGGCATCGGGTCGGGGCCGCGCAGGCCCGGCGGCCTGCCACGGCCGGTCACAGCCGGGGTGAGTCGGGACAGCGACGCGCGCAGGTCGTCGGAGTGGATGTGGGTGCAGGGCAGGTAGGGCGCCGCCGAGCCGATCGACAGCGTCCGCACCGCGCCGAGCGCGTCGTCCAGCCCCGCCCTGGCGGTCACCGACAGGCGGGTGCCCACCAGCAGGCACACCGCGCTGTTGCGCACCGCGTCGGCCACTCCGGGATGCCCCATCACCCCCGTCACGCCCAGCGATGACGACGCGCCCAGGCCGGGCGACCCGCTGACATCCCTCGCGTCGGGCACGGTCGCGACCCGGGCCCGCAGCGCGGTACGCAGCTCCTCCAACTCGGCGCGCGCATCGTCGCGGGCGACCTGTTCGCCGGCGATGATCGTGACGGGACCGCGCGCACGTTGCAGTGCACGCGCGATCGGATGCGGGTCACCCGCACGCAGGTCGACCGGATCGGCGACGGCGCCGTTGATGTCGGCACCGTTGGCTTCCATGAGGCTCTGCTGGACGTTCTTCGGAAGCAACAGCACCGCGGGACCACCGGCGCGGGCGGCCGCGACCGCCTCCGGCAGCGCGGTGACGATGTCGCCCGGGGTGAGCACCCGCCGGCGGTAGACCGAGATCTCGGAGAACAACGCCTCGGCACACAGCGAACCGTTGCGGCCGCTGGTGTCCTGGAAACTGCCCCGCCCGTCGAGGGCGGTGGGTGGCTGGCCGATCAGCGCCAGCACCGGAACCCGACTGGTGAACGACTCGCCCAGACCCGCAACCAGATTCAGTGATCCGCCGCCCGATGTGGCCGCCACCACCCCGAGCCTCGAGCTGGCCCGGCTGTAGCCGTCGGCCATCGTCGCGGCGGAGAACTCGTGCTTGGCCAGCACCGCGGTGATGTCAGCGCGGAAGTGCGCGGCGTCGTAGAGGTCCTCGATATTGGCGCCGTCGACGCCGAAGACGTAGTCCACCCCGGCTGCCGCGAGGTAGCCGACGATATGGTCGACCACCCGGTGCCTGCTGGCCATTCCTCACCTGCTTTCGGAACTCTGCCAGTGACACGACTCCCGAAGGATTTCGGTTCACCGCAAAGTCCAGTTCACAGGTTTGTTTCCAGCAGAACCTTTCCGTCGTCGGCGGAAACCAGTTGTACCGCAGCGATTTCGCTCTTCGGCTTCGGTGTGTTCGCGCTCGGCAACGCGGTAGCGCCGGACAATCCGAGCCACGTCGCCACCTCGCTGTGACTGCCGTCGCGGCCCACCACCACCATGCCCAGGTTCTGCGGCGGGGCGTCGCGGTTGCCCCAGTCACCGTAGGTGCACGCCATGTCGATCCGGGTGCCCCAGGCGTAGTCCGTCAACGTGACGGTGGCGTTAATAGGCGTTGGCGCCACCTTGCTCATTTCCAGCATCGTGCCGGTGGCCTGCGGCGTGCCCGAACCCAGCCCGAACACGCCGGGTTTCAGTCCGATCGCCAGCCCCACGGCCAGCACGGCCGCCGCGGCGGCCAGCGCAATCGAGCTCACCAACCGTGTCCGACGGCGCCGCCAAGCCACGTTCGCCAGCAGCGTGTCCAGTACCTCGGGCTTCAGCGGCGGTGGTTCCGGCTGGGTCTCGTCGAGAGCCTGGACGTCCGCGGGGTCGACCCGCGCCAGCAGCGCCGGAATGCCGCTCAGTTCGGCGACGGCCGCCGGGCAGCGCGCGCAAGTGGCCAGATGCGCCTCGTATTCGAGGCGTTCGTTGCTCGACAGCGAACCAAGGATGTACGCAGCGTCCCAGGTCTCGTAGCGATCGTCGTCCACCAGTTCACCGCCTCGGGGTACACCAAATTGTGTCACCGTGTCACCCCCCTCTCCTGCAGAATGAGTCTTAATGCGCGTACGGCGTAGTGCAGCCGGGATTTCACCGTGCCCTCCGCGATCTGGAGGTCGGCTGCGATCTGCCCAGTAGTCCAACCCTGGTAGTACGCCCGTTTCAGGACCGCGCGATGTTCCGCGGACAACTGGCTGAGGGCCTCGCCCAGTAGGAGGCGGTCCAGTGCGGTATCCACCTCATCCGGTCCGGCGCGATCGCCCACGCGCTCCAGATCTGGCGTAGCGGTTTCGTTGCGGGATCTCGCGCTGCGTTTCTCGTCAATGATGAGGTTACGCGCCACGGTGAACAGCCAGGCCCGCGCCGAACGCTCGGCATCCGCGGTGACCTCGGGGTGCTGCCAGGCGCGTAGCAGTGTCTCCTGCACGACGTCCTCGGCGCGGGCCTGATCACCGGTGAGCCGAACGGCGTACCGCCACAGAGCTGCGGCGTGCTCGTCGTAGAGCACCCGCATCATCGCGGCCTCCGGATCGTTCATTCACCAACCTCCAACATTTACACGAGGTCGGCTGCGGCCCGGTTCAGCACGAGGCTTTGCCGGGACGCAGTTACAGAGTGAGGATGCGTGGTCCATCGTCGGTTGCGGCCACGGTGTGTTCCCAGTGCGCGGCCCGGGACCCGTCGGCGGTGACCACGGTCCATTCGTCGTCCAGAACCACGGTGCTCGACGTGCCGAGGGTCAGCATGGGTTCGATGGCCAGCACGGAGCCCGGCGCCAGGTAGGGTCCGCGGCCGGGTGATCCCTCGTTGGGCAGGAACGGATCCATGTGCATTTGCTGTCCGATGCCGTGGCCGCCGTAGCCGGCGACGATACCGAACTTGCGGTCGTGGCGCGCCTCCGCGGCATGTGTCTCGGATTCGATGGCGTGCGATACGTCGGTGAGCCGATTGCCGGGCACCATGGCCGCGATGCCGGCCTCCATGGCCTCCCTGGTTGCATCCGACAGTGCCTCGTCGACGGAGATGAGGGCTCCGACGCCGAACGTGACCGCCGAATCGCCGTGCCAACCGTCGACGATCGCGCCGCAGTCGATGGAGACCAGGTCGCCCGCGGCCAGAACCTCGCCCGCCGATGGAATGCCGTGTACCACACGGTCATTGACCGATGCGCAGATGCTGGCGGGGAAGCCGTGGTAGCCGAGGAATGACGGGGTCCCGCCGCCGTCGCGGATGACCGATTCCGCGATTTCGTCGAGGGTCAGGGTGGATACTCCCGGTGCGGCGGCCCGCCGCACGGCCAGCAGGGCGGCGGCTACCAGCGACCCCGCGGCCGCCATCGCGTCGAGTTCACCCGCGCTGCGCTGCGCGACGACCTTGCGGGTGCGCAGCGCCGGCAGGGCGATCATGGCTCAGCGACCCAGCGCTCTGAGGGCTCTGGCGAACACTTCGTCGAGCGTGCCCACCGCGTCGACGGTCCTCAGCTCGTCGCGGTAGTACGCCAGCAGCGGCTCGGTCTCGTCGCGGTACACCGTCATCCGGTTGTGGATGACCTCTTCGGTGTCGTCGGCGCGGCCGCGGTCCTTGAGCCGGGCGAGCAGCTCGTCCTCGGATACCCGTAACTCCAGCACGGCGTCGAGCTTGGTGTCGCGGGCCTCCAGCATGTCGTGCAGCGCCTTGGCCTGCTCGACTGAGCGGGGGTAACCGTCGAGGATGAAGCCGGCGGCGGCGTCGGGCTGGTCGATCCGGTCCTCCACCAGGGCGTTGGTCAGGCTGCTGGGCACCAGATCACCAGCGTCGAGGTAGCGCTTGGCCTCCACGCCCAGCGGTGTGCCGTCACCGATGTTCTTCCGGAAGAGGTCCCCGGTGGAGATTTGCGGGACGCCGAGCTTCTCGGCCACTTTCTGCGCCTGCGTGCCTTTGCCCGCGCCGGGCGGTCCGAGTAGAACGACTCTCACTTCAGGAACCCTTCATAGTTGCGTTGCATGAGCTGGCTCTCGATCTGTTTGACGGTATCCAATCCGACGCCGATCATGATCAGAACCGCAACGCCGCCAAACGGCAAGTTTTGCAGTGTGCCTGAGCTGCCCATTTGTAGGAACAGGTTCGGCAAGACCGCGATCATGCCAAGGTAGATCGAGCCCGGCAGGGTGATCCGGCTCAGCACGTAGCGCAGATAGTCGGCGGTGGGCCGGCCCGGCCGGATGCCCGGGATGAACCCGCCGAATTTCTTCATCTCGTCGGCACGCTCGTCGGGATTGAAGGTGATCGACACGTAGAAATACGTGAAGAAGACGATCAGGCCGAAATAGATGGCGATGTAGACCGGGCTGCTGGGATCGGTCAGGTAAGTGCCGACGAACTTGTCCCACCATCCGGTGCCGGGGTTGGAGCTTCCGCTGCGGATCAACTGGGTGATCAACTGCGGAATGTAGATCAGCGATGACGCGAAGATCACCGGGATCACGCCGGCCTGGTTGACCTTGAGCGGCAGATACGTCGATGTGCCGCCGTACATCCGCCGGCCCACCATCCGCTTGGCGTACTGCACCGGGATGCGCCGTTGGCCCTGTTCGACGAACACCACGCCGGTGAGGATGAGCAGCGCCGCCACACACACCGCGGCGAACACCAGGCCGCCACGGTTGTCCAGGATGGTCTTGCCTTCGATCGGGATGCGAGCGGCGATGCCGGCAAAGATCAGCAGCGACATGCCGTTGCCGATACCGCGCTCGGTGACCAGCTCGCCCATCCACATCACCAGGGCCGCGCCGGCCGTCATGACAAGCACGATGACCAACAGGGTGAAGATGGATTGGTCCTCGATGATATCCAGCGTGCAGCCCTGCAGCAGGCCGCCGTTGGCGGCCAGCGCCACGATGCTGGTGGCCTGCAGAATGGCCAGCGCGATCGCGAGGTAGCGCGTGTACTGCGTCATCTTGGCCTGACCGGCCTGGCCTTCTTTGCGCAGCTGCTCGAAGCGCGGGATCACCACCGTGAGCAGCTGGACGATGATGCTGGCGGTGATGTAGGGCATCACGCCGACCGCGAACACGGTCAAGTGCAGCAGCGCGCCGCCCGAGAACAGGTTGATCAGCGAGTAGATCTGCGCGGACTCGCCGCCGCTGACCTGCGCGACGCACTTCTGCACGTTGGGGAAGTTGACGCCGGGGGACGGTAGCGAGGCACCGACCCGGTAGAGGATGACGATGGCAAGGGTGAACAGAATCTTGCGTCTCAGGTCGGCTGTCCGCAATGACGAGATGAAAGCCGAGAGCACTGTTCCTCCTGCGCAGCCGACCTCTTATCGCGGCGTGCCGATGGGGCTGGATCATCCAGCGTTTTGGTTAAGTCATGCACGGCCCCCGGCAGGGTCACAGCCTGCGGAGTCGCGCGTCAAACAGTCTACGAGAGTAACAGTTGAGGCTCGACGGCCCCGCATCGATCGGGCCACCGGGGGACCGGTCGCGTTTTCAGGTTGGGAGCGTACAGTCGGCGGCGACTCGTTACATCACCTAAGTAACGGGACATGCACTACGTCGACAAGGGGTCATTGATGGCACGCACCGAGGACGACACTTGGGATCTGGCATCCAGCGTGGGAGCGACGGCGACGATGGTGGCCGCTTCTCGCGCGATGGCGAGCAGGACCGAGCACGCACTGATCAACGACCCTTTCGCACTGCCACTGGTACGCGCCGTCGGTGTCGATCTGTTCACCCGACTGGCCGGCGGTGAGTTGACGCCCGACGACCTCGATGGCGACGCCGCGATCGGCATGTGGCGCATGACCGACAACATGGCGATCCGGACCGTGTTCTTCGACGAGTTCTTCCTCGACGCGACGGCGGCCGGCATCAGGCAGGCCGTGATCCTGGCGTCCGGACTGGATTCACGCGCCTACCGGCTGCCGTGGCCCGCGGGCACGACCGTTTACGAGATCGACCAGCCCGACGTGATCGAGTTCAAGACCCGGACACTGGCCGACCTCGGCGCCGAGCCCACCGCCGAGCAGCGCGCGGTGGCGGTCGACCTGCGTCACGACTGGCCGACGGCGCTGACAGCGGCGGGCTTCGACCCGAGCCGGCCGACCGCGTGGAGCGCCGAGGGCCTGCTCGGCTACCTGCCGCCGGAAGCCCAGGACCGCCTGCTCGACACCATCACCGCGCTCAGCGCCCCAGGCAGCCGCTTCGCCACCGAAAGCGCACCGATGCCCGATCCGGCCGACGAGGAGAGGATGAAGGAACGCCTGCAGGGCGTCGCCGAAAAGTGGCGCGACCACGGCTTCTACCTCGACATCACCGAACTGGTCTACTTCGGCGACCGCAACGAAGCGGCGAGCTACCTCGCCGAGCACGGCTGGCAGATCAGCGGTGCCAGCGTCAGAGAATTGTTCGCCGACCACGATCTGCCGCCGATCGACGACGAGATCGGCGGTTTCGCCGACCTCAGGTACATCAGCGGCACCTTGACCGCCACCAGCAAGAACGGCGCTGCGCGGTGAGCCGTACCGACGCCGACAGCTGGGATCTCGCTTCGAGCGTAGGGGCGACGGCCACGATGGTCGCCGCAGCACGGACGCTGGCCAGCAGAGAAGCCGACCCGCTCATCGACGACCCGTTCGCCGCGCCGCTGGTGCGGGCCGTGGGCATCGACTTCTTCACCAAGTTGATCGACGGCGAAGTCACCTTGGCCGACGCGGGCGGCGGCGATGCCGCACGGCTCATGGTCGATGTGATCGCGGTGCGTACCAGGTTCTTCGACGACTTCTTTGTCGGTGCGGGTGCCTCAGGAATCCGGCAGGCGGTGATCCTGGCGTCCGGGCTGGATGCGCGGGCGTATCGGTTGCCGTGGCCTGCGGGCTGCGTCGTCTACGAGATCGACCAACCAGAGGTCATCGGATTCAAGACCGAAACGATGGCCAAGATCGGTGCCGAGCCGACCGCCGAACGCCGCACAGTCAGCATCGATCTGCGCAACGACTGGCCGGCCGCCCTGTGCCGCAGCGGCTTTGACGACAGCCGGCCGACGGCATGGAGCGCCGAAGGGCTGTTGGTGTACCTGCCGCCCGAGGCGCAGGATCGGCTTTTCGACAACATCTCCGCGCTCAGCGCCCCGGGAAGTCAACTGGCCACCGAATACCATCCCGACGCCGGGGCGAGCATCGGCGAACGCGCGCAAGCCATCAGCGAACAGTGGCGTGGCCACGGTTTCGACGTCAACCTGTCGGATCTGTTCTACGCCGGCGAGCGCAACCCCGTGGTCGACTACCTGAGCGCTCACGGCTGGAAGGTCAGCGCCCGCAGCCGGCCGGAGGTGTTCGCCGACTACGACCGAACATTTCCCGACGATGAAACCCTTGCGCCGCTGCGCAATTCGCTGGCGGTCATCGCAACTCGAAAGTAGTCTGACGCCATGGCACGCTCCAACGACGACAGTTGGGACCTGGCCTCCAGCGTCGGGGCGACCGCGACGATGGTGGCGGCCGGCCGCGCCATCGCCACCAGGGATGCGCGCGGCCTGATCAACGATCCGTTCGCCGAGCCGCTGGTGCGTGCGGTCGGCATCGACTTCTTCACCAAGATGATCGACGGTGAACTGGACATCACCGAGATCGATCCCGAGTCAGCGCCGCGCGTCCAAGCGAACATAGACGAAGTGGCATTGCGCACCAAGTACTTCGACGAGTACTTCAGCAGGGCGACCGACGTCGGCATCCGGCAGGCGGTGATCCTGGCCTCCGGGCTGGATTCTCGTGCGTACCGGCTGCCGTGGCCGGACGCGACCACGGTGTACGAGCTGGATCAGCCCGACGTGATCGAGTTCAAGACGTCCACCCTCGCCGGGATGGGCGCCGTGCCGACCGCGCAGCGCCGCACCGTGTCGATCGACTTGCGTGACGACTGGCCCGCAGCCCTGCGGGCCGCCGGCTTCCAGGACGGTTCGCCGACCGCATGGTTGGCCGAAGGCCTGCTGATCTACCTGCCGCCCGAGGCCCAGGATCGCCTGTTCGACAACATCACTGCCCTGAGCGCACCGGGCAGCACCATCGCCACCGAGTATGTCCCGGGCCTGAGAAATTTCGATCCCGAGAAGGCCCGTCAAGCGACCGACAGCTTCCGCGAGCACGGCGTCGACATCGACATGCCGTCGCTGATCTTTCACGGCGAGCGCAGCCACGTCATCGACTACCTGAAGTCAAAGGGATGGCAGATGAGCAGCACCCCGCGGGGGGAACTGTTCGTCCGCAACGGCCTTGTCGTTCCGGCGCCGGACGACAACGATCCGCTCGGCGAAATCGTGTACGTCAGCGGCACGTTTCAGAACCGGTAATCCCCCAGCCATAGCGCGCTTACCCCGGTCAGCGTCTTCTCGGTCTGGCTTAGCATGCCGGCCACCGAACGCCCCAGCACCGCACCGAGCGCGTCGGGCACCGACGCCGCGGCGGGCTGCGACGACGGTTTCGGCCGCAGGAACTCCAGCAGTGAGGAGCCCGGATAGCCGACGAGTCGGACGTCGGCATCGGCGTCGAATCCGGCGAGCACCTTTGCACGCGTGATCGCCGTACGTAGCCCGCCGAGCTCGTCGACAAGGCCATGCTCTTTGGCGTCCGCACCCGTCCACACCCGGCCGCGGGCCACCGCGTCGACCGCCTCCACAGTCAGCCTGCGGCCCTTGGCAACTCGTTCGACGAAATCGGTGTAGAACAGGTCGGCCTCCGCCTCGACCTGCGCGTGCTGCTCGGCGGTGAACGGCGCGTTGACGGACCAGGCGTCGGCGTTGGGGTTGGTGCGCACCGAGTCGGAGCCGACACCGAGGCGGCCCTTGAGCTCGCGCGCCACCAGCTTGCCGGTCACCACGCCGATCGAACCGGTGATGGTGCCGGGGTTGGCGACGATCGCGTCGGCGGCCATTGCCACGCAGTAGCCGCCGGAAGCGGCGACGGCGCCCATGGACACGACGACAGGCTTGCCGCTGTCGCGCACCCGGTTCACTTCGCGCCAAATGGTTTCCGATCCGGTGACCGAACCACCCGGGCTGTCCACACGCAGCACGATCGCCGACACCGAGTCGTCCGCGGCGGCCTCCCGCAGCGCCGCGCCGATGATGTCGGCGCCCGCGCTGGGGTTACCGAGCGGCAGCGATTGTGGGCCGCCGCGGCCGCTCACGATCGGACCGTGCAGCGTGACCACGGCGATGGTCGGCTTGGTCTTGCGGCCGGGAATCGGCGGCATGGGCGGGGCGGGCCGGCGCGCGGTCGCCCGCGCATACCGCGTCAAGTACAGCCGCGACGGGGCGTCGTCGCTGTCGGCGTCACCGCTTTCGGGTGAAATCCCTGGCGCTCCAGCGAGTTCAGCGATCCGCGAGTACGCCTCGTCTCGGAAGCCGATGCGGTCGATGAGGCCGCCGGTGACCGCGTCTTCGCGCAGCAGCGGCGCCTTGTCGGCGAGCGCATCGACCGCGGCAGGCGCGAGGTGACGTGACTCGGCGACCGCCTGCCATACCTGGGCGTGCAGGCTCTCGATCAGCCGCCCGTCGGCTTCACGATGGGCATCGGTGTAGCTGTCCTGAGTGAAAAGGTTTGCCGCGGACTTGTATTCACCGCGTGCGATGACCTGCGCCTCGATGCCCGCCTTGTCCAGCGCGTCGCGCAGGAACAGCGCGTTGGTCGCGAAACCCACCAAGCCGACGGTTCCCGACGGCTGCATCCACACCTCGCGGAACGCCGACGCGAGGTAGTAGGACAGCGTGCCGGGATACGTCTCGGCCCACGCCAGCGACGGTTTGACATCGCTGAACGCCGCAATGGCTTCGCGCAGTTCCTGCACCGGTCCGGCCGCGGCGGCCGGGATCTGCACCCGGGCTATCAGCCCGGCGACCCGGGGATCGTCGGCGGCGCGGTGGATGGCGGCGACGGCCTCGCGCAGCAACAATGGCCGACCCCCGCTGGCGATCATCGCGAACGGGTCGAATCCGCCGGTCTCACTTGGCACCGAGAGCAGGTCGAGTTCGAGCACACATCCGTCCGGCACGCCGTGGTGCCGGGCGGTGTCAACCTTGCGTACGAGCGCCCGCAGGTCATCGGTGCCGGGGATACCGGGCAGGAAAGAGAACATCCTCCGAGCCTACCGACGCGGGCCGATGGCCCAGTTACGACGTCGCCGGCCGGCGGGTCCGGATGAATGTCGAGGCACCTCCGGGGTCAGCATGGACTTCCCGTCGCGCTGCACCGTTTCACTGCGCTCGCGCGAGGGAAGTCGAGGTAATCGTCCTTGCCCACACGGTGGTCCACACCACGTCATCGGCCAGGCCTACGGTGGATGCGTGAGGTTCTCGATTTCGATCCCGCAACAAGTGGCCGACGGTTTCGACGCCGAGGGAACGCGCAGTTATCTGATGCGGGCTGAGGAGCTCGGCTTCGAGGGTGGCTGGACGCTGGAGCAGACCATCGGGCCCGCGCCGTCGCTCGCGCCGCTGGAGCTGCTGTCATGGGCGGCGTCGCACACCACCCG
>JBEVHG010000159.1:0-6337 GCA_040511335.1 Mycobacterium sp. | reverse complement strand
GAGACGTTCGCCGGTTTGTTCGGTAGTCGTCATTTACGTACTCCCGTCCCGGTCCGAGCCGAATTCTCCCCCGAATAGGACGCACCAGGTCGTCGCTGACGACTCGATAACCGCTGGTCTCTCCAGTGTGCGCTCATCCGGGTGGGGATTGCGAGGGTTTAGAAGAGTCACGACGGAATCCTTGGACCGTGGTTCACAAGCGCGGCGTTGACGAGGTTGAGCGTCGCTTCCGTGGCAGCGGCGAGCGCGGCACTTTCGTCGTCGGTGAGCGTCCCGCATAACCAATTCCAGTGCGCGGATACCTTGTCACCGGGCGCCGGTCCGGGCGCCAGCGACGCGCCGTCCTTGGCCCACCGCACGCGCTCGGCCGCGGGGTCGCTCAGTGCCAGCACCCCGGAGTCGCGGCTCAGGGGGCGCGACAGGATCACCGCATGGTCATCCTCCACCGATTCCACCGTTCCCCAGCGGATGCGGCAATCCTGCATGACCTGAAGCGCCGTGTTCTGGTCGCGATCCAGGAACCGCACCCAGGGGTAGACCACGAAGACGTGAAAACTGTGGTGCGCCAACGCGCCTTCCGTAGTGACCAGGTCGCCGAGTAGCCCGGTGACCTGACCTTGGAACGAGGTGCGCAGTCGGGTCAGCAGCAGGGCTGGGTCCACCTTGTCCAGTAGCGGTCCGCCCACCCAGTAGCTGCGTACCACCTCCTCATCAAGCGGATCGCCGATGTCGGCCGCGTCTGCGATCGCCCTCAGATAAGGCCACGCGCCGTCGAACTCCGTTGCATGCGATGCCAGTTCGGGCGGGGCCGTATCGGACGGTCCGCAGTAACCCAGCTCGTTCGGCGGGAAGGCATACCGCGCGAACAACACGTGACCGGCGTCCACGACCTGGCTCCTCCTTCCCTAGCCTGAATTCCCGACCAACAGTTGACCCAGTGCGATGCCACCGTCGTTGGGCGGTACCTGCCGATGGGTGATGACCTGAAAACCTTTGTCGTGCAGAGCTTTCAATGCCAGGTCGAGCAGCAGGGCGTTCTGGAACACGCCGCCGGACAACGCAACGGTTTGTGTGTCCGCAGCCTCAGTGACAGCAAGGTCGACGATCAATCGGGCGACGGCGCGGTGGAAGCGTGCGCCGATCACGCCCGCCCGCGCACCGGCGCGCAGATCCTGGATGATCGCGGCGAGTACCGGGGCGGCGTCGATAACCGCCGGGAGCTGTGCGGTATCGATATCGAAGACGTATGCGGTTGCCCCGCAGTCGGCGTTGCGCGAGAGACCCTCCAACTCGATCGCCGCCTGGGCTTCGTATGCCACCGTCTGGCGAACACCGACAAGCGCGGACACCGCGTCGAACAGCCGGCCCATGCTGGATGTGGGTGCGCACCCCAGCCCTGTTTCGAGCTGATGCCGCAGGACGCGTCGCTCGTCGGCCGGGCATACCTGCACCGGCGGCAGGTCAGGGTCCCACGGCAGGCCGGCCGCCCACAGGTGCGCAAGCGCCATCCGATAGGGCCGCAGAACGCTGATGTCGCCCCCGGCGAGCGGCACGTATTTCAGGTGAACGAGCCGCCGGTACCCCTTGTAGTTTGCGAGCAGCACCTCGCCGCCCCATACGGCTTCGTCGGGTCCGTAACCCGTTCCGTCGAAGGCGAATCCGAGCACATGTTGCGATCCATCCAGGCCATGCTCGGCCATCACCGCCGCGATATGTGCGTGGTGGTGTTGTATGGTCCTGACCGGTCGGTCGGCGGCATTGCGGTGTGCCCAGGCTGTCGATCGGTAGAGTGGATGTGCGTCGGCGACAAGCACATCCGGGGCGACACCGGTCAACGCCTGCAAATGCCTCTGGGCCGAATCAAAGGCGGACAGGGTGGCGAGGTCGTCCATGTCGCCGATGTGCTGGCTCAGCCAGGCGTACTTCCCGTCGGCCACCGCCATCGTGTTCTTCAGGTCGGCCCCCACTGCCAGGGTGGGCGGCACCGGAACCGGCAGCGCGATGGGCAGCGGCGCGTATCCGCGGGAGCGCCTGATCGGCAACTCGACGCCGTCGACCACCCGCACGACCGAGTCATCGCAGGGAACCAGGATGGCCCGGTTGTGCATCAGCCAGCCGTCGGCGAGGTGCGAAAGCCGGTCGAGGGCATCGTCATCGGTGAAGCAGATCGGCTCACCACCGAGATTGCCGGACGTCATCACCAGCGCCGGCGGTCCGGGCTCATCGCCCGGCAACCCGAACAGCAGAACGTGCAGCGGCGTGTAGGCCAGCATGATGCCGAGGTCGGGGTTGTGCGGCGCGACCGCATCGGCGATCGGGGCGCCGGTAAGCCGTGGCATGAGCACGATCGGACGTTGCGGTCCGGACAGCACACGCGCCGATGATTTGTCGACGTCGGCGACGGCGCGCGCCCTCGTCAAGTCGGGGACCATGACGGCGAACGGCTTGTCGCCGCGGCGCTTGCGTTTGCGTAGTTCGGCGACCGCGCGCTCGTCGGCGGCGTCGCAGGCCAGGTGGTATCCGCCAATGCCCTTGACCGCGAGCACGCCGCCGTCGCGCAGCAGCCGTCGTGCCTGTCGCAGCCCCTCTTCGCCCGCGGTGACGAGGCCGTCACCGTCTCGGTAGCGCAGCGTCGGCCCGCAGTTCGGGCAGCAGACGGGCTGGGCGTGGAACCGTCGGTCGGTGGGGTCGGTGTACTCGCGGGCGCATTCGGCGCACATCGCGAACTCGGCCATCGTGGTTGCGGCGCGGTCGTAGGGCAGCGAGGCGATGATCGTGAAGCGCGGGCCGCAGTTGGTGCAGTTGACGAACGCGTGCCGGTAGCGGCGGTTGGCCGGGTCGCGCTGTTCGGCGGCGCATTCGCCGCACATCGCGACGTCGGGGGAGGCCAGTGTGCGCCCCCCGTCCGACCGTGAGGTGTCCGCGATGGTGAAGCCGGTACCACCGACGACCGGGATATCTTGTGTCTCAACCGATTCGATCACTGCCAGCGGTGGTGGATGGAGGCTCAGCCGGGTGAGAAAGTCGTCGATCTCTGCGCCGTCTCCCTCGACCTCGATGATCGCCCCGGAGCTGTCGTTGCGTACGGACCCGGACAGGCCGAGCGTGGCCGCGGTGGTGTAGACGAACGGCCGGAAGCCGACGCCCTGGACAACGCCGTGCACGCAGACGCGCGACCGGCGCCGGCCGGTCATGGTGACGCCTCCTCCTCGCGGGCGCGGCCCATAAGTTCCAGCCCGGCCATCGCGGCGTCCGCCCCGGCCTTGTCGGTCTTTTCGACAACGAAGCCCATGTGGATGATCACCCAGTCGCCTGGGGCGAATGTCTCGTCGGGCAACATCCCGATGTTGACCTTGCGGTGTTGGCCCGCGACGTCGACCAGCGCGAGTTGGCCGCCGTAGCCCTCCAGCATTCCGACGACTTGTCCCGGGATTCCCAGACACATGGTTCAGCCCTCCGGTACCGGGGTACGCGCCAACAGGTCGGCGACAACGTCGTTGACCGCCCGCACCGCAGCGGGAACGGCCGCCGAGACAGCGTCTGACAGTCCGATCTCCTCATCGACACTCTCGACCTCACAGCCGATCACGATCGTGTACGGCGGTGTGCCGCCTAGGGCGGCCAGGCTGGCGAACACGGCCGCCGGGTCCATGGCGTGCGCGTCGAGACCGACACCGGCCGAAAGTGTCTCGTGGTCGGCCTCGAAGACGTGCAGGGTGCCCGGGGATCCGCGACTGGGCAGCGCGTCAATGAGCACCAGTGCTTCGCACCCGTCGAGCAGGTCGTAGGCCAGGTGCATGCCCCTGATTCCGTAGTCCACCACGCGGACCCGCGGGGCGCCGGGGTGCTGTGGGACATGACGGATCACCTCGGATCCGAAACCGTCGTCGCCGAGGAAGATGTTGCCGATACCGGCTACCAGAATCTGGGACGTGATCGCACCTCGCCAGGCACTACATGCGCCGAATCTTCAGATACCGCTGCATATCCGGCACGGAGCGCACACCGAGCACCAAAGCGACGACGACAACCGCGCCCGCGATGACGGTGGCTGTCACACCTACTGCTTTCATGTCGGATTCCTTTCACTCAACGGTTCGACCTCATCGGGTGCGAAGTACAGGTAGCGGCCGTACCAATCGTGCAGGTCGGCGGCCGGATCATCCTCGAGAACGACGCCGACGTGCTGGTCGCCGTCGACGTCCTCATGCACCGAGGTGACCCGAGCAACTCGACCGGCGAAGAAGAGGTCCTGGGCATCCGCGCGGCGGGATGGCCTCAGCCGGACCCGGCTACCGCGCATAACCCGAACACCGTTCACCAACACCGCGTCGATATCGGGACGTACAGCATTGTCGGCCAACGGATCCCACCACTCAACACCCTCGGGGATTTCGGGTATCAGCCCGAGCTCCGCTGTGGGTGTGTGCGGGTTGCGCAGCACGCCGTGCAGGTTGAGCATCGCCTCCGGTGACATCGAGTCGCACCGGTCGATGATCTGCGCGGCCAACGGGTCGGTGGCGCGGGCCGCTGCCTTCTCCTCATCGGTCATCGTCATCACCCGCAGGGTGAGGATCTCGTCGATCTCCGTGGAGTCGAACAGCGCACCCTCGCTCTGTTCGGCGATCTCCGGGTGGTCGTAGAGGATGATCGGCGACACCAGCACCAGATCGCACTCGCCGGGCCGTCCGGCCAGCACCGGAAAGCACCGATGCTGTCGGCAGCGCGCCACCGCGTCGACCGCAGGCGGGGGAGGGTCGAGCAGCGAGACGAACCCACCCTCGGAGACTTCAGCGATGAGGTGCGTGCCGATCAGTGATGCGGCGATTGCGTCGTCCTTGTCGGCGACCGGCGCCCCGGTGTTGCGTTCGGCGAGGCTGATGCGCAGCAGTCCGTCGTCGGGCTCGGCACTCAGCGCCAATTCACCACGGAGATCGCAGCGGGTGCGCACCAGCCGCCCGCCGTCGACGACCTCGATGTCGGTGCCCCCGGCGACCGCGATCGGAAGTGTCTGCAACGTCGCCAGTTGGGCGGTGTCGAACGGCCCGAACGACAACTCGCATTCCACCGCCTCGTCCCAACTGAGCCACGATTGCGTCCCGGCGACGAGCTCGTCGACCGGTACGAAATCGCCGCCGCCCTGGTCACGTTCGGCTGTTCGGCGCTGCAGCTGCAAGAACCGCACCACGACAGTCAGCGAGGAATCCGGTTCCGGGTCGAGAATCAACTGAGCCGACATGGTGTCGTCCTCGCCGATGCCGCGCTCGGCTGCCCGGTCGGGACCGAGGACGCCGAACTGCCAGCGCGACTGGTTCTTCCGCGAGTTGGCCCGATATGGGTAGAGCAGGTAGCCCTCGTATAGCACCGCGTCGGCGATTGCGCGGACACGCTCCCACCCGCCGCTCATCGGATCCCCTCGGTGGTGCTGGCCGACAGCAGCGACGCGATGGCGTCGTCGAATCCGAGCAGGCCTCGCTGCGACTTGTAGGCCGCCAGCTCGTCGAGGGTGTCATGACGCAGCCGTACCCATCCGGTGTTCGGGTAGTGCTGCTCGATCAGCCGACGCCATACCGACACCGGCATGTCGTAGCGGTCTTCGCGGTCCCACGGCACCTGCTGCACCGCGAAGCCACGCGAGCCCGCCACGAAAACTGTTCCGCTGAACAGGAATTGCAAGGGGATCGTGCCCTCGCGCAACGCATTCAGATACTTTGCGGCGGCGACCTCGAAGTCGTAGGTGCACTCCAGCGGCAGGTCGACCTGGGTGGCGCCGCTGAATCCCGGCACCATCGCAGTGCTGTGTTGCCACAGGAAGGTGCGCTGCGTCGTGCTCCAGCGTTCGCGCGGGCCGAACAGGTCCAAGAGCCCGGCGGCTTCGTCGTCGGTGTAGCCGCGGCGTAATGGTTCGATGCGGACCTGGCAGCGCAGGGCGATGGCATGCACGGGGTCGTCGCCGACCGCCGCCACGCCGACGCACGCGGTGAGCACCGGAGTTACCGCGTAGGGTTCGGGCGCCACATCGAGGACGGCGAAGGTCACCTCCGTCATGACGCGATCACCTTGCTGCGTTCGGTTACGTGATCGAAGAAGTCGTCGATGTACGCGCGCGCCTCCTGCCCGCCGTCAAAGCCTCGCCAGAGAATCCGCAGCCGCCCAACGAACTCGTAGCAGGCGTCGATCGGTACCAAATAGCATTCTGGCGGTTGGGTTTCGTCGTCGGGCACCCGCACGATCAGTGCCTCGGTGTCGTCGGCGAGCATGTCCACCCGTGGGTCGGCGGCGCGGATGCCGTTCCACGCGTCGAGATCCAACTGGGATTCCGTCGCGCCCGCCGGAC
>JBEVHG010000158.1:0-9164 GCA_040511335.1 Mycobacterium sp. | reverse complement strand
ACGAAGCCGGTCCTCGAGGGTGGCGAGCTGCTTGGGCGGCCGGTCGGAGGAGATGACAATCTGCTTGTTGGCGTTGTGCAGGGTGTTGAAGGTGTGGAAGAACTCCTCCTGGATGCCTTCCTTGCCCTCGATGAACTGGATGTCGTCGACCAGGAGCACGTCGATATCGCGGTAGCTGCGTTTGAACGAAGCTTTGCGGTCGTCGCGCAGCGAGTTGATGAAGTCGTTGGTGAATTCCTCGGTGGAGACGTACTTGACCCGCATGCCAGGAAACAGCCGCTGGGCGTAGTTGCCGGCGGCGTGCAAAAGGTGCGTCTTACCGAGACCGGATTCGCCCCAGATGAACAGCGGGTTGTAGGCCCGCGCGGGTGCCTCGGCAATGGCGAGCGTAGCGGCGTGAGCGAACCGGTTGGATGCTCCGATGACGAACGTGTCGAAGGTGTAGCGGCGATTCAAACTGATCGAGTTGGCGTCGCTGGCGGCGGTGTCCAGCGGACGGGTGCTGAAGTAGGACGGCCAGCTTTCCTCGGCGCTGGCGAGGGCCTCGCGGTCCTCGTCCACCTCGTCGGCCTCGGTGAGACCGGCACCGGCGGTGAAACCGTTGAGTCCGCCGTCCGCGTCGTCGCCGGTGGGCGCGGCGATGCGCACACCGAGTTCGACGCGCTGACCCAGCTGGCGGCTCAGCGCGTCGATGATCGGCTCGCGCAGGTGCCGTTCGATCTCGTTCTGCACAAAGGGGGTCGGCACCGACAGCAGGGCGAATCCCTCGGTGATGACAAGTGGCTTGACCAGCTTTAACCAGGCCCTTTGCTGAGGTGTCAGGGTGAGCGGTGGTGAGTCGCCGTTGATGGTTGCGGTCGTCTCGGTGTCCCCGTTGAGTTCGGCAACCACGGTGTTCCAGACGGCGACAAATGGTGGATCGGGGTCAGCTGTCAATGACGGGTACCCCCTCACGGCAGGTCCGGGGACCACCAAACGAACGATGACGAGCTGTCCACATAGTTATCCACAGGCTGTGGACAGGGACAGCCGCAGTCGCTCTGTTGTCTACCTGCGGGGGTGTCGCGGGCCGGGCCTCGTCGCAGCGATACTGCGCGCGGTGGGCTCGTGACCGGGTGGGCACCCTCGCTTCGTTGTCTGATCGCCGTTCCGCGTCGAACGGCATTGCCAGAAGCTAACAGTTTTATCTCGGTGTGCCAACCGTTCTGCAACATTCCGTACGGGTTCGTTCGGGGCGCCCGAAAGAGCGTGACGGACGTGACGGCTGTGAACCGGATAGGCTCCGCCGGGCGAGGTTTGACCCAGCGAAATCTCGTCAGTACCCTCGAACAGTCGCCCGAACGTGGCGATACGGCTGCGACCCGGATATCTCTGGAGACCGCGCCGGCTAGCAAGCGAGACGGACGAGCTTACCAACGGCGACCGCGCCCCCACTGGCCCGAGCGAGCGTGGGATGCGGATGCCATACGCAACGAGGAGAGACAGCCGTGGCCAAGGGCAAGCGGACCTTCCAGCCCAACAACCGGCGTCGCGCGCGGGTGCACGGGTTCCGGCTGCGGATGCGCACCCGGGCCGGCCGGTCGATCGTGTCGAACCGGCGTCGCAAGGGCCGCCGGTCGTTGACTGCGTGATTCGACGCAGGGTCTAGCGCGGTGCTTCCGGCGCGGTTCCGGATGACGCGGTCGACGGAGTTCGAAACCACGGTCAGTCAAGGGGTGCGGGCGGTGCAGCCCGACCTCGTCGTGCATGCTTGCCGCTGCGACGACGGCGGCGCGGATGGGCCCAAGATCGGTCTGGTGGTCGCGAAATCCGTTGGAAGCGCGGTACAAAGGCACCGGGTGGCCCGTCGGCTCCGGCACGTCGCGCGCGCCGTCGCCGCGGACCTGGACCCCGCCGACCGAGTGGTGATCCGGGCGCTACCCAGTAGTCGCAATGCGATCTCGGCGCGGCTGGAACAACAGCTGCGCACCGCGCTGCGGCGCACTGAACGACCCAACGGAGCCCCCCGATGACCGGCACCTGGTTCCGCCGACCGGGCGCGGCAGCCGCGCGGGCGGTGATCTCCGTGATCCAGCTGTACCGCCACACCGTCTCCCCGTTGCGGCTACCGACATGCCGGTTCACCCCGACCTGTAGCCAGTACGCGGTCGATGCCCTCACCGAGTACGGGCTTGTCCGCGGCGGCTGGCTGGCCGGTGTGCGGCTGATGAAATGCGGCCCGTGGCATCGGGGAGGATGGGACCCAATTCCAGAGCGCCGCGAGGATCGGCGCCGGCTGTGCGGTCACACCGAAGCCGCCGACGACGTCAGGAGCGAGTCGCGTGTTTGATTGGTTCAGCCTCGACATCATCTACTACCCGGTGTCGGCGATCATGTGGGTCTGGTACAAGGCGTTCGCCTTCGTGCTGGGTCCGTCCAACTTCTTCGCCTGGGCGCTGTCGGTGATGTTCCTGGTGTTCACCCTGCGCGCGATCCTGTACAAGCCGTTCGTCCGACAGATCCGCACCACCCGCCAGATGCAGGAGTTGCAACCGCAGATCAAGGCGCTGCAGAAGAAGTACGGCAAGGACCGTCAGCGGATGGCGCTGGAGATGCAGAAGCTGCAGAAGGAACACGGGTTCAACCCGATCCTGGGCTGTCTGCCGATGCTGGCGCAGATTCCGGTGTTCATCGGCCTGTATCACGTCCTGATGTCGTTCAACCGGACCCAGACCGGTGTTGGCCGGCTGGGGCTGTCGGTGGAGGAGAACCGCTCTCTGGGCAACTACGTGTTCAGCGCGACCGACGTCGGCCACTTCCTGGACGCGCACCTCTTCGGTGCACCGATTGGCGCGACGATGTTGCAGGGTCTTCGATTACCGCCGTGGCTGCCCATGCCGACGACCGGCCTGGACGCGTTCACCGAGTTCAATCGCGCGGCGGTGATCGCGGTGGGTCTGCCGTTGATGATCCTGGCCGGCGCGGCGACGTACTTCAACAGCCGTGCGTCGGTGGCGCGCCAGAGCCCGGAGGCCGCAGCCAACCCGCAGACCGCGATGATGAACAGACTGGCGCTTTACGTGTTTCCGTTCGGCGTGGTGGCCTTCGGCCCGTTGCTGCCGTTGGCCATCCTCATGTACTGGCTCGCCAACAACATCTGGACCTTCGGTCAGCAGCACTACGTCTTCGGCAAGATCGAAAAAGAAGAAGAGGCCAAGATACTCGAGGCCCAGGAGCGGCGGGCCGCGAATGCGCCGCCACCGGGCGCGAAGCCAAAGCAACGCAAGGCCGGATCCCCGACAGCCGGTGCCGCGGCGTCGGACAGCGATGGCTCGGATAAGCCGGCCAAGGCCGTCGATCCAAAGCCGAGCGGGACCAACGCGAGCAAGCCGGGTGCACGCAATGGGGTGCCCAGCCGAACGCCGCGCCCCGGCGCGAAGCCGAAGAAGCGAAAACGTTGACCGGCTACCGGGGAACAGACACCGGAAACCGACCGGCGGAAGAGGGAGATGACACAGACATGACGGACGCCGACACGACCGAACGCAGCGAGGCCTTGGCGGACAACGAGGAGCAGGGCGCCGCGGTGGATGCCGCCGAAGTGGCCGGCGGTGAGGACGATCTGGAGGAGCGGTTGGTCGCCGAAGGTGAGATTGCCGGCGATTACCTCGAGGAGTTGTTGGATCTGCTCGACTTCGACGGGGACATCGATCTGGATGTCGAAGGCGACCGCGCCGTCGTCAGCATCGACGGCGGTGAGGACCTGAACAAGTTGGTTGGCCGAAGGGGGGAGGTGCTCGACGCGCTGCAAGAGCTGACGCGGCTGGCCGTGCATCAGAAGACGGGGGAGCGCAGCCGGCTGATGCTCGACATCGCCCGGTGGCGTCGACGTCGCCGCGACGAACTCGCCGCGCTGGGCGACAAGGTGGCGCGCCGCGTGCTGGAGACCGGCGAGCGCGAGGAGCTCGCGCCGATGACTCCGTTTGAACGCAAGATCGTTCACGACGCGGTGGCGGCGGTTGACGGCGTGCGCAGCGAGAGCGAGGGTGTCGAGCCCTCTCGCCGGGTGGTCGTTCTGCTCGACCGAGCGGATTAGTTACAACGATGTAGTTCGGCGGCGCTCGACGCCGCCGGCTTGTCGGCCCGCGAGATCCGGAGGATGTTTCACGTGAAACATGTGGAGGTGGCCGCGGTGCCGGAGGCCGCGGCCGTCTTCTTCGGAAGTGGGTTGGAACGTGCCCGGCAATACGCGGAAGTCCTGGCGGGCGCCGGCGTGGAGCGCGGCCTGGTGGGCCCGCGGGAGGTGGATCGACTGTGGGAGCGGCACCTATTGAATAGTGCCGCCGTGGCCGAACTCCTGGAGACCGGTGAACGTGTCGCGGACATCGGTAGTGGAGCCGGCCTGCCCGGGATACCGTTGGCGTTGGCCCGGCCCGATCTTCGGGTGACGCTGATCGAGCCGCTCCTGCGGCGCAGCGAGTTCCTGCACGAGGTTGTCGGTGAACTCGGCCTGGACGTCACGATTGTCCGTGGGCGGGCCGAGGAATTGTCGGTGCGACAGCGGGTGGGGGAGATGGACGCGGTTGTCTCCAGGGCGGTGGCGTCCCTGGACAAACTGACCAAGTGGAGCATGCCGCTTCTTCGTGCGGATGGACGGATGCTGGCCATCAAGGGTGAGCGAGCCGAGTACGAGATCGACGATCACCGGCGTGTGATGACGTCGCTTGGCGCCGTCGATGTAAAGGTGATGAGATGTGGCGCGGATTACTTGCAACCGCCCGCCACCGTGGTCGTCGCACGGCGCGGGAGGCCGGCCCGGGGCTCCAGCCGGACGGTTGGGAGAACGGGCAGGAGAACAGGATGAGCTCGGTTCCGGATAGCTCGGAATCCGTCGGACCGTCAATGGGGGCCACCGAGCCCGCGGATGTTTCACGTGAAACATGGGTCACGGTTTCGCCCCCGCAAGCGGGAGGTACCCCCACCCCGCAAGCGGGCGGCGCCTCTAATGAAATCTGGAGCGACGACGCGGGCAACGACACCCCGATCGCGGCCGAGGCCGAACGCGCCATGCGCCTGCTGCACACCACCGATGGGCAACTACCGCGCCCGGCGCTGCAACGGGTGTTCACGATCGCCAACCAGAAGGGTGGCGTGGGGAAGACAACCACCGCCGTGAACATCGCGGCCGCGCTGGCGATGCAGGGGCTGCGGACGCTGGTCATCGACCTCGACCCCCAGGGCAACGCGAGCACCGCCCTGGGTATCGACCATCGACCCGGGACCCCGTCGTCCTACGAAGTGCTGACCGGCGAGATCCCGGTTCAGCAGGCGCTGCAACGAAGCCCGCACAGCGAGCGCTTGTTCTGCGTTCCGGCCACCATCGACCTGGCCGGCGCGGAGATCGAACTGGTCAGCATGGTGGCGCGCGAGGGACGGCTTCGAAGCGCTCTGGCCGGTCTGCAACACCACGACTTCGACTACGTCTTCATCGACTGCCCGCCGTCGCTCGGCCTGCTGACCATCAACGCGCTCGTCGCGGCGCCGGAGGTACTCATCCCCATCCAGTGCGAGTACTACGCGCTGGAAGGAGTGGGGCAGTTACTGCGGAATATCGAAATGGTCAAGGCACATCTCAATCCCACGCTGAACGTCTCGACCGTCATCCTGACGATGTACGACGGCCGGACCAAGCTCGCCGACCAGGTCGCCGCGGACGTGCGGTCACACTTCGGCGATAAGGTGCTGCGAACGGTCATCCCACGCAGCGTCAAGGTGTCCGAGGCGCCCGGCTACGGCATGACGATCCTCGACTACGACCCCGGCTCCCGCGGGGCGATTAGCTACCTGGATGCCAGCCGCGACCTCGCCGAGCGCGGCGCACCGCCCGCACCGGAGACACCGAAGGGACAACCGTGACTCAACCCACGCGCAGAAGGAGCGGCCTCGGTCGCGGTCTGGCATCGCTGATTCCCACCGGCCCCGCCGATGGTGAGTCGGCCTCCATTGGACCGCGGATGGGCGATGCCGCCGCCGACGTGGTGCTGGGCGGGCCGACGGCGTCCCCCGACGGCAACGGCAACGGCATCGGCGCGATCTACCGCGAAATCGATCCGTCCGCCATCGAGCCCAATCCGCGTCAACCCCGGCAGGTGTTCGACGACGAGGCGCTCGCCGAGCTCGTGCACTCGATCCGCGAGTTCGGACTCATGCAGCCCATCGTGGTCCGCGCGGTCGGCGCTTCGGCGGGAGCCGCGCGCTACCAGCTCGTCATGGGGGAGCGGCGGTGGCGCGCCGCCCAACAGGCCGGGTTGGCCACCATCCCGGCCATCGTCCGGCAGACCGCCGATGACAGCATGCTCCGCGACGCTCTGCTGGAGAACATCCACCGTGTCCAGCTGAACCCGTTGGAAGAGGCCGCGGCCTACCAGCAGCTGCTCGACGAGTTCGGTGTCACCCACGACGAACTGGCTGCGCGCATCGGCCGGTCCCGCCCCCTCATCACCAACATGATCCGGCTGTTGCGCCTGCCGATCGCGGTGCAGCGCCGGGTGGCCGCCGGGGTGCTGTCGGCCGGGCACGCCCGCGCACTGCTCGCCCTGGAGGGCGGACCGGAGCGGCAGGAGGAGCTGGCCGCGCGCATCGTCGCCGAGGGCTTGTCGGTGCGCGCGACCGAGGAAGAAGTCACCCTCGCGAACCGCGACGAGGTCGGCGCGCCGTCTGCGCCGCGGCGCAAGCCCATCCAGATGCCGGTCCTTCAGGAGGTTGCTGAACGGCTGTCCACCGCCTTCGACACGCGCGTGACCGTCAGCCTTGGCAAACGAAAAGGCAAGATCTTGGTGGAGTTCGGCTCGGTCGAGGATCTACAGCGCATCGTCGACTTGATGAACACGACCAACCGTTGACCAACGACACGGGGTAATTACGTCACTGTGACACATCGACCCGGCGCGGCGGGCGCCGTCTCTGTCATCCGAAGGAAACGCTTTGTGCGGCAACACTTTTCGGCGAATGGTCGACGACAGATGAACGAACCGGACCAAAGCGGGCCTTCGGCGGCGCGCTCTTCTATCCTGGAAGGGCGGCCCTGCACGTCGGCACCGCGCGGAACCCGGGGAGTTTAGTGTCAGCGCGAATCACACCCCTGCGGCTCGAGGCATTCGAGCAGCTGCCCAAGCATGCCCGGCGATGCGTGTTCTGGGAAGTCGATCCCTCGACGCTGCGCGGTGACGATCACCTCTCCGACCCCGAGTTCGAGAAGGAAGCCTGGCTGTCGATGGTGATGCTCGAGTGGGGATCGTGCGGTCAGATCGCGGTGCACTGCCCGGACAGCCTTGCGGCCGCCGGGGAAGGCGAGGCGCCGCCCGTGCACTCCGGCGACGCGCCGTGTCTGGGCTACGCGTTCTACGCGCCCCCGCGCGCCGTGCCGCGGGCCCGCCGGTTTCCGTCCGGGCCGGTCAGCGCGGACGCCGTCTTGCTCACCGCCGTCGGCGTGGAATCCGGACACGGTACCGAAGGGCTGGCGCACAGCCTCATCGCGGCGGTCGTGGGCGACCTGGTCCGACGCGGCGTGCGGGCGCTGGAAGCCTTCGCACGAACCGCCGATGTGACCGAACTCCTCGATCCGCAGCTGGTGCTCCCGGACCTGCGACCAGCCGTCGAGGTGCTCGGTGACTGCTCGGTAGAGCAGTGCATCGTCGACGCCGCCGTCCTTCAGGAGGTTGGCTTCGTCGTGGTGGCGCCCCATCGGTACTTCCCACGACTGCGGCTCGAACTGGATCGCGGGCTGGGCTGGAAAGCAGATGTCGAGGCGGCGTTGGAACGCCTGTTGCAGACCGCGCAGCTGCAGCAGCCCGTCGGTGCAGGCTCGAGTATCTGCTGAGGGCTGCCTAGGAGTGCCCTGAGTCGCCGCGCCGTGTCAACGGTTTTGAAGACTCGTTGCATGCCGCCTCGGACGGCGAGCCGAGCAAAGCCGATCCAACACTCGCTCTAGCGTGTCCTGAGTCACAAAGTGGGTTTCAGTTGTTGCACGCAAAGAAAGCCGCCACCAAATGATGACTGCAGAAGGGATGGATAGACGGGAGTCGCTCGCGCTGCACTGCGTGCGAAATAACGACTCACGACGCTCTAGCTGGGGATGACGCGCCCGGCCTGGTCAACGGACAGTTCGTGCGCGAGCAGCTCGGCGAAAGTGAATGTGCCCGTTGGTCGGTCGTTCTTGCCGAGCAGGTACAGGCGCTTCACCGCCGCGAGGACGCCCTCGGCGATCGAATCGCGGTTCCGGGTGGACACCAGCATTGCGCGGTCACGCGGATTGGTGATGTAGCCGACGTCGACCTGGACGGTCGGCATCCGGGTCAGCCGCAGCAGGTCCCAGGTCCGTCCGTGGGTGCGGCAATCGCGTAATCCCGTGCGGGCCACCACTTCTCGTTGAATGAAGTCGGCCAGATTACGCCCGATGGTGGACACCGATCCGTGCGAGTTGCCGAAATGGAATGACGCGACACCGTTGGCCGCCGGGCTGGCCTGAGTCGCGCAGCGCAGGCTGATCATCAAGTCGGCACCGACGGCGTTGGCTGTCGCCGCCCGTTCGGCATCGGAGGGGCTGCGGTTGGCCGGCCGGGACAGGAAGGTCTCCATGCCGATCGCGGCCATGCGACCTTCGAGCCGACTTGCCAAGTCCCACAAGATATCTGCTTCACCGACCGGACCCTCGGGGCCCTGCATGAGCAGTCCGTGATCACCGCCGCCACGGCCCGGGTCGATGATGATCCGCTTACCGGACAGCCGTGGACCGGAGCGGCGCACCAACTCCTCCTCGCGGATCGCGTGCAGCGACCCGCCGGTCACCCGCGCACCCAGAAAGTACAAGGAGCGCAACGTTTCCGGACCGCAGATGCCGTCGGGGGCCAACCCGTACTCACGCTGGTAGGACATCAACGCGTTGTGGGTCTGCAGGCCGAAGTGCCCGTCGACCAGGCCGGTGTAGAAGCCGAGATCCTGCAGCCGGGCCTGCAGGGTGGCGACATCGTCGCCGTACATCGGTGCGCCGAACTGATGATGGAGCGTGCGGGCACCGAGCCGGTAGGACGCTTCCTTGAGCGCACGATATGTCGCCTCGCCGACGATTCCGTCGACAAGCAGCCCGCGATGCTGCTGGAAGGCGCGTACCGCGTGGTCGAGATCGT
>JBEVHG010000157.1:0-6293 GCA_040511335.1 Mycobacterium sp. | reverse complement strand
CACCTGCGAATTCAGCACGCTGTCGCGCGACGGCTCCCCTCAGACGTGGCCCGTCGCAACGAGGTTGCTGGAAGACGGCCGTCTGCTTCTGTGCACGAGCATCGGCATGCCGCAAAAGGCGTTCAACATCCGCCGCAACCCGAAGGTGAGCCTGCTGTTCTCGGAGCCGATGGGCAGCGGGATCCCCGAGCCCGGGGCGGTGCTGATTCAGGGCGATGCCACCACTGATGACCGCATCGTCACCGACATGTCCTCGGATGCTGAGTTGGCGGCGTTGCTGGAGACGCTCTTCGCACGTCAGCCGTCGGGCACCTTCATGAGCTCGTGGATTGGTCGGCGGTTGTTCTGGTCTTACTACATGCGCATACTGATCTACGTAACACCGCGTCGTGCCCTGTACTGGCCCACTCGCGATTTCGCTTGTACACCTGAGGAACTCGATCTACACGAGGTGCGCCGTGTGGGCTGAAGCCGCGCGGTGGCTCGGCAAGTTCAACGAGGCGGTGCTGACCTCGCTGGACGCCGATGGATACCCCGTCAGCGTTCGTCTGAACGCACACGGGTACGTCGCCGCAACGGGAGAGCTGCCGGTGACAATGCCCGAGACGTTGGGCGCCGTCGCGGGCCCGCCAATCTGCTGTGCCACTACCACGACGAAAAGCTGTGGAACCTCAACGCCATCCAGATCAGGGGACGCCTCGAAAAGCGTGGCGGCGATTGGGTCTTCGTGACCACGAAGTTCACCCCGCCGTCGAGGTGGCCATTGTGGGGATTCATGGTGGGCCTGCGGAGATCGGCCCAGAAATATCTCGACAAGCGCGGACTCGGGCGGCCCGAGGTGAATTGGGCTGCCGTCAAGGAGATTTGGCGCCGTGCGTCAAGTCAGCGCTAGACCGCCGGCGCCGTAGAGCTTGGCCCGGTAGGCGGCGAAAGTGCGCTTTCCGAACAGGCGCCACAGCGTGCGCTGCGGCAGCGGCACACCGGCCAGGAAGCGTCGCCCCTCGTCGGCTGACGCAGCGTCGAGGACGAAGCCGGCCAGCACAAGTCCCAACCTCACGTTCTTCCTGGACAAGAACGCCGCTCCGCGATCGAGAGCCTCCTGCCACAAGTTGCCCGGCCTGCCGCGCGTCGGCCGATGTGGCCCACGACGGCAGCATGGCCTGCACCGTCGCGACAGAGTCGGCGATGCCGCGATGTGCACCCTCCATCCGGGTGATCTCCGCGGCGCGGGCGGGTGCTCGCGCGTGCAACTTCGGCCAGATCAATTCGTCCTCGGCGGCGTGATGATGGTGCAGCGCCGCCGCGATGAAGTCGAGATGACCGCCGACGATCGCAGAACGCTCGGTGTCGCCGGCCTCGACTTCGCGGATCAGGCCGGGAGCGTTGCGCAACTCGTTACGGAAGACCCGGTGGACGATTGCCATCTCGAATGCGTCGGTGGGCATCGCCACTTCATTCTGCTACAGCCCGGCGGCGATCCGGTCGCCGATCTGCGTGGTGGACAGCTGCTGGTCTCCGCGGGTGGCCAGGTGCGCTTCGACGGCCTTGTCGACGCGGGCCGCGGCGTCGTCCTCGCCGACATGGGCCAGCAGCAACGCGACCGACATGACCGCCGCGGTGGGATCGGCCACGCCGGTGCCGGCGATGTCGGGTGCACTGCCGTGCACGGGTTCGAACATCGACGGATTCACCCGTGTCGCATCGATGTTGCCGCTGGCGGCCAGCCCGATGCCCCCGCACACCGCCGCGGCCAGATCGGTGATGATGTCGCCGAACAGGTTGTCGGTGACGATCACGTCGAACCGGCCGGGGTCGGTGACGATGTGGATAGTGGCGGCATCGACGTGCTGATAGGCCACCTCGACATCGGGGTAGTCGCCGGCCACGCCCTGCACGGTGCGCCACCACAATGCGCCGGCATAAGTCAGCACGTTGTTCTTGTGCACCAGGGTCAGGTGCTTGCGGCGGCGCTTAGCCCGCTCGAACGCGTCGCGCACCACCCGACGCACGCCGAACGCTGTGTTGACGCTGACCTCGGTGGCGACCTCATTCGGCGTACCGACGCGGATCGCGCCCCCGGTGCCGGTGTAGGGGCCCTCGGTGCCCTCACGCACCACGACGAAATCGATGTCGGGATTTCCGGCCAGCGGGCCCTTCACCCCCGGATACAGCCGCGCCGGCCGCAGATTGATGTGGTGATCCAACTCGAACCGGATCCTCAGCAGCAGACCGCGTTCCAGCACACCGCTGGGCACCGACGGATCGCCGATCGCGCCGAGCAGGATCGCATCGTGTGCCCGCAACTCGTCGAGCACCGAGTCCGGCAGCACCTCCCCGGTGGCGTGGAAGCGCCGCGCGCCCAGGTCGTAGCTGGTCTTCTCCACGTCTGGAAGGACCGCGTCGAGCACCTTGAGGCCCTCACCGACCACCTCCGGGCCGATGCCGTCACCAGCAATGATCGCCAATCTCACGACAGATCCACCACTTCCAGCATCTTGGCGCCGACCGCCTCGGCTATCGCGGCCCGGAGGTCGTCGGGCACGTCACGGTTCAGGCGCAGCAAGATCGTCGCGCCCGGCCCCTCGGCGTCCTCACTGAGCTGTGCGGCGTGGATGTTGATATTCGCCCCGCCGAGCAATGTGCCGATCTTGCCCAGCGTCCCGGGCTTGTCGATGTAATTGATGATCAGGTTCACACCCTCGGCGCGCAGATCGAAGTTGCGGCCGTTGATCTGGACGATCTTCTCCACCAGCTGCGGACCCGTCAGCGTACCCGCCACGTTGGTGACCGAGCCGTCGGAAAACACCGCCCGCACGTCGACCACACTGCGGTGGTTGGGGCTTTCGGTGGCGGTGCTGATGCTGGCTTCCACGCCGCGTTCGGCGGCCAGCGCCGGCGCGTTGACGAATGTCACCGGATCTTCGATGACGGCCGAGAACAGCCCACGCAACGCCGAAAGCCGCAGCACGCCAACGTCTTCGGAGGCCAGCTCACCGCGGACCTGGACCGACAGCGAGACCGGCAATTCGCTCGACAGCACGCCGACCAGCAGCCCCAGCTTGCGAACCAGATCCAGCCACGGCGCCACTTCCTCGCCGACCACTCCACCACCGACATTGACGGCGTCGGGCACGAACTCGCCCGCCAGCGCGAGCTTGACGCTCTCGGCGACGTCGGTGCCGGCCCGGTCCTGCGCCTCGGTCGTGGACGCACCCAGGTGCGGTGTGACGACGACCTGGGGCAGGTCGAACAGCGGACTGTCGGTGGCCGGTTCCTTGGCGAACACGTCGATGCCCGCGGCGCGGACATGTCCGCCCCTGACGGCCTCGGCCAGCGCCTCCTCGTCGACCAGCCCGCCTCGAGCGGCGTTGACGATGATCACGCCGGGCTTGGTCTTGGCCAGCGCCTCCTTGCCGATCAGGCCGGCGGTCTCCGGCGTCTTCGGCAGGTGCACCGAAATGAAGTCGGAGCGGGCCAGTAGTTCGTCCAGAGGCACCAGTTCGATGCCGAGCTGTGCGGCGCGGGCCGGCGACACGTAGGGGTCGTAGGCCACCACGTGGGTGCCGAACGCGGCCAGCCGGGCGGCGACGAGCTGCCCGATTCGGCCCAGCCCGACCACCCCGACGGTCTTGCCGTAGATCTCCGTGCCCGAGAACGCCGAGCGCTTCCAGCTGCGTTCGCGCAGCGACGCGTCGGCCGGGGCGATCTGGCGGGTGGCGGCCAGCAGCAGCGCCACCGCGTGCTCGGCGGCGCTGTGGATATTCGACGTCGGCGCGTTGACCACCAGCACGCCACGCGCCGTGGCGGCGTCGACGTCGACGTTGTCCAGGCCGACGCCGGCCCGGGCGACGATCTTGAGCTTGGGCGCGGCGGCGAGCACCTCGGCGTCGACGGCGGTCGCGGAGCGGACCAGCAGCGCGTCGGCCTCGGGCACGGCGGCCAGCAGCTTTTCTCGGTCCGTGCCGTCGACCCAGCGGACTTCTACCTGGTCACCCAGGGCGGCGACGGTCGATTCAGCGAGATTGTCGGCGATCAGTACCACGGGAAGACTCACCCGGCCAGACTAATGGGCTTGAATCGTGTGGTGGACGTCACCGTCGTCGGCAGCGGGCCCAACGGCCTGGCCGCCGCTGTCATCTGCGCCCGGGCCGGTCTGACGGTGCAGGTGTTCGAGGCCCAACCCACGCTCGGCGGCGGAGCACGCACCGCCCCGGACCCCGAATACCCCGAGGTGGACCACGACATCTGCTCAGCGGTGCACCCACTGGCGCTGGCGTCGCCGTTCCTCGCCGAGTTCGATCTGCCGGCCCGCGGGGTGACGCTGCAGGTCCCCGAGATCTCCTACGCCAATCCGTTGCAGGGCCGGCCCGCCGCGATCGGCTACCACGACCTGGACCGCACCTGCGTCGAGTTGGAGAACGGCGCGTCGTGGCGGCGGCTACTGGGCCCGCTGGTCTCCCACGACGACGGCGTGCTCAAGCTACTGCTCGGAGACAAGCGCTCGATCCCGTCCGACCTGCCGGCGGCGATCCGGCTGGCTCCGCGGTTGGTCGAACAGGGCACGCCCGCGTGGCGCGCGCTGTCCGGAGACGACGCCCGCGCGCTGTTCAGTGGTGTTGCGGCTCATACGATTTCGCAAATGCCGTCGATGGTGTCCGCGGGCGCCGGGCTCATGCTGGCGACGCTCGCGCATACCGTCGGCTGGCCGATACCGGTCGGCGGCAGCCAGGCGATCCCGGACGCGCTGATCGCGGACCTGCGCGCGCACGGCGGCACGCTGACGGCTGGCGAGGAGATCACCGAACCGCCAAGTGGGGTGGTGCTGTTCGACACCGCGCCCACCGCGCTGCTGTCGATCTACCGCGACATGCTACCGGCGTGTTATGCGAAAGCGTTGCGTCGCTACCGATTCGGTCCCGGCGTGGCCAAGGTCGACTTCGTGCTTTCAGGTGAGATCCCGTGGTCGGACCCGCGGCTGGCCAATGCGATCACACTGCACCTCGGCGGCAGCCGCGAGCAGATGGCGCGCGCGGAGCGCGATGTCGCCGCCGGACGACACGCGGAATGGCCGATGGTGCTGGCGGCTTCGCCGCATCTCGCCGATCCGCGCCGCATCGACGCGCAGGGACGTCGGCCGCTGTGGACTTACGCCCACGTGCCGTCGGGTTCGCCCGTCGACCAAACCGAGGTCGTCACGGCCGTTTTCGAACGTTTTGCGCCCGGCTTCCGCGACAACGTGGTGGGCGCCCGCAGCGTGCCGGCCGCGCGACTGGCCGACCACAACGCCAACTATGTCGGCGGTGATATCGGCGTGGGCGGTAACAACCTGTGGCACGCCCTGGCCGGTCCGACGCTGCGGCTGAACCCGTGGACGACACCGATCGACGGTGTCTACCTCTGCTCGTCGGCCACACCACCCGGTGGCGGCGTGCACGGCATGGCCGGTTACTACGCGGCGCGAACCGTGCTGCGCCGCGAGTTCGGAATCAAGACGATGCCTAAGCTGTCGCCATGACCAAGCTGTCGATCATCTATTACTCCGCGACCGGGCACGGCACGGCGATGGCCCAACGTGTCGCCACGGCCGCCGAGGACGCTGGGGCCGAGGTGCGGGTCCGGCACATCGCCGAAACCCGCGATCCGGCGTCGTTCGCCCAGAACCCGGCATGGTTGGCGAATTACGAAGCAACCAAGGATCTGCCCGCGGCGACGGGAGACGACATCGTCTGGGCGGACGCGGTGATCTTCGGCTCACCGACGCGATTCGGTTCACCCGCTTCGCAATTCCGGACCTTCATCGATTCGCTCGGTGGCCTGTGGGCTCAGGGCAAGCTCGCCGACAAGGTCTACGCCGGGTTCACGTCCTCGCAGACCGCGCATGGGGGCCAGGAGACGACCCTGATCAATCTGTACGTCTCGCTGATGCACTTCGGCGGCATCATCGTGCCGCCGGGCTATACCGATCCTCTGAAATTCGCCGACGGCAATCCCTACGGCGTCAGCCACATCACCGGACCGAAGAACCAGAACGAGATCGACGACGCCACCGCCGCGGCACTGGACCACCTGGCCCGCCGCGTAATCAGCGTCGCCGACCGCCTCGCCTCCTAGACCTAGTGGTGTGTCCCGCAATTAGTTGACAGTGTCCAGGGTGGCGCGCGCTCGCGCGACCTTGGCGAGGATCGATTCGGCGGTGGCGGTCCACACGTAGGGTTTGGGGTCTTTGTTGTGGGCGTCGATGTACTCCTGGATCGCGGCGATCAGGTCGGGCACCGACCCGAAGGCGCCGCGCC
>JBEVHG010000156.1:0-9782 GCA_040511335.1 Mycobacterium sp. | reverse complement strand
GTGCACGTTGTCAATTTTGGCGGTGATCGACAGGATGGTGATCATGAGCTACGACGCCGGCGGCTTCGGCCCGGCCAGCCCACCGCCGTCCGGCTACCCACCACCCAGTTATCCCCCGCCGGGTTACTACCCACCGCCCGGATACGCGCCGCCGGGCTACCAGGGTTATCCCCCGCCGGGCTACCAGGGTTATCCCCCGCCGGGGTATCAGGGTTACTCGCCGCCGGGGTATCCGCCGCCCGGTTTCGCTCCGCCGCCGATGCCGCCGGCCCTGAAACCCGGGGTCATCCCGCTGCGGCCGCTGAGCCTGTCCGACATCTTCAACGGGGCGGTCGCCTACATCCGGACCAACCCGAAGGCCACGCTTGGCCTGACCACCGTCGTGGTGGTGGCCGCCCAAATCGTCGCGCTGATCCTGCAAGTCGGTCCGCTCGCCGTCACCGGGCAACTCGGGCAGTCGCTGCGGGGCGAGGAGGCGTCGACGGCGGCGATACTCGGGTCGTCTGCATCCGGCATCGCCGGCGGCGTCGCCACCGCCCTGTCTGCGATCTTGCTGAGCGGGATGCTGACCGTCGTCGTCGGGCGGGCGGTGTTCGGGGCGAGCATCACGATCGGTGAGGCGTGGGAGCGGGTGCGGGGCCGGCTGCTTGCCTTGATCGGCTTCACCGTCCTGGAGACGGTCGGCGCGCTGGTTCTGATCGCGATCGCGGTGGTCATCATCGTGGGCGTCGCTGCCGCTGCGAACGGTGCCGCGGCTTTCGTCATCGGCGCCCCGCTGCTGCTGGGATTGATCGCACTGCTGGTCTACCTCGGTACGATGCTCAGCTTCGCGCCGCCGTTGATCGTTCTGGAGCGACTCGGCATCTTCCCCGCGATCGTGCGGTCGTTCGCACTGGTCAAGAAGGACTTCTGGCGGGTGCTCGGCATCAGGCTACTGGCCATGTTGGTCGCGGCGGTGATCTCTGGGGCGGTGTCGGTGCCGTTCAGCTTCGGCGGCCAAATACTTTTGGTCTCAGCGGCTTCCACGGCGGCGGCGCTTATTGCCCTCATCATGGTGGCTATCGGCAGCGCGATCGGCCAGATCATCACCGCGCCCTTCAGCGCCGGCGTAGTGGTGTTGCTCTACACGGATCGGCGCATCAGGGCCGAGGCGTTCGACTTGGTGCTTCGGACGGGCGCAGCGGGTGGGCCTGGGGCGCCCGCCGATTCGACCGACCATCTGTGGCTCACCCGGCAGCCCTGACGTGCCAGCGATAGACGTCGACCGCGACGCCGCTCACGAGGCCGCGCAGCGTGAACTCTCAAAACCCATCTACCCCAAGCCTTCTCTCACCGAACGCCTCGCCGCGTGGATCGACGAGCTGTTGTATCGCATCGTCGCCGAAGGGTCCGCGGTGCCGGGCGGCTGGTTCACGATCACGGTGCTGCTGATCCTGCTTGCCGCCGCGGTCGTCGTTGCCGTCCGGATCGCCCGCCGCACCATGCGCACCAACCGCGGAGACGACTATTCGCTGTTCGGCTCGCACGAACTCAGCGCGTCCGAGCACCGCGCCACCGCCGAACAGTATGCGGCGGCTGGCAATTGGGCGGCCGCGATCCTGCACCGCCTCAGAGCCGTCGCCCGCCAACTGGAGGAAAGTGCGGTGCTCAATCCGGTGCCCGGGCGTACGGCGACCGAGCTGGCACGCGACGCCGGTCAAGTGGTGCCTGACCTAGCGGCCGAATTATCGCGTGCTGCAGATACTTTCAACGATGTCACCTACGGGGAACGGCCGGGAACGGAACCCGCCTACCGGATGATCGCCGATCTCGACGACCATCTCCGTTTCCGCGGACCGGCGACAACGAAGACCTATACCGCACCGGCGGTGGCGGATGGCTGGGCAGAGGTGCGATGACTCAGGTGGATTCGGCCGTCGGCCCGACCGTCGTCCAGCGTTGGCGTAGCACTCGCTGGGTGATCCTGGCCCTGGTCGTCATTGCCGCGGTCGCCGCGCTGAGCACGTACCTGACGGCGCCGCGGCCCGGCGGGCGGATGGACCCGGAGTCGACGTCGTCGGAGGGCGCGCGCGCCTTGGTGTCGCTGCTGCGTGACCATGGCGTCGACGTGATCGTCGCCGAGGACACCGCCGAGGTGGAACGCGCCGCGCGGCCCGACACATTGATCGTGCTGGCCGAGACGTTCCATTTGATCGACGACGATCGACTTCGGCGGTTGGCAGCCGTTCCCGGTGATCGCCTGCTGGTCGCACCGGTGGCGCGGACCCGAGAGAAGCTCGCCCCCGAAATCCAATTGGGCCCGGATACATCCTTCGGCGGTGAGCCGGACTGTGACGTGCGCGAAGCCACCCGGGCCGGTGAGGTGCAGCTGGGGTTGAGCGACACCTACGAAGCGGCCGACGATGTTCCTGTGACGCGCTGCTACCAAGGCGCGGTCGCCCGCTACTCGCAGGGGGGACGCACGGTGACCGTCGTGGGCACCGCGGACTTCATGACGAACGCCGGCCTGCTGAAACAGGGCAACGCCGCACTCGCGATGAACCTTGCCGGCACGCGGTCGCGGGTGATCTGGTACGCGCCGCAGCGTGTCGAGGGTGAATCCGTCGGCTCGGCAACGGTGTTCGATCTCATCCCCGACCACGTGACGTGGATCGTCTGTCAGCTCTGCCTTGCCGTGGCGCTGCTGGCGTTCTGGAAGGGGCGGCGCGTCGGTCCGCTGGTCGCCGAAGAGCTGCCGGTGGTCGTGCGGGCCTCGGAGACCGTCGAGGGCCGCGGGCGGCTGTACCGGTCACGGCGGGCCCGCGATCGCGCCGCCGATGCGCTGCGCACCGCGACCCTGCAGCGGCTGCTGCCCCGGCTGGGTCTCGGACCGAACGCGGCACCGCCGGCGGTGTCGGAAGCCGTCGCCCAGCGCAGCGGCCACGACCCTGCGACGGTGGCGCACACCTTGTTCGGACCGCCGCCGGCCACCGACGCCGACCTGGTAAACCTTGCCCACGAACTCGACACCATCGAAAGGCAGGTCGCACAGTCGTGACTCAGCCAGTAGCGCAGACAACCGATAAGGACACGGCGCGAAACGCCTTCCTGGCCTTGCGCGGCGAGATCGCCAAGGCCGTCGTCGGCCAGGACGCGGTGGTCAGCGGTCTGGTGATCGCGCTGCTATGCCGCGGCCACGTGCTGCTCGAAGGGGTGCCCGGCGTCGCGAAGACCTTGCTGGTGCGCACGCTGGCGGCCGCGCTGCAACTGGAGTTCAAGCGTGTGCAGTTCACCCCCGACCTGATGCCCGGTGACGTCACCGGCTCGCTCGTATATGACGCTCGCACAGCGGAATTCGAGTTCCGGTCCGGACCGGTGTTCACCAACCTGCTGCTGGCCGACGAGATCAACCGAACGCCGCCCAAGACCCAGGCGGCGCTGCTGGAAGCCATGGAGGAACGCCAGGTCAGCGTCGAAGGCGAGGCGCGGCCGCTACCCGACCCGTTCATCGTCGCCGCCACCCAGAACCCGATCGAATACGAGGGCACCTACCAGCTACCCGAGGCGCAGCTCGACCGGTTCCTGCTGAAACTCAATGTGCCGCTGCCGCCGCGCGATCAGGAGATTGCGATCCTCGACCGGCACGCCCGCGGCTTCGACCCCCGCGATTTGTCCGCCGTGCAACCTGTTGCCGGCGCCGCAGAGTTGGCCGCCGGGCGCCACGCCGTGCGACAGGTTCTGGTCGCCGACGAGGTGCTCGGCTACATCGTCGACATCGTCGGCGCTACAAGGCATTCACCGTCGCTGCAGCTGGGCGTGTCGCCGCGTGGTGCGACGGCGCTGTTGGCCACCGCCCGGTCCTGGGCATGGCTGTCCGGCCGCTCCTACGTCACCCCCGACGACGTGAAGGCGATGGCACGCCCGACGCTGCGGCACCGGGTGGCGCTGCGGCCGGAGGCCGAACTCGAGGGCGCCAATCCCGACGGCGTACTGGACGGCATCCTGGCGGCTGTCCCGGTGCCACGCTAATGATCCTCACCGGCCGCACCGGGCTGGTGGCGCTGATCGGTGTCCTGCCCATCGTGTTCTCGCCCTGGCCCGCAACAGCTTTCATTATCTTGCTGGCCGCGCTGGCAGTGGCGGTGGCGGCCGACGTGGCGCTGGCGGCCGGCACCCGCCGGCTGCGCTGCACCCGTTCCGGGGACACAGCGGCACGGCTGGGCCAGCCGGTCGACGCCATGCTGACGGTTGAGAACGCCGGCCGGCGCCGCTTCCGCGGGCAGATCCGCGACGCCTGGCCGCCCAGCGCCCGGGCAGAGCCGCGCACCCATACGGTGAATATCGCGGCGGGAAAACGAATTCAAGTGATCACCGGGCTGCGCCCGGTCCGCCGCGGCGATCAACGTTCGGCGCTGGTCACCGCGCGTTCGGTGGGACCGCTCGGGTTTGCCGGGCGGCAGAGTTCGCACCGGGTGCCCTGGCAGATCCGGATCCTGCCGCCCTTCCTGTCCCGCAAGCATCTGCCGTCGCGGTTGGCCAAGCTGCGCGAGCTCGACGGCACGATTCCGGTGCTGATCCGCGGGCAGGGCACCGAATTCGATTCGTTGCGTGAGTATGTCGTCGGTGACGACGTCCGGTCCATCGACTGGCGCGCCACCGCCCGGCGCGCCGACGTTGTGGTGCGCACCTGGCGGCCCGAGCGCGACCGGCGGGTGGTCATCGTGCTGGACACCGGCCGCACGTCGGCCGGGCGGGTCGGCGTCGATCCCACCGCCAGTGACCCCGGCGGCTGGCCTCGGCTGGACTGGTCGATGGACGCCGCGCTGCTGCTGGCCACGTTGGCATCGCGGGCCGGCGACCATGTCGACTTCCTGGCACATGACCGGGTGACACGCGCCGGCGTGTTCAACGCGTCGCGCACCGAGCTGCTGGCGCAACTCGTCGAAGCGATGGCCCCGCTGCAGCCGGCGCTGGTGGAGTCCGATGCCGCCGCCATGGTCGCGGCGGTGCAGCGGCGCTTCCGGCGCCGCGCGCTGGTGGTGTTGTTGACCGACCTCAACGCGTCGGCGCTCGACGAGGGGCTGATGGGTGTGTTGCCGCAGTTGTCGGCCAAGCATCACGTGCTGCTGGCCGCGGTCGCCGACCCGCGGGTGGACCGGCTGGCCGCCGGGCGGGCCGACGCCGCCCAGGTGTACGACGCCGCAGCGGCCGAGCGTGCCCGCAACGACCGGCGCACCATCGCGTCGCGGCTGCGCCATGGCGGGGTCGACGTCGTCGACGCTGCGCCCGAAGAACTGGCCCCGGCGCTGGCAGACCGCTACCTGGCCATGAAGGCCACCGGTCGGATGTAGGTCGCTTTTTCGCGAGCAGACACGGAATCGCACCGTTCGGACGGCAAAAGTACGACTTTGCGTCTGCTCGCCGGGGAAAGTCAGCGCGTCGGAACCAGGTCGGGCGCGTCGTCGACGTCGCCGGTCTCCCCCGCCATGGCGGCCTTGCGGCCGAAATGGAATATGTAGGCAAGAAAGGCGATCTCGGCGAGAACGCCGATGCCGATCCGGGCAAAGGTCGGCAGCGGCGACGGCGTGACGAGCGCCTCGATCAGCCCGGCCACCAGCAGCACCCCGACCAGCCCGACCGCGACCGCCACCACCACCCTGCCCTGCTCGGGGAGCACCTGCCCGCGCGGCCGGTTGCCGGGTGACACCACCGACCAGCCCAACCGCATCCCGACCGCACCGGCCAGGAACACCGCGGTCATCTCGAGCAGCCCGTGCGGGGTGAGCAGACCCAGGAAGATGTCGGCCTTGCCGGCGTCGAACATCAGTCCGGCGACGACCCCGAGGTTGGCGGCGTTCTGGAACAGCACATAGGGGATCGGCAGCCCGAGCAGTACCGCGAACGCGATGCACTGCGCGGCCACCCACGAGTTGTTCACCCAGACCTGCAGCGCGAACGATCCGGCGGGGTTTTCGCGGTAGTAGTCGGCGAAGTCGTGGTTGACCAATTCGTCGATCTCGCTTGGGGTTCCGATCGCCGCCCGCACTTCGGGGTTTCCGGATACCCACAGCGCGACGATCGCGGTGACGACGAAGAACGCCACAGCCGTGGCCAGCCACCACCGCCAGGACCGGTAGGCGACCACCGGGAACGACACCGTCCAGAACCGGGTGAAGTCGCTCCACAGCGGCGCGTGCGCGCCGGTCACCGCGGAACGCGCCCGTGCCACCAGTCCGGACAACCGGCCGACAAGCACCGAGTCGCTCGACGCCGTCCGCACCATCGACAGATGCGTGGACACCCGCTGATACAGGTCGACGAGTTCGTCGACCTCGGCACCGGTCAGCCGCCGACGCCGCTTGACCAGCTGTTCGAGCCGGTCCCACGTCGGGCGATGGGCCAGCACGAAGGCGTCGACGTCCACGCAGCGAATCCTAGTAGCGTGGGCGGGTATGTCCGACGTGGTGACCGGCGACGCCGTCGTCCTCGACGTGCAGTTCGCACAACTGCCGGTCCGAGCCCTGTCGGCGCTGATCGACGTCGCGGTGATATTCATCGGATATCTCATCGGCGTGATGCTCTGGGCGGCCACGCTGGCTCAGTTCGACCCCGCACTGAGCGGTGCGGTGCTGATCATCTTCACCGTGCTCGTGTTGGTGGGCTATCCGCTCGTGTTCGAGACCGCGACGCGCGGCAGGTCGTTGGGCAAGATGGCGCTCGGGCTGCGGGTGGTGTCCGACGACGGCGGCCCGGAACGCTTCCGCCAGGCGCTGTTTCGCGCGCTGGCCGGGGTGGTCGAGATCTGGATGTTCTTCGGCGGACCCGCGGTGATCTGCAGCCTGCTGTCGCCCAAGGGCAAACGCCTCGGCGACGTGTTCGCCGGCACGGTGGTGATCAGCGAGCGCGCGCCGCGCATGAGCACGCCTCCGACCATGCCACCAGCGCTGGCGTGGTGGGCCTCGTCGCTGCAATTGTCCGCGCTGGGCCCCGAACAGGCCGAACTCGCCCGCCAATTCCTCGCTCGCGCATCGCAATTGGATCCGCGGGTGCGTGACCAGATGGCATACCGGATCGCCGCTGAGGTGGTTTCGCGGATATCGCCGCCGCCCCCGCCCGGAACGCCGCCGCAGTACGTGTTGGCCGCAGTGCTGGCCGAGCGGCATCGGCGGGAACTGGCGCGGTTGCGTACGCCGGCTCCGGTCGCCGCACCGCCGCCACAGTGGCCCGCGCCGTCGGCCTACCAGCAACCGCCGCCGCCGACCTCACACGATGGCCGCGGGTTCACGCCGCCGAGCTAGCGCCAGCAGTCCGGCGGTGAGAAGGATCGCACCGGCCACCGCCGAAACGCACCGGACGCAGTTCCACATCAGCCACGGCCCGACGTAAGCCTGCCATTCCCGCGCGGCGTCGGCCGCCGAGAGACCGACCGGGTCAACCGCATTCAACCGTTGTTGAGCGGCTCGTTGAACGCCACGGTGACGATTCCGGCGACCAGTGTGCACAGCGCCGGCCAACAGGTATCCGCTGCCCGGTTGACGTAGGCGGGTAATGGCGATGACGCCCACCGCGATCGCCAGCACCGCCGAGCCGATCAGCAGCAGCACGAACAGGATGTTCGATCCGGCCTCGGAGATGATGCCGCGCATCGCGACGACGCTGTCGACGCGATCGACCCGCTCGAGGCCCGGCACGACCGACGTCCCAAACGCGTGGGCGACGTCCCCCCGCAGCACTCCAGACGAGAGTGGTCACGACAAGCACGGCAAGCGGGCGCAATCAGCATTCAAACACGGGATATCAAACGTCTCAGCGATATCGCAGACCGATCAGCATCAGCGCGGCGGCGGCGAATGCCGTGACGGTGCGGACGTGGTTCCACGCCGTCCAGGAGGTGAAGTACGCGTGCCATTCACGGGCGGTGTCGGCGGCCGACAGCCCGACCGGATTGACACCATCGAGGTGGTTGTTCAGCGGAACGTTGAACGCGATCGTGATGACCGCTGCGAGGACGCCGACGATCGCGCCGGCCAGCACCCACCAGCTGCCGGGCTGGCGCAACTGGACCGCGGCGATGACGCCGACCACGACCGCCAGCACCGCCGCACCCAAGTACGCCAGCAGGAAGGCGGCGTTGGAGTTCGCCTCCGCGTTGATGCCGCGCATCACGGTGATCGCGTCGACGGGATCGGTGCGGTTCAGGCCGCGCATGACGAAGGTCGAGAACACGTACATCATTCCGCCGGCCGCCGCACTGCCGATCGCTGCGATGGAGGTGAGGATGACAAAGGGGCTGGTATTCATGATCAGGAGTCAACCGGGAACGAGCGGGACGAGCCATCGTTAGGCGTCCCGACCCCATACGCGTGCGTCTACGGCCGATAGGCTCCCGGCGTGGACGCCGTGGTCGGATTGCTCGACGGTGTGCGAGCGCGCGGCGCATTCGTGTTGCGGATGGTGATGGATCCGCCGTGGTCGATGAGCATCCGCGACGAGGCGCCGTTGACGTTGATCTGCCACACCCACGGCAGCGCGGTCATCGTGGGTGAGAGCAGCGGAACGGTCTGGCTGGGGCCAGGTGACGTCGCGCTGGCCCGCGGCATCCAGCACTTTGTGTTCGCCGACGGCCCTGCCACCACCCCGATGGTCGTCATCCATCCCGGCCAGCGCTGCACCACGCTGTCCGGCGACGACCTGCGGTTCGAGATGTCCATCGGGGTGCGAACCTGGGGCAACAGCATGTACGGGTCGACCAGGTCGGTGATCTGCGCCTACGAGGGTCGCAGCGAGGTCAGCGCCCGGCTACTCGACGCGCTGCCGACCGTGTCGGTGCTGCGGGCCGACGAATGGGACACCCCGCTGGTAGATCTGCTCGCGACGGAGGCGGGTTTCGACGGTCCGGGCCAGGAGGCCTACCTGGACCGCCTGCTCGACCTGTTGCTGATCGCGGTGGTGCGCACCTGGTTCGACCGTCCCGGCAACGCGCCGACCTGGTGGCACGCCGAGCAGGACCCGATGGTCGGACCGGCGCTGAAGCTGATCTACAACAATCCGGCCCACCCGTGGACGGTGGCGAATCTGGCGGCGGCCGTTGGCTGTTCGCGGGCGGTCTTCGCGCGCAGGTTCACCGAGCAGGTGGGTGAACCGCCCATCGCATTCCTCACCAGCTGGCGCCTCGCCCTGGCCGCCGACCTGCTGCGGTCGAGCCAGGTCACCATCGCCGCGGTGGCCCGCCAGGTCGGCTACAGCACCCCGTTCGCGCTGAGCAGCGCATTCAAGCGTGCCTACGGGGTCAGCCCCAACACCCACCGGGCGACATCCGCATACCCGGCCTAGCCGGCTATCCAGTTTCCGTGGAACTGTTTACAGGGCGCTTGGCAACGTTGGCCATTGTTGACGGCACTAGTTTCCCCAGCTCATTCCTGAAGGAGCGGGGACGGTCAAGACCACGGCTGGTTGTTTTTTCGCTTGTTTGCGAGCTTCCTGATCCTGGCTGGCGCGTCGAAATAGGCGTCGGGGGTCAAGGCTCGGGCGGAGCCCGACCGCGTAAGCGGCCGCAGGGCCTTGACGGCGACGCCATTCGGCGCACGCTGTTCAGGACAGGAGAATCGAAAAGGCTTGTGCTGCTTTCGGCTTGCGGAACAGGGGGGTCGGTGTCGTCTTCAGGGCCGGTTTCCCGGTGCGGGGCAGGCGATGGGGCTGCCGGTCATTCCTTCGCCGCGGTGTGCGGCATGAAGCGGTTCGCAGGGGGACGGTCGGACGGGGTCAATCAGAAGGAACGGCCACGCCGGTATCGGGGGTCATGA
>JBEVHG010000155.1:0-9446 GCA_040511335.1 Mycobacterium sp. | reverse complement strand
TGCCGCTGACCGATCGGCTCGCCACGGTCAGTGCGGCGCCCAGCGCGGCGTCGGCCAGGTCGGACAGGTGAGCACCAACGGTGGTGAACGGCAGCACCGGCTCGTTCTCGACCGTCGACGCCAGGTCGAGCGCCGCCAGCACCATCAGCCGGTCGCGGTAGAACTCCCGCAGCGGTTGCACCGCAGGCCTTGTGTCCGTTGATATTTCGGCCGTTTCGGCGATCTCGGTGAAGGCGTCACGCAGTTCCTTGGCGGACGGCAACGTCACCTGGCCGGCCAGCAGATGCCAAGACTGCGGGTGGGCGATGAGGTGGTCGCCTAGCGCCAGCGACGAACCGAGCGTCCCGAACAGCTGGCCGCGCAGGCCGCGATCCTTCACCAGCGCGCGGTTGAGTTCGTCCCAGCCGTTGCCGGCCGCATCGGCCAACCGCACCATCGCGCGCAGCGCGGTGTCGGCGTCGGGCGCGCGGGACAGCGACCACAGCAGTTCGATGTGCGCATCGGTGTTCCAGCCGAGCCGGTCCAGATCCGCGGCGGCCGTCGGTTCGACCAGCCCCAGCCGGCCCACGCTGGGCAGCTTCGGGCGCTGCGTCGCTGGTTTGGCCACGCCCACGACGGTAGCGCACGCGCTCCCCGGTGATGACCGCCCGTTACAGCGAAAGGTAGGCCTTCAGCTCGAACGGTGTGACGTGGCTGCGGTAGTTCTCCCATTCGGTGCGCTTGTTGCGCAGGAAGAAGTCGAATACGTGCTCCCCCAACGCTTCCGCGACCAGCTCGGAGCTCTCCATCTCCGCCAGCGCCGCGCCCAGGCTGCCCGGCAGCTCACGGTAGCCCATCGCGCGACGTTCCTCGGGGGTCAGGGTCCAGACGTTGTCCTCGGCCTGCGGACCCAGCACGTAGCCCTTTTCGACGCCGCGCAGGCCCGCGGCCAGCAGCACGGCGAAGGTCAGATACGGGTTGCATGCCGAGTCGGGACTGCGCACTTCGACGCGCCGCGACGACGCCTTGCGTGGAGTGTACATCGGCACCCGCACCAGTGCCGAGCGGTTGGCCGCACCCCACGACGCGGCCGTCGGCGCCTCGCCGCCGTGGACCAGCCGCTTGTAGGAGTTCACCCACTGGTTGGTGACGGCGCTTATCTCCGACGCGTGCTCGAGAATGCCGGCGATGAACGCCTTGCCGACGTCGGAGAGCTGCAGCGGGTCGTCGGGAGTGTGGAAGGCGTTGGTCTCGCCCTCGAACAGGCTCATGTGGGTGTGCATCGCGGAGCCCGGATACTCGGCGAACGGCTTGGGCATGAACGACGCGCGCACGCCATCACCCAGGGCGACTTCTTTTACGACGTACCGGAACGTCATCACGTTGTCGGCCATCGACAGTGCGTCTGCGTAGCGCAGGTCGATCTCCTGCTGGCCGGGTGCACCCTCGTGGTGGCTGAACTCCACCGAGATGCCCATCTGTTCCAGCGCATCGATGGCGTGACGGCGGAAGTTCGGGGCGGCGTCGTGGACGGCCTGGTCGAAGTAGCCGCCGTTGTCGGCGGGCACCGGCACCGACCCGTCGTCCGGACCGGGCTTCAGCAGGAAGAACTCGATTTCGGGGTGCACGTAGCAGGAGAAGCCAAGATCGCTGGCCTTGGCCAGCTGACGGCGCAGCACATGCCGCGAGTCCGCCCAGGACGGTGATCCGTCGGGCATCGTGATGTCGCAGAACATCCGCGCCGAATGATGATCTCCGCGGCTGGTCGTCCACGGCAGCACCTGGAATGTCGACGGATCCGGACGGGCCACGGTGTCGGATTCCGAGACCCGGGCGAAGCCCTCGATCGACGAACCGTCGAACCCGATACCTTCCTCGAACGCACCTTCCAGCTCGGCGGGTGCGATGGCCACAGACTTGAGGTATCCGAGCACATCGGTGAACCACAGCCGGACGAAGCGGATATCGCGTTCCTCCAGCGTGCGCAGCACAAATTCCTTCTGGCGGTCCATGACCGCAGCGTATGCACCGGCTGTTAATTCCGTGTTACATCCGAAGGCCCAGTTCAGCGGCCCGGGTTACGTCTGATCTGGTAAAAGACATCACGGCAGATCACTGCAGTTGCCTGTAACTGTGGCCAAATTGTGGCCACGGTGCGGCTATGGCCCTGGTTGCTGTACGACGCGTGTGTGGTGAAGGCGGACAACGTCTTACCGCATTGCCTCGGTCGGAGGCGCTGGGCATGGCGCTGGTGCACCGCCACACCGCTGCGGAGCGTGACCGCGGACAGAAGCTCGTGGCAGAGGTCAGCGACGTATTCGTGCGCCGGGGACACAACCTGGCCGAATTACCGATCGTCAATGCGTACGTGGCACGTGAGAGGGCTCGGCGGGGAGATCGCGATGACGCCATACCGGTCATGCGCGTCGACCATCTGTTCCGCCAGGGACGGCTGCTGCTGTGGGGCCCTGCTGCGACGGGTGTTCTGGTCGAGACACTGCTCGATCACGGGGCCGAGAGTGACGTGGCCGAAGCCGAGGCCGCGATGAAGCGATTAGCGGCCGCGCCTGCTGACGAAGGACTGGTTATACGTGAAGTCTGGCTGCGACGGCTGCGGGCGCTACTGGCGCGGGCACGTGGTGACGAGGCCGCCTATCGCGACTGTCGGGACCGCTACCGCGCGCTGGCGACATCGCTTGGCTTTGAGGGGCATATGAAGTGGGCCGAGGCGATCCCATGACGGCGGTCGCTCCATAGGGTTCCGCGTCTTGAAAGAGACGAGTTCTGCAACGCGCGAATATTCGTCTCAAAAGTCGTCATCTCTCACTGACAAAAGTGGCAGGTCCTGATCGTAAACGCCCAGCTGGTCGCCTCCCACTTGACGTTGCCTAGACATGTTGTGGCACACCGAAAACCAGCGACGGTCGCGCGGGCTGTTCAGGCAGGGCCGAGCCGCCGGTGCATCTGGACGAAGGTGGTCGTGAATCCCTCTCGCTCGTAGAACCTTCGTGCCACATCGTTGCTGGCGACCATCTCCAACGCCACCGTGGTCGCTCCGGCCTGGCGCATCTCCGCGTAGGCCGCCTCCATCAGCAGACGTCCGACGCCGCGGCCGCGCAGCTCGGGCAGGACATAGAAGCTGTCGATGTGACCGACCCGACCGGTCGACCACATGAAGTGCGGCTCGTCGTAGAACCCGACCACGTAGCCGACAAGCCGTCCGTCTTCTTCTGCGAGGAAGGCAAACGAGTCGGGGCCCGAAAGCCACTCGCGGTACATCTTGCCGACGATCACCGCGCTGTCCGACTCCGAGAGCACGTCGAGACCTGGCACGGCCGTAGCAACCGATGACTGGTGGCGATGGAGAAGTTTCCAGAAGGCGACCAGCTCATCCAACCGCTCGACACCCGCCCGAACAACAGTTATCTCGGCCACTGAGGCGAGCCTACGACCGGCGACAGCCCACAACCAAGCTCCATCCGCGCCCGATCAAGGGACCTTCCGCACGCTCGGGCAATCGACGCTCTGGCGCGACCGTTGCCGCCGCCTGCATTGCGACATAGGCTCGCCCTGTGGCAGACCCGCGGGCCGTGATCGACCGGCCGGCGGCTGCGCAGAACGCACACGACCTCGAAGGCATGCTTGCCTGCTTCCACGAGGACTACCGCAGCGAGCAGCCGCTGCATCCGGCACGCGCTTTCCAGGGAATCGACCAAGTACGCGCGAATTGGTCGGCGTTGCTCGGCGCGATCCCGGACTTTCGCGCAGAGCTCCTGCGATCGGCGGTCGACGGCGGCACGATCTTCGTCGAGGTCCGCTGGACGGGAACCAAGGCGGACGGTACCCCGCTCGATGAACGCGGCGTCCTGGTCATGGGAATCAGCGACGACCGCATCGCGTGGGGACGCCTGTACGTGGACGAAGTCGAGCGCGAGGGCGCTGCCATCGACGCGGCCGTCCGCCGCATGGCGGGCACCGACGAAACCTAGCGCCCAGGACGCCGCTGCTGCGCATGCGCGGCACTCGAAGATCGTCGGCGACGTGTTCATCGAATCACAAAGCTCAACCAGCAGGTTCTACAGGCTGTTCGGCTTGCCGCGCCGCGAAGTCGAGCTGGTCGAGGCTACGCCGTGCAACTACCTCTGATGTCGAGCGCCGGGGTACCCGGGGGTACGGGATTCCGGCTCAAACTGGCGAGTGAGGGAAAAACGGCCCCGACTCAGGCCTTATGTCTGAACCGATGACGGGAATCGAACCCGCGTATTCAGCTTGGTTGGCTGATTCGGCCGCCGGGTATGATTTGCGAGTCGGCTGACGCGTTCCGGGTCGATCGGGGTCGCCGCCCGCTGTCTGCGCGACTGTGCGGGTGGAGGCCGAGCTTAGCGTGGCGCGGTAGGAGGAACGTGTGATCCCCGTTCTTCGGCGGTTCCTCCCTGCGCTCGCGATCGTGCTCGCGTCGGTGCTCGTGCTGTCCGACTGGCCGTTGGATTGGTCCTTCTGGCTCGACCACCCGCTCCTCACAGCGTTCGTCGCGGGCCTCGTCCTGCTGTTGTTGACGGGCTCGGTGGTGGACGTGATCCTGCGCCGTCGAGAGGCACGACGCTGGGTGGATCTCGGCCGTGGCGCGGCCTACGCGCTCGACCAGGTCTTCTACTTCTCGGGGATCGCCATGTTCCAGCTGCTCGATGTTGGCGGCCACATGCGTCTGTCGCCGGAGATCGAGTTTCACGTCGCGCCAGCACGTGCGCGTGCTGCGCAGCTTCTTCCGAACCCTCCCGACCCCGGTGGTGTGGACGTGATGATCGAGGTCAACGAGGAACGCGCGTCGGCGCTGCAAACCGATCGGCTTCCCGTTCTTCTCCGGGACGGTCAATGGCGTGACCACGCTCTCCTGGCAATTCTCGCGCTCGCCCACGCGCAGGAAACGACAATCGCGCGATGGATCAGCGCGTTCGGTGCTCTCGGCGACCACGAGGGATTCCGGCGCGTCGGTCGGAGCATCGAGATCCTCGACCGGGCCGAGGTGGTCGTGCAACACCTCCTCGTGATACGAGATGTCGAGGTCAGGGGCGGACAATTCGATTCGGCAGCGTCCGATACGGCAATGCGCACCGTGATGTCGTACTGGGAGCAGCTTGTTCGCACCTACTACGAAGAGGCCTACTACTGGGAGGACCGGCACACGAGCGGGTCGGGACTGGACATCAGCGAGCATCCGACCACCCGGCTCCGCAAACAGCGACGCCCGAGGGGTACCGGTGCGCGCCGGGCACGTATAGAAGCCGAGCCGCAGTAGCGGCAGCCCGGTGACACAAAGTCGGCGTATTAATCCCCCGGCTGGGCTTACCAACGCACATTCTCGGGTACCGGAGTTGCTGGCTCCCCCCGTTTTCAGGTACCACTCCGGTGTCTCGAAGGTGTCTCGAATGTGACCACATATGAGACGGTCGATCGATCGGGCCAGGCATTGCTATTTTCAGCAGGTCGGCCCGTCTCAAGTTCGGCTCGAAAATTACGCGACCGCTGAGTTTTAGCACCGCAAACCGTTCGGCGGGGTCACCCCGTCGACGAGGAAGCGCACCACTGCGGTGTCGACGCAGGCATCGCCGTTGAAAACCACCGTGTGCTGGGTGCCTTCGAAGGTGATCAGCGCCGCGCCGAGTTGGCGGGCCAGGTCCACGCCGGCCTGATACGGGGTGGCCGGGTCGCCGGTGGTCGACACCACGACGACCTTGCCCGGTCCCGGCGACGCCGGATGCGGCGACGACGTCGGCGGCACCGGCCACATCGCGCACACGTCGCGCGGTGCGGAGCCGGTGAAGCTTCCGTAGCTCAGGAACGGCGCCACCTCGCGGATCCGGCGGTCGGCGTCGGCCCACACCGCCGGGTCCGTCGGGTACGCCGAGTCGACACAACGGATGGCGTTGAAGGCGTCCTGCCGATTGGCGTAATGCCCGTTCGCGTCACGCTTCTGGTAGTCGTCGGCCAGCAGCAGAAGATCCCCGGCGTCGGTGCCGCGCTGCAGGCCAAGCAGCCCGCTGGTGAGGTATTTCCAGAAGCGCTGGCTGTAGAGCGCGCTGACGGTGCCGGTGATCGCGTCCTGATAGCTCAGCCCGCGCGGATCGGAGGTGATGCCGGGCCGCTGCACCAACGGGTCGACCAGCTGGTGGTAGCGGCTGACGAACTGCGCCGGGTCGGTGCCCAGCGGGCAGCCCGCCGACTGCGCGCAGTCGGCGGCATAAGCGTTGAAAGCCGTTTGGAAGCCGGCCATTTGACGGATGGTCTCGGCGATCGGGTCCAGGCTCGGGTCGACGGCGCCGTCGAGGACCATGGCCCGGACCCGGTCGCCGAAGCGTTCGGCGTAGGCGGCGCCCAATTCCGTTCCGTAAGAGAAGCCGAGATAGTTGATCTGGTCTTCCCCGAGCGCCGCGCGCACCGCGTCGATATCGCGGGCCGACGACGCGGTTCCGACGTTCGCCAGGAATTCCGGGCCCATCCGGTCCACGCAGCGCTGCGCGAACTCGCGGTAGATCTGCTCGATGCGCGCAACGCCGGCGGGGCTGTAGTCGGCCATCGGCTCCCGCCGGTAGGCGTCGAACTCGGCGTCGGTGCGGCAGCGCAGTTCGGGCGTCGAATGCCCGACACCGCGCGGGTCGAAGCCGACCAGGTCGAACCGGCGGCGGATCTCGGTGTCCGTCAGCGCCGCTGCCATGCCGGCGACGGTGTCGACCGCCGACGCTCCGGGTCCACCCGGGTTGACCATCAGTGCGCCGACCTTCTCGCCGGTCGCGGGCACCCGGATCACCGCCAATTGCGCCTGTGCGCCTTCGGGTTTGGCAGCGTTATCCCAGTCGACGGGAACGGGCACAGTGCCGCACTGCGCGGTCGGGATGGCGCTGGTGTCGACGGCGAAGCGTTCGCAGCCACCCCACACCAACGCCTCGGGCGCCGCCCACGCGGCCGGAGCGGCGCTGCCGACGACCACCATGACCGCGAGCGGCGCCGCGATCAACCTCCCCACCCTCCACATGGCAGCCATGCTCGCACGGGTACCGACGGTGAGACTGCGTTTGACGAGGAGCAGAGATCCGTCGGCAATCGGATGGTGATGCGACGGTGACCTGCTCAGGCGTCCAGCTCGTAGCTGAGCCAGGCCGACTTTTCGGCGCCTACCCCGTCGTAAAGCCTTTGGGCGGTGGTGTTGTCGGGGGCCGTCTCCCACACCAGTTTCGCCGCGCCGTGCTCGCGGCACAGTTCGCGGCACCGCTCGATCAGTGCCCGCCCGGTTCCGCCGCCACGCACCCCGGGCACCACGTACAGGTCATTGAGCACGCCCACCCGTGCGGCGTGCAAGGTCTGCCATGTCCAGTAGATCGTCGCGAAACCGACCGGTGTTCCAGAATCCCGGGCGATGAGCTGAAGCCCCTCAGGCGGGTTGGCGATCAGCGCGGTCACCAGTGCCGTCAGCCGCTCGTCGGGCGGATCCACCCGGTAGAAATCGCAGTAGGCCCGCAGCATCGGCATGAGCTCCGGCAGGTCGGCCTCCCCGACCTGCTCGATGGTCAGCACCGGGTGCCCGGCGGCGGCACCACCAGGTCGATCAGGTAGCGCGCCGCGATGTCGTCGACGCAGGTGTTCCCCTGGAACACCACGGTGTGCTGGGTGCCTTCGAAGGTGACCAGGGTGCCACCGAGCTGGCGGGCCAGATCGACGCCGGCCTGATACGGCGTCGCCGGATCATTGGTCGTCGACACCACGAGGATGGGCGGTAAGCCGGTGACCGAGATCTCGTGCGGCTTGGTGGTCGGCGGAACCGGCCAGAAGGCGCAGGTGCCGAGCGGGGCGTGGCCGGTGAACTCGCCGTAGTTCATGAACGGCGCCACCTCTCGGACCCGGCGGTCCTCTTCGACGACGGCGGCCCGGTCGGTGACCGGCGGCTGGTCGACGCAGTTGACCGCCACCCGCACGTCGGTCGAGTTGTTGTAGTGGCCTTCGGCGTCGCGGCCCATGTACATGTCGGCCAGCACCAGCATGGTGTCGCCGGCGCCGTCCTTGAGTTCGGTCAGGCCGGAAGTGAGGTGCCGCCACAGGTTTGGCGAATACAGCGGCAGGATGGTCCCGACGATGGCGTCGTTGTAGCTCAGACCACGGGGATCGTTGGTCTCGGCCGGCTTCTCGACGAGCGGGTCGACCATGCTGCGATAGACGTCGACGGCCTTGGCCGGGTCGGTGCCCAGCGGGCAGGTCGGATCGGTTGCACAGTCGGCGGCGTAGTCGTTGAACGCCTTCTGGAACGCGGCGGCCTGGCGGATGTCGGCCTCGATCGGGTCGGCATTGGGGTCGACCGCGCCGTCGAGCACCATCGCCCGCACGTTCTGCGGGAACGCTTCGGCGTAAGACGCCCCGATCCGGGTGCCGTACGAATAACCCAGGTAGGTCAGCTTCTCATCACCGAGCGCGGCCCGCATGGCGTCTAGATCCTTGACCACATTGGCCGTTCCGACGTTGGCCAGAAACTCTTTGCCCATCTTGTCCACGCAGCGCTGGACGAAGTCCGTGGTCTCCTTCTCGATGTGGGCGACCCCTGCGGGCGAGTAGTCCACCTGCGGGTCGGCCCGTAACCGGTCGTTGTCGGCATCGGAGTTGCACCACACCGCCGGCGTGGACGACGCGACCCCACGCGGATCGAAGCCGACCAGGTCGAAGCGCTCGCGGATGTTCGGCGGCAACGTCGGCACCAACGCGGCCGCAGCCTGGACGCCCGATTCGCCGGGCCCGCCCGGGTTGATCACCAGCGAGCCGATCTTGGCCCCGGTGGCCCCGAAGCGGATCATCGCGATCTGGGCGACCTCGCCGTCGGGCTGGGCATAGTCGACCGGCACAGACAGCATGCCGCATTCGGCGCCGGCCGGGATGCGGGACTCGTCGGACGGAGCGGCCGCACATGGCACCCACTGCACGGGCGAACCCGGCCTGGGCGCCGAGAGGACGGCGCGCCCGTCGACCAGCCTGCTGCAGCCCGCGAACAGCAGCACCGCCAGCGCCACGGCCAGGAGCCCGATCTTGAGCCTCATGGCACCACATGCTGCCATGAACTGCGGGGTGCCCCGGTCAGGCAGCTACTTCGTCGCGTCGAGCAGCTCGTCGAGGGCGACGGCGAAGTCGTCTGCCATGTCCCACAGATCGGGCAGCAGCTCGGGGCACGACACGATGCCGACGTCGAGCTTGCCGGTCAGCGACATCACGGTGATGTTGAGTCCGGAGCCGTGGAATATCGGGCCCAGCGGATACATCGCCTTGACCTCGGAGCCCAGGTAGTACAGCGGAACCTGCGGGCCCGGCACATTGGAGACCACCAGATTGTGCACCGGCTTGGCCTCGGTCAGCCGGCTACTGGCGTAGACGCGCATCGCGACGCCGAACACCGCGGGCGCCGCGAACTGGCTCCAGTCCTGCAGCAGCGTCGC